>NZ_JACHJC010000001.1:6520288-6823077 GCF_014203425.1 Micromonospora echinospora
TACTCGATGCAGTACCACGACAACCGGCTCTACGTGGTCACCACGAGCGGCCACCTGGCCTGCATCGACGCGAGCGAGGCGGCGATCCGGGCGGCCGAGGCCGGCAGCGTGCCGGACGTGGTCGACGTCAAGGCGCCGGCCCGGCTGCCCGAACCGGCCGCCTGGACGTCTGTCGAGGTGACCACCGACGACCGCGACGGGGTGCTGGTGCAGTGCGTCGATCAGGGCGGTCGGCTGCGCGTCCACGTCCTGGCCGACGGCTACCGGCGGGACTGGCCGGTGCAGTTCCCCAAGGGCATCCGCGAGCCGGGCGCGCGCTTCCTGGTCACCGAGATCCGCGAGTCCGGCCGGGGCGGCTTCTACCGGGCGTACGGGGACATCCGCCGGCTGCGGTGAGCCGCCGGCCGGGTCGGAGGGCGGGTCGGCCGAGGGCCTCGGCCGACCGTCCCGGCGAATCGACAGGTCGACGGGGCAGCCGGCAACGCATCGACGGAGTACGGTACCGACAGGACAACTCTCCGTTACGGGTCGACCTCGGAAGGGGCACCGACATGCGAGTGTGGCGCGTGACTGCGACGGTTCTCCTCCTGCTACCCGGCGGAGTCGCCGCGGCTGCACCTCCCGCAACCGCCGGGCCTACCGCAGCCGCCACGGCTTCCCCGGCCGCCGCGGCGGACCAGACGCCACCGGTGCTTGTGGACGTCACGGTTTCCCCCGACGCGGTCTCCGTCGCGGGCGTCGACCTGGTGCCGGTGACGGTGAGCGCGCACCTGACCGACGACACCGGCGTCGTGCCGAGCACCGAGATGGACGGCACCATGGTGCCGTCGGTCGCTCTGCGTCTCGTCGGTTCCGACCGCGCCGACGGTGCCGAGCTGTCGCTCACCGCCGGCACCCCGCAGGACGGCACCTGGAGCGCGACGATCCAGGTGCCGTCGACCTGGAACGGCACCTGGGAGGTCAGCCGCCTGGTCGCCGTGGACGCCGCCGCCAACCGGCTCGACGTCGACCCGCCCGCCTCGGCGGACACCACCCTCGTCGTCACCGGCACCCACCGGCCCGCTGTCACCATGCGCCTCAGCCCGGATCCGCTGGTCGGTGACGGCCCGCTGACGGTGGAGGGGCGGTTCTACTACGAGGACACCGGCGAGGGCATCGGCAACCAGCCAATCTTCTTCGGCAGCGACAACGCCTGCTGGGAACTTCGCAGCGAGCCAAACGGCACCACCCGGGCCGACGGCACGTTCTCCCGCCTCTACCCGAAGGGCGACCCCTTCGTAAGGTGCGTCGGCATCGTGCGGCCCTCGAACACCGCGGTCGCACCGGACTACATCGTCGTCAGGACTCTCCACCCTCGGGTGAAGCCGATCGTCGCGGTGAAAGCGAACCGCACCACGGTCACTCCGGGCACCACAGTCACCTTCACCGGCATGGTCAAGCCCGCCGCCTCGTGGCAGCTCCAGCTTCAGCAACTTCAGGGCCGGACGTGGCGGAAGGTGGCCGGCACGTCGAGCAATGACCTCGGCGCGTATCGCATGGCCGTCACACCGAAAACGCCCGGCACCCTTCGCTACCGGGTGGTCATTCCCAACCAGGACCCGGCGCTGGTGGGCGTCTCCGAGGTGGTCACCGTACGCGTGTCGACACCCGGCGGCGAGCCGCGGCCCGACGGCGGCGGGGGCGGTGGCGGCGGCACCGCCGGTGGCGGCACCGGCGGGCTTCCGATCACCGGTGCCGCCACCGCCCCGCTGGTGGCCGGCGGCGCGGCTCTCATGATCGTCGGCGCCGGTTTGATGCTGCTGGCTCGCCGACGCCGCCCTACCCAAACCCCGAACGGGCGGTAGGCCGGACGCACGGCCGACCGGACGCACGGTAAGCCGGACGCACCGCAGGCCGGACGCGCGGTAAAGCCGGGCATGATTACCGTCCCGGACGGGCGGTGGACCGACGGGCACGGGCCGGGCACGACGACTTCCCCGGCCCGGCTCCCCGGCGTCAGGTCACACCGACACCCCCGCCCGGCCCACACCCCGCACCAGCCCCTCCATGCCCGCTAGTTGATCAAGGAGTTTGGGACGGGTTCCTCGCGCTCCGGTGACACGAACCCCTTGGTCGACACCGGTGCCGAGCGGTGCCCGCAGGCCAACAGCGCCGAGCTTGATCAACACCAGCTCGCCGAGGTGGTGGCATCAGCGGCTCCGCGACACCACCATCTCGCCGAACTGGTGGTGATCATGGGTGATGATGCCGCCACCTCGGCGAGGTGGTGGGGAGACGCGGCCATCTGGGCCACCTCGTCGCCGGTGAGCAGGTTCGGCGTTCCCTGAGAGGGCCGGGCGGCGCTGGGCGCCTCGCTGGGCCAGGATGGCCGGATGCGGTATGACATTCCCGAGAGCCTGCGCTGGGTCGAGCGGACGGAGACCGGGCGGGCGTGGCTCGCGGAGCTGCCGGACCGGCTCGCCGCGTGCGTCGCGCGGTGGGAGCTGACGATCGGGCCGCCGTTCGGGTACGCGTTCGCGTCCCTCGCGCTGCCCGCGACGATGCCCGACGGGACGCGGGCGGTGCTGAAGCTCCAGTACCCGGACGACGACAGCCGCCACGGGGCCACCGCGTTGGCGCACTGGGACGGCCGGGGCGCGATCCGGCTGCTCGCCCACGACCCGGGCCGGCGCGCGCTGCTGGTCGAGCGCTGCGACCCCGGCACCCCGCTGTACGGCCTGCCGCCCGACGCCGCGCTGGACGTGGCGGTCGAGCTGCTGCCCCGCCTCGGGGTGCCGGCCGGGCCGCCGTTCACTCCGCTCGCCGAGGAGGCGGCCGGCTGGGCGGAGCGGATGCCGGGCAACTGGCGGCGGGCCAACCGCCCGTACGAGCGGCGACTGCTCGACGCCGCGCTCGGACTGCTCACCGAACTGGCGCCGAGCCAGGGTGAGCAGGTGCTGGTCAACCAGGACCTGCATGCCGGCAACATCCTGGCGGCCGGACGCGATCCGTGGCTGGTCATCGACCCGAAGCCGCTCGTCGGCGAGCGGGAGTTCGCTGTGGTGCCGCTGGTGCGCGGCGCCGAACTGGGCCACTCTCCGGCGGCCGTCCGGCACCGGCTCGACCGCCTCAGCGCCGAGCTGGGCCTGGACCGGGAGCGGGTACGCGGCTGGGCGATCGGCCAGACGGTGGCCTGGAGCATCGGCGGCGACCAGGTCTTCCCCGGCAATGTCGAGGCGGCCCGCTGGCTGCTCGACGAGATGTGAGTCAGCCCGCCTGGCAGGTGGGGCACCAGTACAGGTTGCGCCCGGCCAGCGTGCCCCGGCTCACCTCGGTGCCGCAGACGTGGCAGGGCGCGCCGGGGCGGCGGTAGACGTACACCTCGCCACCGTGCCGGTCGACGCGCGGCGCCCGGCCGGTGACCTCCGGCAGGTCGGCGTCGCGCACCGTGTCGATCCGGCCCCGCTCGACCGCGCGGGTCATCAGCGTCACCAGGTCCGCCCAGAGTTCGACCCAGCCAGCCGTGCTCAGGTCGCGGCCCGGCAGCAGCGGCGGCAGGCCGGCCCGGAACAGCGCCTCGGTCACGAAGATCAAGCCGGTGCCGGCCACCACCGACTGGTCCAGCAGCAGCGCGGCGAGCGGGGTGGGGCTGCGCCGGATCCGCGCGTACGCCCGGTCGGGGTCGGCGTCGGTGCGCAGCGGGTCGGGTCCGAGCCGGTCGCGCAGCGCCGCCACCTCGGGCGGGGTCAGCAGTTCGCAGGCGGTCGGGCCACGCAGCTCCAGCCAGTTCCGATCGCTGTGCAGGCGCAGCCGCACCTGCCCGACGGGGGCCGGCGGCTCCCCGGCCCCGTCGGCGAACTTCCCGTACAGCCCCAGGTGGACGTGCAGCGTCAGCTCACCCGCGTAGTGGTGCAGCAGGTGCTTGCCGTACGCCTCGGTGCCGTCCAGGACGGTGCCGCTGAGGCGGGCCGCGCCCTCGGCGAAGCGCCCCTGCGGGCTGTCTGCGTGCACCTTGTCGCCCGCGAACAGCTCGGCGTGCCGGGCGGCGAGGCGGTGGATGGTGTGTCCCTCTGGCACAACGGCCAAGCGTAGTCAGCAGATCGGACCGCCGGCGACGTCGGGTCCTGGGACGACATTGAATCGATGTCCGTCGACTGAAAGACTGGCGGCGGTAGCGCTCGGGAGCCAGTGCGAGCCGCTCGATCTCGCCGGAGGGACAAGCGCGGGGTGATGCGCCACCCCGGTGCCGGGCAGTCCTCTCCGGCGCTCCGCCGTGCCGCTACGGCGGCGACATCGCGGTCCACCACCACTCCGGCGCCGACCGCCCCCGGCGCCCCCAGCTCGGGAGAAACAGATGCTCCGTACGCTCGGCGCGGCACTGGCCGCCGCCCTCACCCTGACCGGCTGGGCCGCCTCGTCCGGCGTCGTCCGGTCGCCCGCCACCACGACGGTGACGCCCGCCATGGCGGCGACGCCGACGCCCATACCCACGCCCACGTTCGCGTGCCCGCCGGCGCTGCCGGTCACCGGCCAGGTGACCGGGGCCACCACGACCAGCCTCACCATCACCTACTGGATGGTGCTCAGCCCGCCCTGCGGCTACGACCCGCCGCTCCTCGTCAGCCTCTTCACCAGCCGCGAGGACGCCACCGCGTGGCGCGACCCGGTGGCCGAGGCGGTCACCGGGCCGGAACGGTCGGGGACGGTGACGATCGGCGGCCTGGCCCCGGGCACCGAGTACTGGTTCCGGTTCGGCGACACCAAGGGGGGACGGGATCCGTACGTCATCGGCGGACCGGCCCGGACGTCGGGAACCTGCTCCGCGACGGCCACCATCGACAGCAGGTGGGGCAGCGGCTTCGTGGCCACGGTGACGGTGCGCAACGACGGCACCGAGCCGGTACCGGGCTGGCTGGTCTCGTGGCGGTGGTCCGGTGACGAGCGCATCCAGTCGATCTGGGGCGGGGTGGCCGAGGGCTCCGGCCAGGACGTCGCGGTCCGTAACGCCTCCTGGAACGGCACGCTGGCGCCCGGCGCTTCGACCACGTTCGGCCTGCTCGTGGCGGCCAGCGCGGCGCCCGCCACCATAACGCCGGTCTGCGGGCGGTGACCGGCATGGGGTGGAAGACGCGACCCGGCGGCACCGGCCGCCTCTTGGCGGCCGGGCTGGCGCTCACGGTGGCCCTGGCGGCGACGGTGCTGGGACCGGCGGCGGGCGCGCTGGCGGCGCCGGTGACGGTCACCAACGGCACCCAGTTCACCGACACCACCGGCGCCGTGGTGCACGCCCACGGCGGCGGCGTCCTCAAGGTCGGCGACTACTACTACTGGTTCGGCGAGAACCGCAACCCGGACAACACGTTCCGGGCGGTCTCCGTCTACCGCTCGACGGACCTGCGCACCTGGGAGTTCCGCAACAACGTGCTCACCCAGTCGTCGGCGGCCGAACTACGTGTCTCCAACATCGAACGGCCGAAGGTCATCTACAACGCCGCCACCGGCCGGTTCGTGATGTGGATGCACAAGGAGAACGGGTCCGACTACAACGAGGCGCGGGCGGCGGTCGCCTCGTCGTCCACTGTGGACGGCGCCTACACGTACCAAGGCAGCTTCCGGCCGTTCGGACAGCACATGTCCCGCGACATCACGCTCTACAACGACAACGGCACCGCGTACATGATCTCGGCCGCCGACGACAACTACGACCTGAACATCTACCGGCTCACGTCGGACTACCTCAACGTGGCCACTCTGGTGGGCAACTTCTGGGACGGCGCGCACCGCGAGGCGCCGGCGATGTTCAAGCGGGGCAGCACCTACTTCCTGCTGACGTCGGGGGCGACGGGCTGGAGCCCGAACCAGGCCCGGTACGCCACCGCGCCCAGCATCTCGGGACCGTGGAGCGGCTGGACCGACGTGGGCAACGGCACCACGTTCAACTCGCAGCCGGCGTTCGTGCTGCCGATCCAGGGCACCTCCGGCACCAGCTACCTCTATCTGGGTGACAGGTGGGCCGGAGCGTGGGGCGGCCCGGCCAACGACTCCCAGTACGTGTGGCTGCCGATCAGCTTCCCGACCGCCACCAGCATGAGCCTGACCTGGTACCCGTCCGTCACCGTCGACACGGCGGCGGGCACCGTCACCGGCAACTCGCCCGCGTACCACCGCGTCACGGCCCGGCACAGCGGCCGGGTGCTGGACGTGATCAACGGCTCCACGGCTAACAACGCCGAGGTCAAGCAGTGGAGCTGGAACGGCGGCGGGAACCAGAGGTGGGAGTTCCAGGACGCCGGCGGCGGCTGGTTCCGCCTCGTCAACGCCGCCAGCGGAAAGTGTCTCGACGTCGCCAACGCGAGCACCGCCGACGGCGCCAACATCATCCAGTACACCTGCGGCAGCGGCGCCAACCAGCAGTGGCAGTGGGCCGCGCGCGACGGCTGGTTCCAGCTGCGGGCCCGGCACAGCGGCAAGTGCCTGGACGTGGTCAACGCCGGCACCGGCGACGGCGCGGACGTCCAGCAGTACACCTGCGGTGCGGGCACCAACCAGCAGTGGTCACGCACCGTGTCCTGACCGGCGGCGATCTCCGCACGCTCCGGCCGGGTCGTCGGAGCGTGCGGAGCGACCGCGGGTGTCGATTTCGGCACACCTGGGTACTTCCTTCCTGTCATGCGCGGCCTCCGCGCCTGGATCAGGAGGTGCCATCGTGAATATCTTGTCCCGCCGGAACCCTCCGGCGACCAGTACCGATACCAACGGCGACGGCGTGGTCGACGAGCGCGACCGGACTGCCGAGCAGCCGGCCGACCGGCCCGTGGTCACCGACCGCGACGAGGAGCGGACCACGTACCGCAGCGCCGCCACCGCCACCGACGACGAGCGCGACCGGGAGGCGGCGACCGGCCGGGACGCACGCGACCTCGGCGCCGCCACCACCGACGGCCGGACGGCGACGACCGACGGCCGGACCGTGGCGGCCGACGACGAGCGGGACGCGGAGGCGCGGCGGCGGGCCGCGGACCGGGGCGCGGCGGCGCGTGCGGTCACCGGCCGCCGGACCGACGCCGACACGCGGACCGTTCCGGTGACCGACGCGCGGACTGCCGGCGCGGCGCCCGCCGTCGAGCGCACCACCGACCTGGACCGCGACGGCCGTGCCGACCGTACCGACCTGGACCGCGACGGCCGCCCGGACCGCACCGACCTGGACCGGGACGGCCGCCCCGACGGTACGGACACCGACGGCGACGGCCGGGTGGACCGGCCGGAGCCGTACACCACGAAGCGTCCCCGGGCCAGCCTGCTCGCCACGCTCGGCCTGATCGTGTCGGTGGTCGGCGCGCTGTTCGTGCTCTCCGGCACGCTCGCCGGGTACGGCATCGGCGTCGGCGCGGCCGGCGCCGTGTTGGCGGTGCTGGGCCTGATCGCCACCCGTCGCCGGCACGTGGCGGGCAAGACCGACGCGCTGATCGGCATCGTGGTCGGCCTGGCCGCTGTGGTGCTCGGCATCGTGGCGATGACCGGCCAGTTCGACTGGCCGACCACCGACGGCGACTGGGTGGGCCGCTTCCGCGAGTGGCTTGACTCACAGTTTGGCAGCTGGTTCTGACGGGCACAGTCCCGATCGCCGGCAGGGCCGGCGAGCCCGATCAGTTCTGGTGGTTCACCGGACGGGCAACACCTCTTTCGGGGGCGGCGGTTCGCCGCCCCCGAAGTGTGTCCGGCGTCGGCGCAATGATCGTTCGCTGCTGAGCGCTTCAACGCAACGATTCGCTGCCGAACGCAACTTCTCGCGGTGGATATCGTCTACCTGGGCCGCATAACGTTGGACCACGGCGCCAGCCCGTGGGCCGACGGTGGCCGGGCGCGCCCGACCCTGGGAGCACGACATGACGATGGACGCCATCCGCCAGCGCTTTTTGATGTGCCGGCCGACGTACTTCGCCGTCGACTACGCGATCAACCCGTGGATGGACCCGACCGCCCCGGTCGACGCCGACCTGGCGATCCGGCAGTGGGAGCAGCTTTGCCGCACGTACCTCGACCTGGGCCACGAGGTCGAGCTGATCGAGCCGGTCGCCGGCCTGCCGGACATGGTCTTCGCCGCGAACGGCGGCACCGTGATCGACGACAAGGCCATGGCGGTGCAGTTCCGCGACCCGCAGCGCGCCGACGAGGCGCCCGCGTACCGGGCCTGGTTCGAGGCCGCCGGCTTCGAGATGTACGACCCGAAGCACGTCAACGAGGGCGAGGGCGACGTCCTGCTGGCCGGTGACCACCTGCTCGCCGGCACCGGGTTCCGCACCGCGCACGCCTCGCACGCACAGCTCCAGGAGACCTTCGGCTACCCGGTGGTGACCATGCAGCTGGTGGACCCCCGCTTCTATCACCTGGACACCGCGCTCACCGTGCTCGACGAGCGCACCGTGGCGTACCTGCCGGAGGCGTTCTCCCCCGGCAGCCGGGCGGTGCTGCGCCGGCTGTTCCCGGACGCCATCCACGCCACCATGGCCGACGCCGAGGTGCTGGGGCTGAACGCGGTCAGCGACGGCCGGCACGTGGTGCTGCCCGCGCAGGCCACCGACCTCGCCGCGAAGCTGCGCGACCGGGGCTACGAGACCATCGGCATCGACCTGTCCGAGCTGCGCAAGGCCGGCGGCGGACCGAAGTGCTGCACGTTGCGACTCCGTCAGGGAAAGGCGAGCAAGTGATCATCGACGACATGCTGCGGACTCCGTCCGCGGTCCGGGACGCGGAGCGTCACACGGCGCACAACTACCACCCGCTGCCCGTGGTGATCTCGTCGGCCGAGGGCGCCTGGCTGACCGACGTGGACGGCCGCCGCTACCTGGACTGCCTGGCGGGATACTCGGCGCTGAACTTCGGCCATCGGCACCCGAAGCTGATCGAGGCCGCCCACGCGCAGCTCGACCGGCTCACGCTCACCAGCCGGGCGTTCATCCACGACCAGTTCGCCGACTTCTGCCGGGAGCTGGCCGCGCTCTGCGGCAAGGACCTGGTGCTGCCGATGAACACCGGCGCCGAGGCGGTGGAGACCGGCATCAAGGTCGCCCGCAAGTGGGGCTACCAGGTCAAGGGCGTCACGCCGGGCCAGGCCAACATCGTGGTGGCGGAGGGCAACTTCCACGGTCGTACGACCACCATCGTCAGCTTCTCCACCGACGAGGACGCGCGCGCCGACTTCGGGCCGTACACCCCGGGTTTCACAGTGGTCCCCTACGGCGACCTGGCCGCGCTGACCGAGGCGATCGACGAGAACACGGTGGCCGTGCTGCTGGAGCCGATCCAGGGTGAGCAGGGCGTCGTGGTGCCGCCGGAGGGTTACCTGCCGGGCGTGCGCCGGGTCTGCACCGAGCGGAACGTGCTGTTCGTCGCCGACGAGATCCAGTCGGGTCTGGGGCGCACCGGCGCGACGTTCGCCTGCGAGCACGAGGGCGTCGAGCCGGACATGTACCTGCTGGGCAAGGCGCTCGGCGGCGGCATCGTGCCGGTCTCGGCGGTGGCCGCGAACGCCGACGTGCTCGGCGTGCTCCGGCCGGGCCAGCACGGCTCGACGTTCGGCGGCAACCCGCTTGCGTGCGCGGTCGCGACCGAGGTGGTCCGGCTGCTGGCCACCGGCGAGTTCCAGCGGCGCTCGGCCGAGCTGGGTGAGCGGCTGCACGCCGGCCTGCGCGGCCTGATCGGCAAGGGCCTGGTGGCGGTACGCGGGCGCGGCCTGTGGGCCGGGCTGGACATCGACCCGGAGCTGATGACCGGCCGGCAGGCGTGCGAGCTGCTGATGGAGCGGGGTGTGCTCGCCAAGGACACGCACGGCTCGACCATCCGGCTCGCCCCGCCGCTGGTGATCACCGAGGACGAGATCGACCACGCGGTGGCGCAGCTCGCCGCCGTGCTGGCCGCCTGAGGTCGTACGCGAGAAGGCGCCGGGACCACGACGGTCCCGGCGCCTTCGCACGCGGGTCACTGACGCGGCAGCCGCATCGCCATGGTCGGCGCCTCGGCCATCACCGAGTTCGGGGTGTACGTGGCGTCGCTGCTCATCTGTGCGGCGCGGCCCACCTGCACACCCGGGTACAGCTCGACCAGGTCACCCTCGCCGAGCACCCGGGACTGCTGCGGAGGCAGGGCGATCCGCTCGTTCTCCGCCATCGAGCCGCCCGGTCGCACGCCGGAGCCGTTGGTGCTGGTGTCGGTGACCACCACCTCGCCCACCCGCAGCTCCAACCGGATGTGGCTGCGGCTGATCCAGCGCCGGGCCTCGTCGTTGAGCCACTGGCCGAGGGTCACCGCGCCCGGCCCTTCCGGCGCCCGGCCGACCGGCACCGGCTCGGTCTCGGTGAGCACGAACCGCTTGCGGACCAGCCCACCGATGCGCACCGCGAGCACCTCGGCACGTGGGCGCGGACCGGCGTCGGAGAGCCGCGCGCCGTGCCGGGGGCAGGTCGGCGCGCCGGTGCGCAGCGTGGGCGGCGGCTGCTCGGCCGGCACCCGGTCCACGGCGGCCAGGTCGGCGAACGCGCCGCCGCCCCCGCCGCCGCCGAACAGCGCGCAACCCGGCTCGGGGCAGCGCCACTTCCGGGAGAGCAGCTTGACACCCGCCGGTGAGCGGCTGCCGGTGGCCGGGTCCTGGCCGCCGCCGACGTGCGCGATGAAGACCGGCCCACCGGCGCCGGGCACCGGGGCGAGCACGCGGCCCGCCTGCCCGACCCACGGGTACCGGCCGACGAGGCCGTCCAGCCGGGCCCGGGTGAGCACCGGCAGGCCCAGCAGGTCGGCCACCTCAAGCATCCGGTCACCGGGCTGATCGAGCACCTCCACCAGGCCGTCGTCGGCCCAGCGGCGGACCACCATCCGCTCGTTGGAGGTCAGGTCGGCGTCGGACAGCAGCGCCCGGTGCACGATCGCGTAGACCGGGACGCTGTCCTCGCCGATCTGCCGGGACAGCGCGTCGATCACCATGCCGAGCCGCAGCAGGCTGGCCGGCCGACCGCCGTCCAGGTTCTGCCAGCGGATGACCTCGGCCAGGTCGACCACGGCCCGGGCCAGCGACGGATCGGTGCAGACCCGTCCCTCGATGGCGTCGAGCACCTTGCTGATCTCGAATCTCATGCCGCAGCTCCGCACGATGTCGTCCCGTGACGCGGCCGGGGCCGTCGGCCCCGGCGCGCCGCGCGCCACCGGCGTGGCGCGCCCTCCACCATGCGACGACCCTACCGGCAGCCGGTCGGGTCAGCCCGCGCGCAGCGGGCGGCCGACGTCGTGCAGGTGCGCCAGCGCCTGCCGGTACGACTCGATCAGCCCGGTTTCCGCGTACGGGACGCCCTGCTCGGCGCAGTACGCCATGACCAGCGGCCGGGCGCGGCGCAGGTTGGCGCGGGGCATGTTCGGGAAGAGGTGGTGCTCGATCTGGTAGTTCAGGCCGCCGAGCGCCAGGTCGACGAACCGGCCACCGCGGACGTTGCGTGAGGTGAGCACCTGCTTACGCAGGTAGTCGAGGGCGTCCTCGTCGGTCGGCATCGGCATGCCCTTGTGGTTCGGGGCGAACGAGCAGCCCATGTAGAGACCCCAGAGCCCTTGGTGCACGGCCACGAACAGCAGCGCCTTGGCCGGGGACATGACCGCGAACAGCAGCCCGAGGTAGCCGGCGGCGTGCGCGGCGAGCAGCAGCGCCTCCACGGCCCGGTGCCGCATCGGCACCCGCCACCGGCCGTCCGGCTCCCGGCCGACCAGCGCCTGCACGCTCGCCACGTGCAGCGCGAACCCTTCCAGCAGGAGCAGCGGGAAGAACAGCCACGCCTGGCGGCGGGCCATCCACCGGCTCAGGCCGCGCGTGGCAGTCGCCTGCTCGTACGTCCAGACCAGCGCGCCCGCGCCGACGTCCGGGTCCTCGTCGGTGTGGTTCGGGTTGGCGTGGTGACGGTTGTGCTTGTCCACCCACCAGCCGTAGCTGAGTCCGACGGCGAGGTTGCCGGCGACCAGCCCGGCTGCCTCGCTGGGCCCGCGCCGCCGGAACATCTGCCGGTGCCCGGCGTCGTGGCCGAGGAACGCCACCTGCGTGGTCGCCACCGCCATCACGACGGCCAGCGGCAACTGCCACCACGAGTCGCCGACGAGCGCCACGACGACCCAGCCGGCCACGAAGGCGCCCAGCGTGAGCGCGATCCGCAATGCGTACCGGCCGGGCCGCCGCTCGAGCAGTCCTGCCTCGGCGATCCGGCGGGACAGCCGCGCGTAGTCGCTGCCCCGCCGTCCCTCCGGTGCCGCCAACGTCGAAGAACTCATCCGATGTCGCTCCCCGGTGCCTCGAGCCGCGCTCTACTACGCGGCCCTCCGTCACTGATTCTGTCGTTGATCGTCGCCGTGGATAAGCCAGTAGGCCCCCGACCCGGGGGTGGTGCTGTCCCTACCCCTTCCGGACCGGAGCAGCGTTCACGATCTTCGTCACACCGTAGTGGGCCGCGCACCGGTGGGCGCACCCCCTCTGAGCAGCTAATCTGTACGTAAAGATGAGGGCCATTCATCCGAACGGTCAGCCGTGCCGGACGCACGGTCATCGACAGACGGGAGACAGCACAGTGCGTGGATTGACAGACAAGGTTGTGCTCGTGACGGGCGGCGGCTTCAGCCCGGACCAGGTCGGCTCCGGACTCGGCATGTCCATGTGCGTCGAGCTGGCCGCCGAGGGCGCGAAGGTCGTCGTCTCCGACCTCTCCCTGGAGCGCGCCGAGGCCACCGTCACGCGCGTCAAGGAAGCCGGCGGCGACGCGGTGGCGGTGGCGGCCGACGTCACCGACGAGGACTCGGTGCGCGCCATGGTGAGCGCCGCCCTCGACGCGTACGGGCGCATCGACGTGCTGGTGAACAACGCCGGCGTGTTCGGCGCGTACGTGCCGCTGCTGGAGATCGAGAACGGCCAGTGGGACCGCGTCATGGAGGTCGACCTGAAGGGCGTCTTCCTCGCGACCAAGGCCACGCTGCCGCACATGCTGGAGCGCGGCAACGGTGTGGTGATCAACGTGTCGTCGGCGTCCGGCGTGGTCGCCAGCGAGGTCGGCGCCGAGTACACCACCGCCAAGCACGGCGTCATCGGGCTCACCAAGCAGATCGCCTACGACTACGGCCACAAGGGCATCCGCGCGGTGGGCATCGGCCCCGGCGTGATCAAGACCGCCGCCTTCGAGGGCGCGGAGATCACCAGCGACTTCCCGTTCTACGACCTGACCATGCAGGCGCCCGCCGGCCGGTACGGCGAGCCGCACGAGATCGCCCGCGCGGTCTGCTTCCTCGCCAGCGACGACGCGTCCTTCATCCACGGCCACACCATCCCGGTCGACGGCGGTTCGCCGATCAGGTGAGGCGAGCGGATCGGGCATCCGTCCCGGTCGCGGAAGCCGGGTGGCGGTCGCACTCGAACGCCACCCGGCCCGCGAGCTCAGCCGGTCGCCACCGGCGAACTCAGAGCGTGGATCAGCCGAGCCGGGCCACGGTCTCACGCAGCCGGATCAGGTCGCGCCGGCGTCGCTCGTAGGTGGCGGCCAGCCCGATCAGCAGCAGCCCACCCACTCCCAGGAAGACCCAGCGGGGCGTCCGGTCCCAGCCCCGGGCCAGCTCGTGCAGCGCCAGCGGCACCAGCGTGGCCGCACCCAGCACCACCGGCGCCTGCCAGCGCCGGGCCGCCCCGGCGAACACCACTGCCACTGCCGCCGCGCCGAGCGCCAGCCGCCGCCACGGCTGCGGCTCACCGAGGACCAGCACCGACACGAGGCTCGGCAGCAACGCCGCGCCGAGCCCGGGGCCGAGCGCCAGCCAGCTGGTCAGCCCGGGCCGGCGCCGCAGCGCCAGCACCCCGGCGCCCAGGGCGAGCGCCGCCGCCGGCAGCGTGTACGCCTCCAGCACGACCACCCCGCGTGCTGCGAGCACCAGCCAGCCGCCGATCAGCTCGCTGCCCGCCGCGACCGCGGCCAGCACCCGACGCCCGTCCGGCGACTCGCCCCGGCGCAGCACCCGGACCGCGACGGCCACGCCCCACAGCACGCAGACCGCCGCCGCGTGCCGCAACGAGCCGCCCGCGAGCAGCAGCGCGAGCAGCGCCACGGCCTGCGCCGCCGCCTCCAGCGCCCACGCGCCGGCCCGCCCGACGCCGCCCGGACCGCCGGATCGGACCACGCGCAGCAGCGGCGCCGCGTGCAGCGTCACTGCTGCGACGGCAAGGACCGCGAACGCCCCGGTACGCAGCGACTGCCCGGCCGTGAGCGACGCGACGAGGGCGAACCCGGTGGCCGCCGCGACGGCGCCCAGCCACCCCACGATCCGGACCACCGCCGGCCGCCCGGCCGTCCCGGTCACCGCACCGGCCACCACCAGCACACCGAGCGCGGTGAGCGTCCCGGCCCGGGTGGCGAGCAGGCCGCCGAACCCGGGAACGGCAAGCACCACGGCCAGCGGCACGAGCACCGCCCGGTACGCGCCGGTGAGCGCGGCGGCCAGCAGCGCGGCCAGCCCGATCCCGAACGCCGTCGCCGGCACCACCGGCCAGGGCGCGCCGGCCGCCTCGGCCAGCACGGGCAGCGCCACCGCGCCGAACGGCGACGCGGCGAGCCACCACGCGACGCGGCGATCCGTCGCGGCGTACGCCCCGGCGGCGGCACCCAGGAGCAGCAGCACCAGCCCGGCGCGGGCGGTCTCGGCAGACGCCGTCGCGGCGGCGGGCACCCCGGATCCGGGCCGCACCGGCAGGTTCGCGAGCACCAGCAGCACGGTCCGCGCGCTGGCCAGCAGAGCCAATCCGGCAAGCGCGGCGCCCACCGCGCGCAGGGCGGCCGCCGGCCGGGAGCCGCCCCCGGCGGCGAGCGCCAGCAGGACCCCCGCCGTGGCGTAGAGCGCCACCGGTTCCCCGCCCGGCGCGACGAGCGGCACGAGGCCGACCCCGGCGAGCGCCACGGCGAGCCCCGTCGAGGCGTACCAGTTCAGGTCGGTCCACAGGCGACGGACGGCGAGGACCACGACGACCGGCACCACGACGGCGGCGGTGGCGCCCCGCAGTTGCCACCAGAGTGGCGCACCCAGGCCGAGCAGCGCGACGGCCGCCGCCGCCGGTACGGCGACCAGCGCCACTGCGAGCGAGACACCGCCGACGACCGGCTGCACGCCCAGCCCGCGCCGGCCCAGCCCGGCCACCGTCACGCCGAGCAGCGCCGTCACGGCGAGCACCGCCACCGCCCCGGCGGGCGCGGCGAAGCCGACCAGCAGCGCGTGCCCGAGCAGCACCGCACCGGCCGACGCGGCGACCGGGACGGCCACCCGTCCCGGGCGCGGCCGGGCCACCGCCGCCAGCAGCAGCGCGGCGGCCGTCGCGAGGTCCACGACCAGCACCAGCGGCCACGGCGTCGCCGTCACGGCCGGTACGGCGAGGGCGACCAGCCCGGCGGCGATCACGCCGACCAGCGGCCGGGCGGCCCGGGGCGTCAGCAGCGCTACCGCGCCGGCGGTCAGCAGCAGGGCCGCCGGGAGCTGCCAGCCCCAGGACGGGACCGGCACGTCCCGCCCGCCCTGCCAGGCCGGGAACGAGGCACTCGCGGTGGCCGCGCCGACCAGGCCGGTGAGCACGACAGTGACCTGGCCCAGCGCGGCGGCCACCGCGAGCGCGCCCACCCGCGGGCCGGTCCGGACCGACGCCGGCAGCGCCCGCACCGCACCGGCCAGCGCCGCGACCACGAGCGCGGCGGCGACCAGCAGCAGCCCGGGACGCAGCTCGGCGACCGGCCGGACCAGCGCGACCGCCAGCACCGGCACCAGCAGCCCGGCGGTCGTCGCCCGCCACGTCCGGCCACCCGCGGTGAGCGCGCCGACGAGCAGGGCCAGCGCCACCACCAGCAGCGGGCCACCGGCCAGCAGTGGCGTGCCCGCCGCGTGGCCGGCTGCCAGCGGCACCAGCGCGCAGCCGGCCGCCAGGACCAGCGCCGCGCCGTGCCCGATCCAGCCCAGCGCCTGCCCGGCCACCAGCGCGCCGCGCCTGTCGGAGGTCCGGCGGCGCAGCACGGCCACCACCGCGAGGTCGCCGAGCGCCACGGCGGTCAGCGTCAGCGCCCAGCCGGCGGCGGTCGGCCGGAACGCGGCCACGGCCAGGGGCAGCACCGGCTGCGCGAGCAGCCACGCCGCGAACCAGGGCGCGGTGAGGCGGCTGATCAGCCCGTATCCGGCCGCGACGGCCGCGCCGGTGGCCGCGACGAGCGCCGCGTACCGGCTGCCCGGCAGGCCGGTCACCCCGAACAGGTTCACCGACCAGGCGGCGTACCCGTCCAGGACCACCAGCAGCAACCCCACCGAGGCGAGCGTCTCGGCGGTGCCGCGCAGCCCGCGCGCCCGGGCGACGAGCGGCGCGGCCAGGGCCAACGCGGTGACCGCCAGCAGGACCAGCGCCCGGCCGGTCACCCCGAACGTGGCCCAGGCGACAGCGGTGAACACCACGGCGGCGGTGCCGAGCAGCAGTCCACCCAGGACGAAGAGCAGCCCCTGCACCGCCCGGGTGGAGGTTTCCGCGCCGCCGGGGCGTACCGGAGCGGTGGGCGGAACCACACGCGGCGGCGGCGCCGGCGCGGCGACCGGGAGCGGCGCGGGGCCGGCGGCCTGCGGCACGGGCGCGGCGACCGGGCCCGGCGCGGGGATCTCCTGACGGATCCGGGCGGCCAGCGCCGACCGCCGCTGCCGGGCCGTGGACAGGCGGCCGGACAGATCGTGGTACGCGAGCCGGGCCGCCTCGACGCGCGGCACCAGCTCGGTGATCTCCCGGTCCAGCCGGATCACCTCGGCGGCGGGCGGATAGGGCGGGCGGCCGCAACCGCGGCATCCGGCGACGAGGTCGGCCGGAGCGCCGCAGCCGGGGCAGGGGTAGCCGGTGTTCTCCACCCGGCCAGCTTCGCGGGCGGCGGGGCGGACGGACAGAGTAGGAGTACCTAGGGCCGGGTCTGCTCGTGCACCCAGGCGGTGTAACCGGGGTTGCCGCTGCCCTCCAGGCTGACCAGGATCTCCGGCACCTCGTACGGGTGGTTGGCGCGGAGCTGGTCGACCAGCGCGTCCACCCGGTCCGGCGCGGTCTTGAACCGCACCTGCCACTCGGCCGTGGTCTGGATCGCCGACTGCCACCAGTAGGTGCTGTCCACCGGCCCGCCGACCTGGGCGCAGGCCGCCAGCCGGCCGGCGACGGCCGCGGCCGCCAGCACGTCCGCGACCCCGCGGGCGTCCACCACAGTCGTCACCACGCAGATCTGGTCCACCAGCGCACCCTACGCGGCCCGCCACCGGCGCGCTGAACAGGCGCGGGGAATCGGCTCAGGCGTCGACAGTGCCGTTGCGGTTGTCCGCGATCCACCTGTCGATGCGGGCCCACCAGTCGAACAGCCAGTCGATGCGCTCCTGCTTGCCGGCCGGGATCTCCTCCGGCGGCACCGACCAGAACCGCATCACGATCCGCTTGTCCATCGGCAGCTCGCGCCACACGTCGGCGACCGTGAGCATCTGGTCCAGGCCGGTGTGCGCCACGAAGATCACCCCGGCGTCCGGCGCGGCGTCGAGCGCGGCGAGCAGCCCGCCCGGCTGCGGGGCGAGGACGTGCCGCATCCGCTCGGCGCGGCGTGCCATCCGCTCCAGCCCGAGCCTGCGGAGCCGGTCGATCGCGCGCAGCCGCCGCGACGGGGTGAAGTTGCCCCCCTCCGGGAAGATCACGAACGCGTCGTTGTCGTCCAGGCCGGTGGCCAGGTGCCCGATCTGCCGCACCACCGAGTCGCGCCCGTCCGGCCCGGCCGCGATGAACCGGTTGGGCAGCCGGTTGAGCAGCACGTCGATGGCCGGATCCCACTGGAGCGTCTCCTTGAGCACGATCCGGGGTTCCCGGTTGAACCAGTTCACCAGCGCGTGGATCAGGATGAACGAGTCGCCGGGCCCGGCGTGCCGGCAGACCACCAGCTCGGGGCGGCCGGGCAGGGCGGTGTCCGGGTCGGTGCCGACCACGTCGATGCTCAGCCGCAGCGTCCACCGGGCCTGCCAGAACATCACCCGCAGGAACCACCCGGCGAGCACGTAGTGGGCCCGCTGGAAGGCCGGCGCACGCTTGTACGCGCCGAAGCCCGAGGCCAGCCAGAGCAGGAAGAGGGCGAGCAGCGCGGCGGCGTCCCAGACCAGGTAGACGGTGCCGATCCAGAGCAGCCGCAGCGGGCGCAGCCGTCCCGGCACCAGCGGCGACGCGGCGAGCGCGAGCAGCGCCCAGACGGGCAGCGTGGTCACCACGAAGAAGGCGAGCAGCACCACTCCGGGCGCGAGCACCAGCCGGCGGAGCCAGCGGGGCGGCAACGGCATCAGCGCTCCAGCGCGGTGTCCAGGTATCGGCGGGAGGCAGTGTACGCGCGACTGATCCGCCGTCCCACCGCCGCGGTGTCCCGGTACGCCCACGGGCTGTCGTCGCGCGGCTCCAGCCCGCCGGTGGGCAGCACGTGCACCTCCACGCCCTCGGGCAGCGCCGCCATCTCCCGCGCGAACCGGTGCCGGCGGGCGATCTCGAACGCCACCTGGGCGATCTCCCACGGGCGGCGCGGCGGGCTCAGCTCGCGCTCTATCCGGCCCACCTGGAGCACGAAGATCTGCTTCGCGCCGAGCAGCACCGCCTCGCCGACCGGGATCGAGTTGACCACCCCGCCGTCGATGTAGTGCTGGCCGTCGATCTGGGTCGGAGGCAGCAGCCCGGGCACCGAGGCGGAGGCGAGCACCGCCGGCACCAGCGGTCCGCTGTGGAACCAGTGCTCGGCGGCGCGTTCGATGTTCGCGGCGCAGCAGCGGAACGGCACGGCCAGGTCGGCGAAGGTGGTGTCCTCGCCCAGTGTGCTCTCCAGCAGGCGGTACAGCGGCCGGGGCGAGTGCAGGTGGGTACGGGCGGCGAACCGGCGCAACTGCCGGGCGACCGAGTCGCCGTACACCTCGCTGGCCTCCGGGGAGGCCCAGAGCCGGACCAGCCGGTCGGTGACCGCCTCGGTCGGGTCGGCGGCCACCAGGGCGCCGTTGACCGCGCCGATCGACGTGCCCAGCACCAGGTCGGGTTTGATCCGGGCGCGGAACAGGGCGCGCAGCATCCCCACCTCGACCGCGCCGAGCACTCCCCCGCCGCCGAGCACGAACGCCACCGGACCCGCTGCCATGACGTTCATCCTGGCACGCGGCCCACAACCGGCCGGGCGGGCGTCCCCGCTGGTCCCGGCGGTGACCGGGAGCCATCGCGAATGCGCGCCCCGCAATCGGCGCCGCGAGGACTGTTGACAGGTAAGACACATTCACGCAACCTGATAGCGCTCCCGAGCCCAGGCAGGTGCGAGCTGATGGCGACACTCCAGGCCGGCCGTCTGCTGGCCCGTCGGTACCGGCTCATCGACCGGATCGGCGCCGGTGGCATGTCGGTGATCTGGCGAGCCCGGGACGAGGTGCTCGACCGGGTGGTGGCGGTCAAGGTGCTCGCGCCCTCACTCGCCGCCGACGCCCGGTTCCGCGACATGGTGCGCGAGGAGGCCCGCTCGGCCGCCCAGCTCGACCATCCACATGTCACGGCCGTGCACGACTACGGCGAGACGGTGGCGCCGGACGGCTCGATCACCTCGTTCGTGGTGATGGAGCTGCTCGCCGGCGAGGAGCTGGAACACCGGCTCACCGAGGGGCCGCTGCAGTGGCCGGCAGCGGTGGAGACCGGCGCCCAGGTGGCCGAGGCGCTCGCCGCGGCGCACCGGCTCGGCATCGTGCACCGGGACGTGACACCGGCCAACGTGATGATGACCCGCACCGGGGCGAAGGTCCTCGACTTCGGCATCGCCACCCGGATCGGCACGCCGGACGACGACGAGGACGGCGGCACGTTCGGCACCCCGGCGTACGTGGCGCCGGAACGGCTCGACGGCGCGCCCGCCCAGCCGGCCACCGACGTCTACTCGCTCGGCGTGCTGCTGTTCGAGACGCTGACCGGGCACCCGCCGTACCCGGCGGAGACCTGGGAGGAGCTGAGCGCCGCGCTCGCGGAGAGCCCGGAGCCCAGCCTCGACGACGTACCGGGGCTGCCCGGACCGGTCGCGGAGATCTGCCTGCGCTGCCTGGCCCGCGACCCGCGACGGCGGCCCAGCGCGCACCGGGTGGCGGCCGTGCTGCGCGACCAGATGCTGCCCGCCGACCCGCAGGCCGCCACCATGCTGTCGCCGACCATGACGCTGCCCACGCTGCCGCCGTCGCCTGCTCCACCGCCTGCTCCCCCGCCGCCCGGGCCGGCCTCGGCCCCGGCCCCGGTCCCGCCGGACAACCCGGCCGCCGCGCCGGGCCGGCGGCGCGTCCTCGTGCTGGCGGCGGCCGGCGTGGCGGTGGTCGCGGCCGCCGCGCTGCTCGTGCCCGCGCTGACGCCGGACCGGCCGGACGACCCCCGGGTGCTGCCGACCGCCGGGCCGGTCCAGCCGCCGACCACCGTCCCGCCCGCGGCGGAGCCGCCGGTCACCACGGCGCCGGCCGCGCCGTCGAGCGCGCCCCCCACCGCCGGCAACCGCCCGCCCGCGACCGGCCAGGCCGACGCCGCCGAACGGGTCGACGGGCTGATCGAGGCCGGGCTGGCGGAGGGCCAGATCCGCGAGGACGTCGGGGTGGACCTGCGCAACCTGCTGCGCAACGCGGTCGCCGCGAGCGGTGAGGGCGAGGTGACCACAGCCGTGGACCGGCTCCGCGCCAAGATCGACGAACGTCGGCGCGAGGGCAGCATCACCCCCGGGTACGCGCGGCGACTCGACGCCGCCGCCGCGGAACTCGTGGCCGGGCAGACCTGACGGGTCAGCCCGCGACTGCCGGCGCGACGGCCCGGGGCGCCGGCGTGCCCGCCCGCGCGGCCAGGAAGCCCCGGTAGACCGCCTCGTAGTCGGCGGCCATCCGCTCCACCGAGAAGTTCTCCGTGACGTGGGCGACGGAGTCGGCCGGATCCAGGTCGGCCGCCGCCAGCAGTGCCGCCGGCAGCTCGTCGGCGTCGTCGCAGACGAAGCCGGTGACCCCGGAGCGGACCAGCTCCGGCACCGCGCCCCGGCGCAGCGCCACCACCGGGGTGCCGGTCGCCATCGCCTCCACCATCACCATGCCGAACGGCTCCGCCCACTGGATCGGCATGATCAGGCAACGGGCCTCCAGCAGCAGCCGCCACGCGGCCTCGCGGTCGGCGTTCAGCACGAGCGTGACGTCCTCGCCCAGCAACGGCCGTACCACCTGGTCCAGGTAGCGGCGCTCGGCCGGCTCGTTGCACTTGCCGGCCAGCGTGAGCGGCAGCCCGGCCGCCCGGCACGCCGCGATCGCCACGTCCGGGCCCTTGTCCGGGCTGAACCGGGCCAGCCAGAGCACCGGTCCCGTCCCGGGCGCCCGCTTGCGCGGGACGTCCCGCAGCGGCATCGCGTTGTGCACGGTGCCGGCCCAGGGCAGCCCCGGATTCGCCCGGCGCTGCGCGTGCGAGATCGCGACCAGGCCCACCCCCCGGTCGGTGTTGCCGAGCACGGTGCCGTACTCACCCACCGGATTGCCGTGCACGGTCGCGACCGTGGGCACCCGGCGGCGTCCGGCCACCAGCGGGCCGATGGTGCTGTGGTCGTGCACCAGGTCGAAGTCGGCCGGGCCGACCAGGCGGTCGACGTGGGCCAGGTGCGCCAGCTCGGGCAGCGACTCGCCCATCCGCTCGTACTGCAGCTCGTCGCCCGTGGAGACGAAGTCGGCCGAGGTGCCGTGCCCAGTCCCGGCCCCGAACAGGGTCACCGCGTGCCCCCGCTCGACGAGCTCGTCGACCAGTCCCGCGACCAGCGTCTCCAGCCCGCCGTAGCCGGGCGGCGGCACCGACAGCCACGGCGGCACCACCATCGCGATCCGCAGCGGCCCGGCCCGCCAGCGCTCCGAGGACTGCTGGTTCACGGCCACGAGTCCTCCCCGCTCGGTCGCCGGCGTACCCGCTGGGTCGCGGGTTCCCGACCCGGCCCGCGGTAAACGACACGCGGCTCAGCCGGACACCACGATCCCGACGTGCACCTCGCGTACGCCCGGCAGGGCCCAGGCGGCCCGTTCCGCCTCCTCGCGCTGCCACCAGGCGCCCACGACGCCGTCGAGCACCACCGTGTCGCCGTCGACCCGGGCGTCGATCCGCTCGGTGCCGGTCCGTCGCAGCAGCAGGCGGCGCAGGTCGAGGCGCTGCTGCTCGTCGCTGGGCGGGGCCGGGGGCCGTACCTCGATCAGGTTCGTCAACCCGCGTACGCCGCGCAGCCGGCGCAGCTCACGTTCGGCGGTCCGGCGCTGGAAGCCGAACTCCACCTCGCCCCGGAGCATGACCCAGCCGTCGGCGACTGTCACGTCCAGCCGCTCGGCCGGCACGAAGCTGTCCCACTCCAGCGCCCGGCTGGCCGCGATCGCGACGTCGGCGTCGGTACGCCGGTCCGTGGCGGTCAGGTCGACCTCCAGGTCACTGGCGACCGCGCGCACTCCGCGTACCCGGTGGGCGCAGCGCTCGACGGCCCACCGCCGCGCGTAGCTGTCCACCCGCCCGGCCAGCGTGACCACGCCCCGGTTGACGGTGACGGCGACCTCGGTGGCCCGGGTCTGCGCGTCCCAGTCCAGTTCGGCGAGGACGTCGCGCTGGATCTGCTGGTCGGTACGCGCGGCGGACGTGGTGGTCATGCCCCCAGCCTGCCGTCGGTGCGGGTGAGCCGGGCTCACCCGCACCGGATGAGAAAGAGGAGGGGCGGCGGGCGACGGAGCCAACCCCCTTGGCTCCGTCGCCCGCCGCCCAGGAGGGAGGCAGGTCTTCGGGACTATGACGTCTCGGCGAGCGTCACGGTTGCGGTCTCGGTGGATCCGTTTCGCTTGTACTCGACCTCGACCCGGTCGCCGACCTTGCCGGCCTGAACCGCGCCGACCAGATCGTTCGAGTCGTTGATCATCTTGTCGCCGAACTTGGTGATCACGTCGCCGCGCTGGATCCCGGCCTTCTCGGCGGGGCTACCAGGGGTGATGGCGACGACGAGCGCGCCGCCGTCCTCGGCGCCGTTCACGCTCACCCCGAGCGAGGGGTGGCTGATCTTCTCGCCGCGCTGGAGCTTCTCGGCCACGTCCTTGGCCTTGTTGCTCGGGATGGCGAAGCCCACGCCGATGTTGCCGGTGCTGCCCTGCCCGGCGGTGGCGATGGCGGTGTTGATGCCGATCACCTCGCCCCGGGTGTTGACGAGCGCGCCGCCGGAGTTGCCCGGGTTGATCGGGGCGTCGGTCTGGAGCAGGCCCGAGATCGAGCTGGCGCCCTGCTGCGGGGTCTGCTGGCCGCTGCCCGCCTGGATGGTGCGGTCGCGGGCGCTGAGGATGCCGGCGGTGACCGAGCCCTGCAGGCCGAGCGGGCTGCCCAGGGCGAGCACCTGGTCACCCACCTGCATGGCGTCGCTGTCGCCGAACTTCGCCGCCTTCAGGTCGCTCACCCCGCTGGCCTGGACCACCGCGAGGTCGGTCTTCGGGTCGGTTCCGACGATCCTGGCGGACGCGCTCTTGCCGTTGGCGAAGACCACCCGGACGGTGTCGCCGCCGGCGCCGGCGACCACGTGGTTGTTCGTCAGCACGAACCCGTCGGCGCTGAGGATCACCCCGGATCCCTCACCGCTGCCCGTCATGATCGTGACGATGCTGTCCTGGACGGAAGCCGCGATCTTGGGCAGGTCGGCGCTGTTGATGATCGGAGCGGCGGAGTAGGTACGGGTCGGGCCGTCCCCGTCGAGCGCGAGGGCCAGCGCGCCGCCGGCCACGCCCGAGCCGAACATCAGGGCCAGCGCCAGCGCGCCGGCGCCGATGAACTTCCCGGCCCGGCTGGGCCGGGCCGGCTGCGGCGTGCCCCACGGCGGGGTCGGCTGCCCGGCCTGGTACGGCTGGTAGCCCTGCTGCGCGTGCTGCCCGTGCTGTCCCTGGTACGGCTGCGCCTGGTACGACGGGACCGGTCCGCCGCTGTGCGGCGCCGACGGGTAGCCGGAGCCGCCCTGCTGCTGGGCCCAGCCGTGCTGCTGGTGCTGCTGGCCGTACCAGGGGTGGTGCTGCTGCGCCGCGGCCTGGTACGGCGTCCCGCCCTGCGGCGGGTACGGGCCGGCCGGCGCGGCGGCGGGGTTCGTGGTTCCAGGCTGCGCCGTGGTTCCGGCGGCCGGGGAGTCGGCCGGAACCGGCGCTGCGGCCGGGGTGTTCGAGGAGTCCGACGTCCCGCTCTCGACGCGGGGCAGCTCGGCGGTGTGGTGCGACGGCTCGGCGTCGGCGGGGGCCGGCGACCGCTGCGGATCGGTCTCGTGGTCGGTCATACCGATAGCTTTCCCCGTGGCACTGTCATCAGCCTGGAATCCGCCTGGAAGTTTTCTGAACGTCACTCGCCCGGCTCCGGCGCCTCGGGCAGCAGCGGCAGCTTCACCCGGAACGTCGCCCCGCCGCCGGGAGTCTCGTCCACCTCGACGGTGCCGTGGTGCGCGGCCACGAGCGCGGCCACGATGGCCAGGCCGAGGCCGGTGCTGATCGGCCCGCCCGCCCGCCGGGTACGCGCGGCGTCCACCCGGTAGAACCGCTCGAAGACCCGCTCGGCCTGCTCCGGCGTGAGGCCGGGGCCGGTGTCCGCCACCTCCACCACGGCGAGGTTGCCCGCCTCCGCCCGCAGCCGCAGCGTCACCGAGGCATCGGACGGGGTGTGGGTGAGCGCGTTCGTCATCAGGTTGCCGATCACCTGGCGCAGCCGGGCGTCGTCGCCGAGCACCACCAGCGGGCCGGCGCCCGGCGCCCGCTCCAGCTCGATGCGCCGGTCCGGGTCTACCACCCGGGCCGCCTCCACCGCGTCCGAGGCCAGCACCGGCAGCTCCACCGGGGCCAGCGCGATCGGCCGTTCCCGGTCCATCCGCGCCAGCAGCAGCAGGTCCTCCACCAGCAGCCCCATCCGGGACGCCTCGTCCTCGATGCGGCGCAGCAGGTCGGCGGTCTGCTCCGGCGCGCGCGCCGCGCCCTGCCGGTACAGCTCGGCGAAGCCCCTGATGGTGGTCAGCGGCGTCCGCAGCTCGTGCGAGGCGTCGGCGATGAACTGCCGCATCCGCTCCTCGGACCGGCGGGCCCGCGCCTCCGACGCCTGCGCGTACGCGGCCGCGTCCCGCGCGCCCATCTCGGCGCTGCGCGCCGCCGCCTCGGAGGCGGCCCGCGCGGTGAACGCGGCCTCGATCTGGGCCAGCATCGCGTTCAGCGCCCGGGACAGCCGGCCCAGCTCCGAGGTCGGGCACGGCCGCCCCATCTCCGGGTCGGGCACCCGCCGGGTCAGATCACCGCCGGCAATGGCAGCCGCCGTACGCTCTATCTCCACGAGCGGCTTCAGGCTGGTACGCACGATGCCGGCACCGACCGACGCCAGCGAGATCAGCACCGCGCCGCCGACCAGGAGGTCTATCCACACCAGTCGCCCGACCGCGGAGTCGACGCCGGTGAGGTGCTGCCCGAGCGCGATGACCCTCCCGTCGGGCAGGGCGGTGTAGAGCATCCGCCACCGGCTCCGGCCGTCCTCGGAGCGCACGGTGAACGGGTCGCCCACCTGCTCCTGGTAGCCCGCGTAGTCGACGGGGAAGCGGGGCAGTTCCTCGTCGCGCAGGCCCTGGTAGCGGTACGGTCCGTCCGGGTCCGGCGGCTCGTCGGGCGCCACCGTGGACGCCACGTAGTCGGACGGAATGGTGATCTTGATCGGGCCGCCACCGGCCTTGTCGAGCGCGTTGGCCACCGTGTACGCGCCGCCGCGGAGCTGGTCGTCCGCCTGCCCGATCAGATAGTTCCGCAGCAGGAACGCCGTCAGGCCGCTGATCACGACGAGCGCCACGGCCACGAGCGCGAGGACGGCGGCGACGAGCTTCAGCCGGAGCGGGACGCTGCGCAGCCTGCCCTTCGCGTCGTGGACGACGTTCACGCCGCCGGCTTGCGTAGCACGTAGCCCACTCCCCGGAGCGTGTGGATCAGCCGCGGCTGGGTGTTGTCGACCTTGCGGCGCAGGTACGAGATGTACGACTCGACGATGTTGTCGTCACCGCGGAAGTCGTAGTTCCAGACGTGGTCGAGGATCTGCGCCTTGCTGAGCACCCGGTTGGCGTTGAGCATCAGGTAGCGCAGCAGCTTGAACTCGGTCGGCGAGAGCTGCACCCGCTGACCGGCGCGGTGCACCTCGTGCGTCTCCTCGTCCAGCTCCAGGTCGGCGAAGGTGAGCCGGGACGGGGTCTGGTCGCCGGTCGCGGTACGCCGCAGCACGGCCCGGATCCGCGCGGTCAGCTCCTCCAGGCTGAACGGCTTGGTGACGTAGTCGTCGCCGCCCAGGGTGAGCCCGCGGATCTTGTCGTCGGTGGCGTCGCGCGCGGTCAGGAAGACCACCGGGGTACGGGTGCCCCCCTCGCGGAGCATCCGGATGACCTCGAAGCCGTCCAGGTCGGGCAGCATCACGTCCAGCACGACCAGGTCGGGCCGGTGGTCCTTGGCGGCGTTCAGCGCGGCGCTGCCGCTGGTCGCGGTGGCCACGTCGAAGCCCGCGAAACGCAGGCTCGCGGAGAGCAGTTCGAGGATGTTGGGATCGTCCTCGACCACGAGCAGTCGAGCCTCCGTCTGGGTAGCCGCCATGAGCCCCATCATCCGCGCTCCGGCTGCGGCCGCGCTGGGTGGACCCTGGAAACAACCTGTGAGATCAGCGGAACAGCCGCCGCAGCCCTTCCAGCGCCCCGTCGAGCATCCGGATCGCGGTACGGAGCTGGTTGTCGCTGAGCCGCCGCGCCCGTACCAGCGCGCCGACCTCGACTGTGAAGGCGGCCAGCCGCTTGTCGAACTCGGCGAGCAGCGGCGAGTCGTCCGGACGGGCCGATCCCCCGTCGCTGCCGGGCCGGGCCGTGGCGGACGCCGTCCACGCCCCCTGCCGGGTCTGCCGGGCCACCTCACGCAGTTCGCGCTTCAGGTCGCGGACCGAGCCGCGTACCTCGTTGTGGATCTCACCGGCCAGCGCGGACAGGTCCTCGACGGCGGCGCCGATGTCGGCCTCCAGGGTCGACAGCTCGTCGGCGCGCTGCCGCAGCTCGGCGCGGCCCCCCTCGGTGATCTCGTAGACCTTGCGCCCGCCCGCGGCGGTGTGCGTGACCAGGCCCTCCGTCTCGAGCCGCTGCAGCCGGGGGTAGATGGTGCCGGCGCTGGGGGCGTACAGGCCGAGGAAGCGATCCTCCAGCAGGCGGATCAGCTCGTATCCGTGCTTCGGGCCGTCGTCGAGCAGCTTCAGCAGGTAGAGCCGGAGCCGGCCGTGGCTGAACACCGCGGTCACGGCAGCTCCTCCACGTCCTCGGCGGTCGCGACCGGGCGGGCGAGCAGCGCGATGCTGCCGGAGGTCGCGGAGGCCCAGAGCCTACCCGCGCCCCCACCGAGCACGCCGTGGCTGTCCTTGATCGGGCCGAAGCCCTGCTGACCGGCCCCCACCTGGGGGAAGCCGCTGGTGATGCGGCCGGAGGTGGTGTGCAGGTGCACGGTGAGGTCGCTGTCCTCGCGGACCCGCACGGTGATGCTGCCGGAGATGGCGCTGAGCCGGATCTCGCTGCCGCGCGGGTTGTCCAGGTCACAGGTGATCGAGCCGGAGACGGCGTGGGCGCGGACCCGCTCGGGCGCGCTGTCGGCGAGGATCAGCTCACCGGAGACCGTCTCCAGGTCGAGGTCGCCGCCGATGCCGAGCGCCTCGACCGGCCCGGAGATGACCTTGGCGCTGGTGCGCCCCCGCAGCCCTCGCAGGGTGACCTGGCCGGACGTGACGTCGACCTTGGTGTCCCCGCGCAGGCCGGAGGCGACGAGCGTGCCGTCCACCAGGTGCAGGTCGGCGAGGACCTCGGCCGGAACGGCGATCGACACCTCGGCGCGATACCGGCGGTGGAGCGGGCCGAAGGACCAGAGCACCCCCGGCCACCGGCTCGACCGCTCGTGCTGCACTGTCAGCCGGCCGTCGCGCATCTCGACCAGGAGTGGCCGCCGGCCGATCCGGGTGACGTCGACCCGCGCCGGGCCGTCCGTGGCGACCACGTTGAGCCGGCCGCTGACCAGCCGGACGTCGAGCCGGGTGACCGGCTCGTCCACAGTGATCCGCTGCGGGCTGTCGACCGTCCAGTTGGCCATGGCGTCCTCCCCTCGACGACGTACCGACCGACGGCACGTCGAGTGACGCGAGGAGCATAACGCGATACATCGCGACTGAACAAGAGCCTATCGCGACTGTGTCGCGTCTCCGACGCCCGCGCAGCCGCCTCCGCCCTCCCCTCCTCCCACTGGCAAGGATCACCTTTCCAGCCCTTGAGAAGCCGACAGATCTTGGTAGCAAAAGGCCCTCATAGGGGCCTCATAGGGGCCGTTTGCTACCAAGATCTCTGACGGTCCAGGTCCAGCGCTGCCGGGCAGCAGTCGGTGGCGGGCAGGTCGCGCGGCCGGGACCGGTGCCGTGGGTTGCCACCGGGCGGGGTGAGGGGTGTCGATCCGGTGAACGCCGGCCGGCGGCGTCGTGCGAACCGGGACGGCCGGTGCGGCGCGGGGGTGTGCGAGGCTGCCGGGCGGACCGCCGGCGAGGGCGCCGGCGGAGCTGAACCGGAGGTGCGCATGCTGGTCGAGGCCCGTTTCCAGGGACCGGACGGTTCGGGCAACGGCGGCTGGAGCGCCGGGATCTTCGCCGCGCTGATCGACGACCGGGGGCCGGTGGAGGTCACGTTGCGCCGGCCGCCGCCGCTGGACACCCCGCTGACCGCCGCCGACGGCGAGGTACGCGACCCGGACGGCCAGTTGATCGCCCAGGTACGCCGGGTGGCGCCGGTCGAGGCGGTGGTGCCACCGGTGGACCGGGCGACGGCGGAGGACGCCGCGCGGGCGTACCCCGGTCTACTGGACCACCCGTTCCCCCGCTGTTTCGTCTGCGGCCCGGCGCAGCCGGACGGGCTGCGGATCTTCCCGGGACGGCTGCCGGACGGGCGGACCGCCGCGCCGTTCGACGCCCCGGCGGAGGTGACGCCCGCGACGGTGTGGGCGGCGCTGGACTGCCCGGGTGGCTGGGCGGTGCTCGCGCCCGGCCGCCCGTACGTGCTGGGGCGGATCGCCGCGCAGGTCACGGCGCTGCCACGGCCCGGCGACGAGTGCGCGGTGACCGGCCTCGCGGTCGGCGGCGAGGGACGGAAGGCCGAGGTGCACACCAGCCTGTACGGTGCGGACGGCGCGTTGCTCGGCCGCGCCCGGGCCACCTGGGTGGCGCTGCCGACGGCCTGATCTCCTCCCTGAGGAGGACGGCGGGTACGCGTCCCGCCTGATTGACCCCCTTGCGCCGGGTTGGAAGGCTGTTGCGGGGCACCCCCGCAACGGCGCCCCCACCGGCGCGCGTCGAGCCCGCCGGGGCAGGAGAGGAGAATGATGTCCGACGGGCAGCCACGCCCCAGTGCCGGGACCGGCCAGATCATCGTGTCCGGCCTGACCAAGCAATACAAGACCGTCCGCGCGGTGGACAATCTGTCGTTCACCGTCGAGCCGGGCCGGGTCACCGGCTTCCTCGGCCCGAACGGCGCCGGTAAGACGACCACGCTGCGCATGCTGCTGAACCTGGTGACGCCGAGCGCCGGCACGGCCACCATCGGCGGCAGCCGGTACGCCGACCTGACCGACCCGCTGCGGACTGTGGGCGCGGTGCTGGAGGCGTCCAGCGCGCACAAGGGCCGCACCGGGATCAACCACCTGCGGGTGATCTGCGCGGCGGCCGGGCTGCCGAAGGAGCGCGCCGACGAGGCGCTCGCCCTGGTCGGGCTCTCGCCCGCGGCGAAGCGCAAGTTCAAGGGCTACTCGCTGGGCATGAAGCAGCGGCTCGGCATCGCCGCCGCGATGCTCGGCAACCCGCAGGTGCTGATGCTGGACGAGCCGGCGAACGGCCTGGACCCGGAGGGCATCCGCTGGATGCGCGGCTTCCTCAAGGGTCTCGCCGCCGAGGGGCGCACGGTGCTGGTCTCCAGCCACCTGCTCTCCGAGATGCAGCTGCTCGCCGACGACGTGGTCATCATCGCGGCCGGCAAGCTGGTCCGGCAGGGCCCGGTCGACCAGGTGATGGCCTCGATGACGCACGGCGCCCGGGTGCGGGTGCGCACCCCGCAGGCCGACGAGCTGGCCGCGGCGCTGCGCGAGCAGTCGGCCACCGTCGACACCGACCCGCACGGCGCGCTGCTGGTGACCGGCGTGGACGCGCCGACCGTGGGCCGGGTCGCGCTGGCCGCCAAGGTCGAGCTGCACGAGCTGACCACCGAGCGCCCCGACCTCGAAGGGGTCTTCCTGGAGCTGACGGCCGGAAAGGCGGAGATCCGATGACGCTGGTCCGATCCGAACTGCTCAAGATCCGTACCACCAGCACCTGGTGGATCTTCGGGCTGATCAGCCTGGCGCTGTGGGCGCTCACGCTGTTCTTCAACTGGTTGCAGACCGATGCGCTGGCCGGCGGTGACTTCGGCGAGGTGCCGGCCGACCAGTCCGACCAGTTGCAGGCCATCTCGGCGGCCGACAACCTGGCGGCCAACCTCTACACCAACGGCCAGTTCTTCGGGCTGCTCATCGTGCTGCTGCTGGGCATCGTGGTGGTGACCAGCGAGTTCTTCCATCAGACGGTGACCACCACGTTCCTCACCGCGCCGCACCGCACCGCGGTGATGCTGGCCAAGCTGGCCGCGGCCGGCGTGCTGGCGCTGCTGTTCTGGCTCGTCACCACCGTGCTGAACCTGATCATCTCGCCGGTGATCCTCAACTCGGTGGACGTCGGCTCGCAGCTCGGCAGCGGCGCTGTCTGGCGGGCGATCGCGCTCAACGGCCTGGCCTACCTGCTCTGGTCCGTGCTCGGCGTCGGGCTCGGCGTGCTGATCCGCAGCCAGATCGGCGCCACGGTGACCGGCATCCTGTTCTACCTGGGCGGCGCGATCGGCGCGGTCATCGTCCTCAGCCTCCTCGCGGCGCGGTACGGCGACTGGATCAACAAGCTCCAGCTGCTGGTCCCGTCGCTGGCCTCCGGGCTCATGGTGGGCGGCGACACGGACATCCCGGGCAACCCGCCGCAGTGGGCCGGCGCCCTCGTGCTGATCGGATACGCGGTGGTGGCCGGCGCGATCGGCGTGGCCACGATCCGCAAGCGCGACATCTCCTGACCTCGCGGTCGGGGCGGACCCCGGTCGATGACGGACGTCGTCGGCCGGGGTCCTGCTCGTCTAGCAGGAGTCGGCGGATCACGCAGCGTTTGCCGAACTTCTGGCATCTTCTGTGAAACGGACCACCAGCCGGAGGCGAGAATGCCTGCGCTCAGCGCACGGCGTAGCCTTGGCATCGGTTTACCCAGCGTCGGCAACCGGGGGTCACCGGGGGCCACCGTGACATTCACAACCGCGTGAAAGAGGCGATTAGCGGCCGTGTCGACCCAGCAGACTTCGCAGGAGAACCCACTGGCGGGTTTCGGCCCGAACGAGTGGATCGTCGAGGAGATGTACCAGCGCTACCTCGCCGACCCCTCGAGCGTCGATTCGGCCTGGCACGACTTCTTCGCCGACTACCGGCCGGCCCCGGGCGCCGCCACACCGCGCCCGGAGGCGTCGGCCAAGCCGGCCGCGAAGCCCGAGCCGGCCGAGCAGCAGGAAGCCGTGGCCACGGTGACCGAGCAGCCCGCCAAGGCGGAGCAGAAGGCCGCCCCCGCCAAGGCCGAGCCGAAGGCCGCCGCCAAGGCCGAGCCCGCACCGGCCAAGCCCGCCGCGAAGCCGGCGGCGAAGGCGCCCGAGCCGGCGAAGAAGGCCGCCGCCAAGCCGGCCGCCAAGGCGACCGGCCCCGGCACCACGCCGCTGCGCGGCGTCGCCGCCAAGATCGTGCAGAACATGGACGCGTCGCTGTCGGTCCCGACCGCCACCAGCGTGCGCTCCGTCCCGGCCAAGCTGCTGGTCGACAACCGCATCGTCATCAACAACCACCTCACCCGCGGTCGCGGCGGCAAGGTCAGCTTCACCCACCTGATCGGGTACGCGCTCGTCCGCGCCGTCGTCGAGCACCCGGAGATGAACAACTCCTTCGCCGAGGTGGACGGCAAGCCGGCGATGGTCCGCCCGGAGCACGTCAACCTGGGCATCGCGATCGACCTGGTCAAGCCGGACGGCTCCCGCAACCTGGTGGTGCCGTCCATCAAGGGCTGCGAGCAGATGGACTTCCGGCAGTTCTGGCAGGCGTACGAGGACGTGGTCCGGCGCGCCCGCCGCAACGAGCTGACCATGGAGGACTACTCCGGCACCACGATCTCGCTGACCAACCCGGGCGGCATCGGCACGGTGCACTCGATCCCGCGCCTGATGCAGGGGCAGAGCGCCATCATCGGCGTCGGCGCGATGGAGTACCCGGCCCCCTACCAGGGCATGAGCGAGGCCACCCTGGCCGAGAACGCGGTCAGCAAGGTCATCACGCTGACCAGCACGTACGACCACCGGATCATCCAGGGCGCACAGTCCGGCGAGTTCCTGAAGGTCATGCACGAGCTGCTGCTCGGTGAGCGCGGCTTCTACGACGACATCTTCACCTCGCTGCGCATCCCGTACGAGCCGGTGCGCTGGATGCGCGACGTGGCCGTGGACAGCGAAGGCCAGATCAACAAGACCGCGCGGGTGCACGAGCTGATCCACGCGTACCGGGTGCGCGGCCACCTGATGGCCGACACCGACCCGCTGGAGTTCAAGATCCGTAAGCACCCGGACCTGGACGTCCTCCAGCACGGGCTCACGCTCTGGGACCTCGACCGTGTCTTCCCGGTCAACGGCTTCGCCGGCCAGCAGCGGATGAAGCTGCGCTCGATCCTCGGCGTGCTGCGCGACTCGTACTGCCGCCGGGTCGGCATCGAGTACATGCACATCCAGGACCCGGAGGAGCGGCGCTGGATCCAGGAGCGGGTCGAGCGCAAGTACGAGAAGCCCAGCTCCGACGAGCAGAAGCACGTGCTGAACCGGCTCAACGCCGCCGAGGCGTTCGAGACGTTCCTGCAGACCAAGTACGTCGGCCAGAAGCGCTTCTCGCTGGAGGGCGGCGAGTCGCTGATCCCGCTGCTCGGCGAGGTGCTGGAGTGCTCCGCCGAGGCCGGGCTGGACGAGGTCGTCATCGGCATGGCCCACCGCGGCCGGCTCAACGTGCTGGCGAACATCGTCGGCAAGCCGTACGAGAAGATCTTCTCCGAGTTCGAGGGGCACCTCGACCCGCGCTCCACGCAGGGCTCGGGCGACGTGAAGTACCACCTGGGGCAGAACGGCAAGTTCACCACCCCGGACGGCGAGCACGCGGTCAAGGTGTCGGTGGTGGCGAACCCGTCGCACCTGGAGGCCGTCGACCCGGTGCTGGAGGGAATAGTCCGGGCCAAGCAGGACCGGATCGACCTCAAGCTGGAGGGCTACACCGTGCTGCCGCTGGCGGTGCACGGTGACGCCGCCTTCGCCGGCCAGGGTGTGGTCGCCGAGACGCTCAACCTGTCCCAGCTGCGCGGCTACCGCACCGGCGGCACCGTGCACGTGGTCGTGAACAACCAGGTCGGCTTCACCACCGCCCCGGAGTACAGCCGGTCCAGCCTCTACAGCACCGACGTGGCCCGGATGATCCAGGCGCCGATCTTCCACGTGAACGGCGACGACCCGGAGGCAGTGGTCCGGGTGGCCCGGCTCGCGTTCGAGTACCGGCAGGCGTTCAACAAGGACGTCGTGATCGACATGGTCTGCTACCGCCGGCGCGGGCACAACGAGGGCGACGACCCGTCGATGTCCAACCCGGAGATGTACAAGATCATCGACTCGAAGCGCTCGGTCCGGAAGCTCTACACCGAGGAGCTGATCGGGCGCGGCGACATCACCGTGGAGGACGCGGAGGAGCTGCTGCGCGACTACCAGGGGCAGCTGGAGCGGGTCTTCAAGGCCACCCGGGACGCCGCGACCACGCCGCGCCAGCTCAGCCGCCCGGCGCGGGAGGAGGAGCCGGAGCCGCAGGTCGACACCGCCACCGACGCCTCGGTGGTCAAGGCGATCGGCGAGGCGCACGTCAACCTGCCGGAGGGCTTCACCCCGCACAAGCGGATCCAGCAGCTGCTGGAGCGGCGCCGCAAGATGTCCGTCGAGGGCGGCATCGACTGGGGCTTCGCCGAGATCATCGCGTTCGGCACGCTGCTGCACGACGGCGTCACCGTCCGGCTCGCCGGGCAGGACTCGCGCCGTGGCACGTTCGTCCAGCGGCACGCCTCGGTGGTCGACGCCAAGACCGGCGAGGACTACCTGCCGCTGATGTCGCTCACCGCCGACGGCGAGCGGTCGCGCTTCTTCGTCCACGACTCGCTGCTCTCCGAGTACGCGGCCATGGGCTTCGAGTACGGCTACTCGGTGGAGAACATCAACGCGCTGGTGGCCTGGGAGGCCCAGTTCGGTGACTTCGTCAACGGCGCCCAGTCGGTCATCGACGAGTTCATCTCCTCCGGCGAGGTGAAGTGGGGTCAGCGCTCCGCGGTGACCCTGCTGCTGCCGCACGGCCACGAGGGCCAGGGCCCGGACCACACCTCCGGCCGCCCGGAGCGGTTCCTGCAGCTCTGCGCCGAGGACAACATGCGGGTGGCCATCCCGACCACCCCGGCGAACTACTTCCACCTGCTGCGCCGCCAGGCCCTGTCGCCGAAGCGCAAGCCGCTGGTGGTGTTCACGCCGAAGTCGCTGCTGCGGCACAAGCTCTGCGTGTCGCCGGTGGAGGACTTCACCACCGGCACGTTCTCCCCGGTGCTGGCCGACACCGCGGCTCCGGCGCCGGAGCAGGTCAAGCGGGTGCTGCTCTGCTCGGGCAAGGTCTACTACGACCTGTTCCAGGCCCGGCAGGAGCGGGGCGTCACGGACACCGCGATCATCCGGATGGAGCAGCTCTACCCGCTGCCCGTCGAGGAGGTCCGGGCCGCGCTGGCGCAGTACCCGAACGCCGAGGACTTCGCCTGGGTCCAGGAGGAGCCGGCCAACCAGGGCGCCTGGTCGTTCGTCGCGCTGAACCTGCTGGAGCACCTGCCCGAGGTCCGGCTGCGCCGCATCTCCCGGCCCGCCGCCGCGGCTCCGGCGGTCGGCTCGGCGAAGATGCACGAGGTCGAGCAGAACGCGCTGATCGAGGCGGCTCTCCCCCGCCCGTGACACCACCGGCAGCGGCCCGTCCCGACCCGGGGCGGGCCGTTGCCGTACGACGACGAGAGGAACACCGTGTACTTCACCGACCGTGGCATCGAGGAGCTGGTCGAGCGCCGGGGCGACGAGCAGGTGAGCCTGGAGTGGCTGGGCGAGCGGCTACGTGACTTCGTCGACCTGAACCCGGAGTTCGAGACCCCGATCGAGCGGTTCGCCACCTGGCTGGCCCGCCTCGACGACCCGGACGACGACTGACCGTCGCGGCCCGGCCTCAGCCGGTCGCGCCCCGCCCGGCGACCTGGAGGTTCCCGGTACGGCGCAGCTTCTGCCAGCCCAGCCGGCCCCCGGTCAGCGCGGTGCCGACGGCCTGGAGCAGCACCAGGTACATCACCTGCCGGTAGACGAACTGCTGCAACGGCAGCACCCAGAGCACGCCGAGCTTCTCCCGGTCCAGCCGGAAGGCCAGCACCGCCGTGACGAACTGAAGCGCGAGCATGACCAGCCAGGCCACCACCGTGTCGCTGCGGTCCAGGAAGATCAGCCCGTAGATGGCGAGCAGGTCGATCACCGGGGCGGCCAGCGGCAGCAGCACGCCGAACAGCGTGAGGAACGACAGGCACCGGCGGCCGAACCGGCCGGACGGACCGCTCTCGATCACCGAGCGCCGGTGCTTCCACATCGCCTGCATGGTGCCGTAGCTCCACCGGTACCGCTGCTTCCACAACTGGCCGATCGTGGTCGGCGCCTCGGTCCACGCTCGGGCGCTCTCCTCGTACACGATGTGCCAGCCGGCGCGGCCGACGGCGATGGTGACGTCGGTGTCCTCGGCGAGCGTGTCGTCGGTCATGCCGCCCACCTGCTCCAACGCCTGCCGCCGGAACGCGCCGATCGCGCCGGGGACGGTGGGCATGCAGCGCAGCGTCTCGTAGAGGCGGCGGTCGAGGTTGAAGCCGATGACGTACTCGATGTGCTGCCACTTGGCGATCAGGCCGCGACGGTTGCCGACCTTGACGTTGCCGGCGACCACGCCGACCCGGGGGTCGGCGAAGGGCTGGACCAGCCGGCGGACCGATTCCGGCTCGAAGATCGTGTCGCCGTCGACCATGACGATCAGGTCGTGCCGGGCCAGCGCGACGCCGGTGTTGAGCGCGCTCGGCTTGCCGCCGTTGGGCTTGCGGACGACCCGGACGTTCGGCAGCCCCAGCGCCGCGACGATGTCGGCGGTGCCGTCGGTCGAGCCGTCGTCGACCACCACCACCTCGATGCCGCCGGGGTGGTCGCCGCAGGCCAGCGAGCGCACGGCCGCGGCGATGCCCTCCCGCTCGTTGTACGCGGGCACGATCACCGAGACCGGTTCGGTGACCGGCGGGCCCCACGACCAGTCACGGCGACGGCGCCGGCGCGCGTGCCTTGTGGCCAGGACGAACAGCAGCAGCGACCGGCCGACGGTGAGCACCCCGACGAGCACGAAGAAGACGCCGAGCACCCCGAACATGCCGTCGGCCACCCGTACCGCGCCGACCAGGACGTGGCCCCGCAACCGCTCGTCGAGCGAGGCCGCCGTGTGCCCGCCCACCGGGCCGGACACACCCGCGGCCGCGAACGTCTGGTTGAGTCCCTCGCTGACGGTGGTGAAGCGGTAGCCGCGTTCCAGCATCGGCGGGATGTAGCGGTCCAGCGCGGCCACCGTGCTGGACCGGTCGCCGCCCGAGTCGTGCCAGAGCGCGACGATGCCGGCCGTCCCGTCCGGCGTGGCGTTCGCGATCATCTCCTCGACCGGGGGCAGCTCCCAGTCCCGGCTGTCGACGTCGTTGACGACCGTGAGGTAGCCCAGTTCGCCCGCCTGCCGCAGCATCGGCCAGTCCCGGTCGGTGTAGGCGTCCGCCCGGGACGAGTACGGGAAACGCAGCAGCGACGGCCGGACACCTGTGGTGCTGGCGATGGCGAGCTGCGTCTGCGCGTACTCCAGTTCGCGCCGCCACTCCGGCAGCGCTGCGAGGTCGGGATGGGTGAACGTGTGGACGCCCAGCTCGTGCCCCTCGGCCACCAGCCGGCGGGTCACCTCCGGGTTGCGGACGACCTGCGAGCCGACGACGAAGAAGGTGCCCTTGACCTGGTACTTGTCCAGGACGCGCAGCACCTCCGGCGTCCACCGCGGGTCGGGTCCGTCGTCGAAGGTAAGCGCCACGGTGCGCGGCGGCAGGCGGTGCGACTGGGTCCGGCCCTCCGCGCCGACGTTGACGATCGGGCCGCCCCCGACCACCGAGCTGGGAACCTCCCGCTGGCTGCCGGGCGTCACCCGGTTGTCCGGTACGAACGCGGCGTTCGTGTACGCCTCGACGACCAGCAGGCCGCCCAGGACGACCACGACCATGGCGACCAGGGCCCAGCTCGGCCGGGGCAGGAGACGCCGGCCGCGGGACCGGCGCGGGCCGGGGATCTGCGGCGCTCCGGGGATCTGCCGGACGTCCAGCACGACTGTGGGCGCGTCGTCCGGCTGCCGCCCGGCCCGGTGCCGGCGGGCGGCCCGCACACGACGGGCGTCCAGCGTGACTGTGGGCTGCTCGCTCGTCGGCGGGTTCGGACGGGCGGGCGCCTGGTCACTCATCGGCGGGCGCGGCGGGTTCGGCTGGCGGGTCGACGGCGGGCGGCGGGTCGACCACGGGCGGCGGCACCGCGGCGGTGGGGGCGGTGGGCGGCGCGGTGGTGGCCGGCGTCTGGACGGGCCGGGGCGCGGTCGGGGCGGGCCGGGTCGGCCGTTGAGACCGAGGGCTCGGCGAGACCGTGGTGGCGGGGGCGACGGAGGTGGCCGGCGCCCGCGCCGGAGCGGTACGGATGTCGGTGGGCGTGTCCGGCGTGGGAAGGGTCACCGCGGGCGCGTCCGACGGGTTCGGCGACGGTAGCCGCTGCTCGCTGGTCGGCTCGACGAACGGAATGACGGTGTCCGGGGTGATCGGCCCTCCGGCGAAGCTGGCTCCGACCATGACCGTGTAGATCACGCCCGCCGCGCCGGCGCAGTAGGCGAGACGGCGCAGCCGCCGGCGTCGCCGCCCGCTCGGGTCGACGAAGACGGGGGGCGATTCCGGTACGACAGGAATCAGTGCGGTCGGGCCTTCCACCAGCCAAGTGTAGATGCGAGAAATTCCCACCTTCTCCACCGGCTAGCCGTGCTGACCAGGCAGAACGGACAGCACCGACCTCGATCTTGTAGGTTGGGTGCCGTGGCTCGCAGCGTGTACCTCACCGGCGTCGGCTCGGGCGGGGGAAAATCGACAGTGGCGCTCGGGCTGGCCGAGCTGTTGTCCCGGCAGGTGGAACGGATCGGCGCGTTCCGGCCGCTCGTCGCCGGTGACGGCACCGACCCGATCCTGGCCCTGCTCACCGAGCGCTACCGGATGGAACTGCCGGTCGACGAGCTGTACGGCGCCACGTACGCCGAGGCGACCGCGCTCGTCGCGGACGGCCGCCGGGAGGAACTGATCTCCCGGATCGTCACCCGCTACCGGGAGGTCGAACGCCGCTGCCCGGCGATAGTGGTGGTGGGCAGCGACTTCGCCTACGGCGACGGCACCGGCCCGCGCGAGCTGGCCTTCAACGCCCGGCTCGCGACCGAGTTCGGCAGCGTCGTGGTGCCCGTGGTGGACGGGTTCGCGCAGGAGCCGGAGGCGATCGCGGCGGCGCTGCGCGGCGCGTACCACGATCTGGTCGACCTCGGCGCGACGGTGATCGCGGCGCTGGCCAACCGCGTGCCGCAGCCGATGACGCTGCCCGAGCTGCCGGTGCCCGCGTACGCGATCCCGGAGGTGCCGACCGTGTCGGCGCCGACGGTGGCCGAGGTGGCGGCGGCGCTGCACGGCACGGTGCTCACCGGCGACGAGACCGCGCTCGACCGCGACGTGCTCGACTACGTGGTCGGCGCGGCGCACGTGCCGACGCTGCTGGACCACCTCACCGACGGGGCGCTGGTGATCACCCCGGGTGACCGCGCCGACCTGCTGGTGGCCGCCGGCGCCGCGCACGTCGCCGGGCAGGTGTCGCTGGCCGGGCTGGTGCTCACGCTCGGCGAACAGCCCGACCCGCGCGCCATGCGGCTGGTCGAGCGGATGAACACCGGGCTGCCCGTGCTGTCGGTGCCCAGCGACAGCTACGACACGGTGTCCGCGTCCAGCCGCATCGAGGGCCGCCCCAGCACCGCCAACCCGCGCAAGGTCGAGGCCGCGCTCGGCGCGTTCGAACGCTGCGTGGACACCGACGACCTGGCCCGCCGGCTGCGCGTCAGCCGTTCCGCACGGGTCACCCCGCTGATGTTCGAGAACGACCTGATCGACCGGGCCCGCGCCCAGCGCCGCCGGCTCGTACTGCCCGAGGGCGCCGACGAGCGGATCCTGCGCGCGACCGAGGTGCTGATGCGCCGGGGCGTCGCCGAGATCACCCTGCTCGGCCGCCCGGACGAGATCGCCCGCCGCACCCGGGAACTGGGCGTGGACCTCGGCGACGCCCAGGTGGTCGACCCGGCGACCAGCCCGTGGCGGGACGAGTTCGCGCAGGCGTACGCGCAGTTGCGCGCCCACCGCGGCGTAACCGTGGAGCTGGCGCACGACATCGTGGCGCAGGCCAACTACTTCGGCACGATGATGGTGCAGACCGGCCACGCCGACGGCATGGTCTCCGGCGCCACCCACACCACAGCCGCCACCATCCGCCCGGCATTCGAGATCATCCGGACCGTGCCGGGCGTCTCGGTCGCCTCCAGCGTCTTCTTCATGCTGCTCGCCGACCGGGTGCTCGTGTACGGCGACTGCGCCGTCAACCCCGACCCGGACGCCGACCAGCTCGCCGACATCGCCATCTCGTCGGCCGACACCGCGGCCCGGTTCGGCATTGAGCCGCGGGTGGCGATGCTGTCGTACTCCACCGGCAGCTCCGGCGCCGGCGCCGACGTGGAGAAGGTCGCCGCGGCCACCAAGCTGGTCCGGGAACGCCGGCCCGACCTGCTCGTCGAGGGCCCGATCCAGTACGACGCGGCGATCGACCCGCAGGTGGCGGCCACCAAACTGCCGGACAGCCCGGTCGCCGGGCGGGCCACCGTGTTCATCTTCCCGGACCTGAACACCGGCAACAACACGTACAAGGCGGTGCAGCGCTCGGCCGGGGCGGTGGCGGTCGGGCCGGTCATGCAGGGCCTGAACCGGCCGGTGAACGACCTCTCCCGGGGCGCCACCGTGCCGGACATCGTCAACACGGTGGCGATCACCGCCATCCAGGCCGCCGCGGAGGCGTCGGAATGAGCCGCATCCTGGTCCTCAACAGCGGATCCTCGTCCGTCAAGTACCGGCTGTACGACGGCGACGACGTCCTGGACAAGGGCACAGTCGAGCGGATCGGCGAACCCGGAGGCGGGCCGGCCGACCACGAGAGCGCGGTCCGGGAGATCATCGGCCGCCTCGACCTGACCGGGCTGGCCGGCGTCGGTCACCGGGTGGTGCACGGCGGGCGGAAGTTCAGCGAGCCGGTACGCATCGACGACGCGGTCGTCACCGCCATCGAGGACCTGGTGCCGCTGGCCCCGCTGCACAACCCGGCCAACCTCGCCGGCATCCGGGTCGCGCTGGAGGCGCTGCCGGACACCCCGCAGGTGGCGGTCTTCGACACCGCGTTCCACCACACGCTGCCCGAGGCCGCCGCGACGTACGCGATCGACAAGACCACCGCCGAGCGGTACGGCGTCCGCCGGTACGGCTTCCACGGCACCTCGCACGCGTACGTCTCGCGTCGCGTCGCCGACCTCCTCGACCGCCCGTACGACGAGCTGAACACCATCACCCTGCACCTCGGCAACGGGGCGAGCGCGTGCGCGGTCCAGGGTGGCCGCAGCGTGGCCACCTCGATGGGCATGTCACCGCTGGAGGGCCTGGTGATGGGCACCCGAAGCGGCGACCTCGACCCGACAGTCATCTTCCACCTGCGCCGCGAGGGCGGCATGGGCGTCGACGACATCGACGACCTGCTCAACCACCGCAGCGGTCTGCTCGGGCTGACCGGCGCCAACGACATGCGCGAGGTGCTGGCCCGCCGCGACGCCGGTGACCCGGACGCGACGCTGGCGTTCGACGTCTACTGCCGGCGCATCACCGGCTACGTCGGCGCGTACTACGCGCTGCTCGGCCGGGTCGACGCGATCGCGTTCACCGCCGGGGTCGGCGAGCACGCCGCGCCGGTACGGGCGACGGCGCTGGCCGGGCTGGACCGGCTCGGCATCGCCGTCGACCCGGCGCGCAACGACGGCCACGGCGACCGGATCGTCTCGCCGGACGGCGCGGAGGTGGCGGTGCTGGTGGTGGGCACCGACGAGGAGCGGGAGATCGCCCGCGAGACCCGCGAGGTGCTCGGCACGGCCTGATCGCGTTCTGGGCGACGGTGCCTTAGATGCCGCCACCTCGGGGAGGTGGCGTGGTCCGGTGCCGCCGATGCCGCCACCACGGCGAAGTGGCGTGACCGCGGCGCCTCAAGTGCCGCCACCTCGGGGAGGTGGCGTGATACCGGTGCGCCCGACGCCGCCCCTGCCGCTGCCGGCGTGCGGCGGGCGGGTCAGCCCAGGGCGATCCAGGCGACCAGGGCGACCACCACGACGACGGCGACGGCCACACCGGCGATCAGCGGTACCCGGGACGGCGCCGACGCCGACGCGGCCGGCTCGGGCGAATCGACGAACGCGCGGAACTGCGCTGTGTTGCCACTCGGGTCGGTGTAGTTCTCAGCCATGCGGGTGACCCTAGCGAAGCCGGCCGGACCCGGCCGCCCCGCCGGGCCGGAGCAAGACATCCGGCTCACCCGGCCCGAGCAAACCCGCCCGGCCGGTGGAGGTGTCGCCCGGCCGGGTGGCGGTGGCAGCCGATCCGGACGGCGGGCGCGGGCCGACCGCTCGGCTGCCTACCGTGCAGGTGTGAGGTGGCAGCGGCTGGTGGCCGCGCTGATGACGGCGCTGCTGGCCGGCTGCGGCCAGGCCGTCGCCACGACCGATGCCGTCCCGGCCGGTGTCCGGCCCGCCCCCGAGCGCCAGTACGCGGTGGGAATGCGGCAGTTCACGCTCGACCCGGACAGCGCCCGGCCGCTGCCGGTCACCGTCTGGTACCCGGCCGACCTGCCCGCGCCGGCCGCTCCGTCTGCGTCCACGGGTCCCGCCGGGCCGGCCCGCGCCACCGCGCCGATCTCCGCCTCCACGCCCGGCCGGACCACCGCGCCCAGCTCTCCCGCCACGCCCAATCCTGCCGCGCCACCCGGCTCCCCCGCCGCCGCGCCACCCGGCTCCATCAGCGCACGTGGCTCCGCCACCTCGCCGGGCCGCGCCGCCGGGCCGTCCGGCGCAGACGCTGGGATGCAGGACGGGCCACGGGTGCGGCCTGGCGCGCCGTTCGCGGCGGGCCGGTTCCCGGTGGTCCTCTACAGCCACGGGCTGCGCAGCCTGCCCGCGCTGCACGCCGCGCTGACCAGCCGCTGGGCGGCTGCCGGGTTCGTGGTGGTCGCACCCACGTACCCGCGTACGAACCTGCGCGCCCGCCACTACACCCGCGACGACGTACGCAACCAGCCGGCCGACGCCTGGCGGCTGGTCCGTCACCTGGTCCGCCTGGGCACCCGCCCTGGCGACCCGCTCGGCGCGCACCTGGCCGTGGACCGGTTCGCCGCCGCCGGGCACTCGGCCGGCGGTCACACCAGCCTCGGCATGTTCGCCTCCGGGCAACCGTCCCCGTTGCGGGCCGGGATCGTGATCGCCGGTGGCCGGATGGTCGCCGGCTTCTCCCGGCCGCTCGTGCCGATGCTGTTCGTGCACGGCAGCGCCGACCGGATCGTGCCGGAGTCGATCGGCCGGGCCGCGTACGCCCGCTGTCTCGGCCCGGCCGCCTTCCTGAGCCTGCGCGGTCAGGGCCACGGCGAGTACCTGACACCGGGCCGGTCCGGCTTCGCCCAGGTGCTCGCCACCACCACCGACTTCCTGCGCTGGACGCTCTACGCCGACCGGGCAGCGCTGCGCCGCCTCCCCGCCGACGCGACAGCCCCCGGCACCACCTTCACGACCCGCTCCCTCCCCGCCTGACCGCACCCCGCCCGGCCCAGCGCCAACGATCATGAGGTTGACGGCGACGAACCGGACAGCAGATGCCGCCAACTTCATGATCGACGTGACCCAGGGCGGGGGTGGGTAGGGTGCGGGCGTGGACGGGCTGGAAGAGCGGCAACTGGGCGCCATCCGTGAGGTGGTGGAGGTGGCCGGAGCGGCCGGGATCGACGTCTGGCTGCGTGGCGGCTGGGCGATGGACTTCCACCTCGGCGCGGTGAGCCGCCCGCACGTCGACGTCGACTGGTACTGCTGGCGGCGGGACGCCGACCTGCTGGCCGACCGCCTCGGCGCGCTCGACTGGCGGCCCGACCCCCGGATGCCGGCGACGCTCCAGCTCGACCTGCTCCGGGACGACGTCGAGCTGAGCTTCGCGTACCTCGACCGGGACGCGGCGGGCCGGGTCGTCGTGGGCGCCGGACCGTGGGCGGGCACCGTCCTGCCCGAGGGCATGCTGACCGCACCACCCGGCCGGATCGGCCCGCTCGCGGCGCCGGTGATCAGCATCGCCGCGCAGATCGAGTTCAAGGAGATGTTCCCGGTCTGGATGCCGGAGCGGCCCCGCCGTGCCAAGGACGCCGCCGACCTGGCCCGGCTCCGGGCATCGGCGTGCGACCACCCGACGGGCTGACCGGGCCGGGTCACAGGCGATCGCGAGGCACAATCGAGTTCATGCGCCGTCGTCCCGTCGTTTTCGTTACCGCCGCCGTGCTCGGCGCCGCCCTCGCCGGCTGCTCGGGGCAGCCCGCCGCCCCGGCCGGGCGGCCCGCTCCCGACACCTCACCGACCAGCGCCACGGCGACCCCGCGCGTACCCGCCGGCAAGGCTCCCACGGAAAGCTTCGCGGTCGGCGTACGCCAGGTGAAGCTGAACCGGGACGGCAACCGGCCGTTGCCGGTGACGCTCTGGTACCCGGCGGCGGGCGCGGCCGGTCGCGCGGCCGAGCGCTCCGCCCCGGCGGCCGACGGGCGGTTCCCGGTGGTGCTGTTCAGCCACGGGCTGACCGCCCGGCCCGAGGACTACCAGGTGCTGCTCACGCGCTGGGCGGCGGCCGGTTTCGTGGTCGCCGCGCCACGTTTCCCGCACACGTCCCGGGGCACCGACGGCAACGCGCTGGACGTGCTCAACCAGCCGGCCGACGTGTCGTACGTGCTGACCCGGGTGCTCGCGCTCGGTGAGAAGGCGGGCGATCCGCTGCGCGGCCGGCTGGACCCGGAGCGGGTGGCCGCGACCGGGCACAGCGCCGGTGGCGTGACCACGATCGGCCTGTTCACCGCGGGCCGGGACGCGCGGCTGGACGCGGGCATCGTCTTCTCCGGCACCGCGCTCGGCGTGGGTACCGCGTTCGCCGGCACCGTCGCGCCGCAGTTGTTCGTGCACGGCGAGGCCGACGAGGTGGTGTCGTACGCCGCCGGCAAGGCCGTCTTCGACGCGGTGCCGTGGCCGAAGGCGATGCTCAGCCTGCCGAAGGGCGACCACGGCCGGGCCCTGCTCGGCGACGGCAAGGCGCTGGGCGTGGTCGCGGACACGACCGTGGAGTTCCTCCGCTGGACGCTCTACGGCGACCCGGCGGCGAAGGAGCGCCTCCCCGCCGGCGCCGCCAAGGGCGGCGTGGCCACGCTCGACGACCGGCTGTAAGGAAGGGCCCCTTATTAACGCCTCCGGTAGAGAAGGGGCCCCTTCTTTACACGCCATCCGCGCGATCCGCGCCGCCCGCGCGATCCGCGCCGCCCGCGCGATCCGCGCCGCCCCGCGCCATCGGCACCGCCGGCGCCGTCGCGCCGCCGGCGCCGTACGCCTCAGGCGGTGTGGTCGACGACCACCTTGCCGAAGACGTCGCCGGAGTGCAGCCGCGCGAACGCCTCGGTGATCTCGCCGAACGGCACCACCCGGTCGACCACCGGCCGCACCTCGTGCTCGGCGCAGAACGCGAGCAGTTCGGTCAGCTCGTCCGGGGTGCCCATCGAGGTGCCGAGGATCTCCAGCTGCATGGCGAAGACCCGGCGCAGGTTGACCTTCGGCTCGTGGCCGGAGGTGGCGCCGGAGACCACGATCCGCGCCATCGGGGCGGCCGACTTCAGCGAGTGGTCGAAGGTGGCCGCGCCGACCGTCTCGATCACCACGTCGACCCGTTCCGGCAGCCGCGCGCCGGGCTCCAGCGCGGTCGCGCCCAGCTCGGCGATCCGCTCCCGCTTGGCGGCGTCGCGGCTGGTCGCGTACACCCGCTTGCCGAGCGCGACGCCGAGCGCGACCGCCGCGGTGGCCACGCCACCGCCGGCGCCCTGGACCAGCACCGACTCGCCGTCGGCGACCCGGCCCTTGGTGGTGAGCATCCGCCAGGCGGTGAGCCAGGCCGTGGGCAGGCACGCCGCGTCGGTGGCCGACAGGCCGTCGGGCAGCGGCAGGAGGTTCACCCGGGGTACGGCGACCAGCTCGGCGAACGTGCCCTGGTAGTGCTCGGAGAGGATGGAGACCCCGCGGGGGTCGCCCGGAGTGGGCACCACCGGGTAGATGACGACCTCGTTGCCGTCCGGGTCGGTGCCGACCGCGTCGCAGCCGAGGATCATCGGGAGCTGGTCGGCGGTCAGGCCCACGCCACGCAGCGACCAGAGGTCGTGGTGGTTGAGCGAGCTGGCCCGGACCCGCACGGTGACCCAGTCGTCCTGTGGGTGGGTCGGCTCGGGACGGTCGCCGACGGCGAGCGCGGCAAGCGGGTTGTCGGTGTCGAAGGCCGAGGCGAAGGCAGCACGCATGATCGGCACGGTAACAAGCTGAGCAGCAGTTAAGAAGGGGCCCTTCCTCTACCGGAGGCGTTAGGAAGGGCCCCTTCCTTACATCTCAGCGGCGGGCGACGCCGTCGCGGCGGGCGGCCTCGGCGACCGCTTCGGCCACCGCCGGCGCGACCCGCGGGTCCAGCGGCGAGGGCACGATCGCGTCGGCGGTCAGCGACTCGGCCACCACGCCGGCGATGGCGTCGGCGGCTGCCACCTTCATCGAGTCGGTGATCCGTGTGGCCCCGGCGTCCAGCGCGCCCCGGAACACGCCCGGGAACGCGAGCACGTTGTTGATCTGGTTCGGGTAGTCGCTGCGCCCGGTGGCGACCACCGCCACGTGCCGGGCAGCCACCTCGGGGTGCACCTCCGGGGTGGGGTTGGCGAGCGCGAACACGATGCCGCCGGGGGCCATCCCGGCCACCGCCGCCTCGGGGATCTGGCCGCCGGAGACGCCGATGAGCACGTCCGCGCCGCGCAGCGCCTCGGTGACGTCGCCCTGCCGGCCCTCGGCGTTGGTGAGTTCGGCAAGCTCGGCCTTGGTGCCGGTCAGCTCACGGTGCCGGCCGATGATGCCGCGCGAGTCGCACACCACCACCCGGGCCGGGTCGACGCCGCCGGCGATCAGCATCTTGGTCACCGCGACGCCGGCCGCACCCGCGCCGCTGACGGCCACCCGCAGGTCGCCGAGCTTGCGGTTGAGCAGCGTCGCGGCGTTGCGCAGCGCGGCGAGCACCACGATCGCGGTGCCGTGCTGGTCGTCGTGGAAGACCGGGATGTCCAGCGCCTCGTCGAGCCGCCGCTCCACCTCGAAGCAGCGCGGCGCGCTGATGTCCTCCAGGTTGATCCCGCCGAACGAGGGCGCGAGCGCCTTGACCGTCGCGACGATCTCGTCCACGTCCTGCGTGTCCAGGCAGACCGGTACCGCGTCGACGCCGGCGAACTGCTTGAACAGCACCGCCTTGCCCTCCATCACGGGCAGCGCGGCGCGCGGGCCGATGTTGCCCAGACCGAGTACGGCGGAGCCGTCGGTGACCACCGCGACGGTGTGCGACACCCAGGTGTAGATGTCGACGAGCGCGGGGTCGGCGGCGATCGCCTCACACACCCGGGCAACCCCCGGGGTGTACGCGAGGGAGAGGTCCTCGCGGCTGGTCAGCGGCACGGTGGAGGTGACTGCCATCTTGCCGCCGACGTGCAGGCGGAAGACGGGATCGGCGGGGTCCGGGGTGGACGAAGACATGGTGACTCCAGGATCTGTCGAGCAGACGGACCGGCCGGCGCGGTCAGCGGTGGTCAGCGACCGGCGGCGTGGCGGTGCGGGGGTCACCCGGGCACTTTCCGAGCATAGTCACGCTCCGGCCCTCAGGATGTGAGCGGGGTCATATCGCCCCCTCACCTACCTGCGCCGTACCCGTCCGGGTCGTGGCCACCAGCGGGCCACCACGCGGCCCCGGACGTCGGCCACCCCGTACGCCCGGGAGTCGTCGGTGACGAACTCGTTGTCGCCGCGCAACCACCAGCCGCCGTCGCGCGGCTCCACCGCGCGCTTGACGACGAGCAGGTCGGGACGGCTGCGGAAGACCGCGACGACCACGTCCCCGGGGCGCACCGCCCGGCCGCCGGTGCGGACCAGCACCGCGTCGCCGTGACGCAGCGTCGGGGACATGGACGGGCCGGTCACCAGCACCGGCGCCAGCGGGCCACGCAGTACCGGAGATTCGCCGGTGGGCGCCATGTCACCTCCCAGCCCCCGAGGGCGTCTCCAGGAGTAATGTCGTCTTGGATCATCGCAAACAACCCATGGAGGACCCTGATGCGCCTTCCCCGCATCCTCACGCCCCGGGTGACGGCCAGCGCTCACTGCGACCTGCCCTGCGGCGTATACGACCCGGCCCAGGCCCGGATCGAGGCCGAGTCGGTCAAAATGATCTGCGAGAAGTACCAGGCCAACACCGACCCGGAGTTCCGTACCCGCGCCATCCTGATCAAGGAGCAGCGGGCGGACCTGGTCAAGCACCACCTGTGGGTGCTCTGGACCGACTACTTCAAGCCGCAGCACTTCGAGAAGTACCCGCACCTGCACCAGCTGTTCAACGAGGCCACCAAGCTGGCCGGCGCCGCCGGCGCCAAGGGCGGCACCGACCCGGCCAAGGCCGACGAGTTGCTGGCGAAGATCGACGAGATCTCGAAGATCTTCTGGGAGACCAAGCAGGCGTGACGTCGCCCGACGACACGTTGACGATCCGGCCGGTACGTCCCGAGGACGTACCGGCCGTCGTCGCCATGGTGCACGAACTCGCCGAGTACGAGCGCGCCCCGGAGCAGTGTCACCTCACCACCGAGCAACTCGACGCGGCCCTGTTCGGGGCGTCGCCGGCGCTCTTCGGTCACGTGGCCGTCGACGCGGCGGACCAGCCGGTCGGCTTCGCGCTCTGGTTCCTCAACTTCTCCACCTGGGCCGGCGTGCACGGCATCTACCTGGAGGACCTGTACGTCCGCCCGGCCGCCCGGGGCACCGGCGCGGGCCGGATGCTGCTCGCCACCCTCGCCGCGATCTGTGTCGAGCGCGGGTACCAGCGGCTGGAGTGGTGGATGATCAACTGGAACCCGGCGGCCCGCTTCTACGCCGCGATCGGCGCCACCCCGATGGACGAGTGGACCCCGTACCGCCTGGCCGGGCCGGCGTTGCGCGAGCTCGCCACGCACGCGACGGCCGCGCCCACGCGGCCGGCCCCCTGACCGGGTAGAGTCCCGCACCAGGGGGAGGAGCCGTGACTCAACTGACCGGGCACCCGACGACTGACGATGACGTCGTCCATCTCACCGTGCCCGCCGACGGTGGTTACCTCGGCGTGCTCCGTACCGCCACGGCCGGCCTCGCGGCCCGGCTCCAGTTCGCCCTCGACGAGATCGAGGACCTGCGCATCGCTGTCGACGAGGCGTGCGCCATGCTGCTCGCCATCGCCACCCGCGACGCCGAGCTGGAGTGCCGCTTCGCGGTCACCGAGGACGCGCTCTCCGTCGAGGTGACGGTGCCGACGGTCCGGGGCGCGACGTTGCCGTCGGAGTCGTCGTTCGCCTGGAAGGTGCTCACCGCGCTGACCACCGGGGCCGACGCCCACGCGACGGACGGCCGGGCCACCATCTCGCTGCTGACCCGCCGCGCCGGCGGCTACTGACCGGTCGCGGCCGCCGCTCCCCCGCTCAGCGGTCCGGGTCGCCGAAGCCGAGCGCGCGGTTGGTCGGGCCGCTCACGAGCAACCCGACCATGCCGATGCCGAACGCCATGAGCGGCAGGCCGAGCCAGCCCATCCCTCCCTCGATCATGAACCAGCCGACCGGCAGCAGCATGAGCTGAAGCACGATCGCGGGCGCGCGCGCCCCGGCGCGACGGCGGGACAACGCGCCGCCGAGCGCCCAGAGCGCCACCGCGCCGCCGATCGCGAAAGCGGTCACCCACAGCGCCGAGACCAGATCCGTCGTTTCAGCGGTGAGGTCGGACCAGATGAGCCACACCGCGATCAGCCCGAGCGCCACCGCCTCCGCGCGTAGCAGGAGCACCGCGGCGCGCAGCGTGCCGGGGACCGGGTCGGAGTCGATCGTCACGGGCGCCACGATACCGGTGGGTAGTCGCGGTACAGTGCCGCCCATGCGGGCCGTCCTGGTGGTCAATCCGAAGGCCACCACCACCAGCGAGCGCAGCCGGGACGTGCTGGTCCGGGCGTTGCGCAGTGAAGTCGACCTGTCGGTGCGCTACACGCGCCGGCGGGGCCATGCCATGGACCTGGCCCGGGAGGCCGCCCAGGAGGGCGTCGACCTGGTCGTCACGCTCGGCGGCGACGGCACCGTCAACGAGGTGGTCAACGGCCTGATGGCGGCGGAGCCGCCGACGTTCCGGACCGGGCAGACCTCGGCCGAGCGGCTGCCCGCGCTGGCCACTGTGCCCGGCGGCTCGACGAACGTCTTCGCCCGCGCGCTCGGGCTGCCCCGGGAGTGGCCGGACGGCACCAGCATGATCCTGGAAGGGCTGCGGCTGGGCCGGTCCCGCACGATCGGGCTGGGCCGCGCGGACGACCGCTACTTCACGTTCTGCGCCGGCTTCGGGCTGGACGCGGCGGTGATCCGCCGGGTGGAACAGTCCCGCAAGAAGGGGCGCGTCTCGACGCCGGCGCTCTACTTCCGCTCCACCGCGAGCCAGTACTTCGTCGGCTCGGACCGCCGCCACCCGTCGATCACGCTGGAGCGTCCGGGTGAGGCGCCGGACACGGAGCTGGCCACGGCGATCATCCAGAACACCGCGCCGTGGACGTACCTGGGCGACCGGGAGATCAACCCGAACCCGGAGGCGTCGTTCGACCTCGGGCTGGACGTGCTGGCGCTGCGGCGGCTGCGGGTGGCCAGCACGGCCCGTACGGCGGCGCAGTTCTTCTCCCGGAAGCCGGATCCGCACGGCAAGCAGGTGCTGCGTCTGCACGACCTGGCGGAGTTCACCCTGCGCTCGGAGCGCCCACTGCCGTTCCAGATGGACGGGGACTACCTCGGCGAGCGGGAGAAAGTCCGATTCACCTCCGTGCCGGCGGCACTGAGAGTAATCTGCTAGGTCTCGGGTACTCCACTCGGTTGACGCGGATCCCCCCGCCGCGCGGGCGCGGTGGCCGCCACGCCGAGGAAGGGTGCCGGAAATGTCAGCAACGTCACGCGGACCGTACTACATTGATTATCGACTGTGGCACGCCGGGTAACCAGGACCCTGGTAAACCCGGACAAATGGGTGGTGAGCCCGCTCACTGTTCGGAGTTTTTCCGAGCGGCACCCTTGACATCGCTGTAGTTCGTGAAAGTATTCACAAGCGAACTCGTGTTGCCGGGACATTGCCTGGATATGCTCGTTCGGTTGAGCTGTTCCAGCAGGTCCAGGCACCCCACAGCCTGCTCACGCTGCGCCGAATTGATGGATGCTGACGGTCACCATTCGGCAATGCGTACGCATATAGCAATAACAACGAAGCGTTTACTGGCCACCACTAAGAATGAGGAGTGTTGCCGCCATGGACTGGCGCCACGATTCGGTCTGCCGCGACGAGGACCCGGAGCTGTTCTTCCCGATCGGGACGTCCGGCCCGGCCCTCCTTCAGGTGGAGCAGGCGAAGGCCGTCTGCCGGCGCTGCCCCGTGACCGACCAGTGCCTGCAGTGGGCGCTGGAGTCCGGTCAGGACGCCGGCGTCTGGGGCGGGATGAGCGAGGAAGAGCGCCGCGCGGTGAAGCGCCGCGGCGGTCTCCGGGTGCTGCGCGCTCACTCCGCCTGACCCGTACCACTCGCGACGCCCCGGCCGGGATTCCGGCCGGGGCGTCGCGCTGTGCCCGGGCCGGTCAGGCCGCCACCACGCGCCGCCGGACCAGGTCCGCCAGCTCCGGCAGGTCGGTCAGAGGCTCCGCCACCGCCACCGCGCCGGCCGACCGGGCCGCCGCGCGTACCCCGTCGTGGAACCGGCCCGGCGCCAGGAAATAGGCCGCCACCGCGACCCGGCGGGCCCCCGCCGCACGCAGTCGCGCCACCGCGCCGCCGACCTCCGGTGGCGCCGCCGAGGCGTACGAGACGCGGCAGGGCACGCCCAGCCCGGCGCCGAACGCCGCGGCGACCCGACCCACCGAGGCACGCGCCGCCGGATCCCGGGTACCCGCCGCCGCCAGCACCACCGCGTCCAGCCCGCCCGGCTCGTCGCCGGTCGCCTCCGCCAGGCGGCGGCGCAGCCCGTCCAGCAGCCCGCCGTCCACACCGGCGCCGGCCGGGCCCAGCACGTCTGTCACCCGTGCCTCGATGTCCGCGCCGGCCGCCGCGACCGCCGCCGGAATATCGACCTTCCGGTGGTACGCGGCGGTCAGCAGCAGCGGCACCAGAACCGCCCGGGAGTGGCCGGCGGCGGCTAGCCCGCGCAGCACCTCGGCCGGCCCCGGATCGGTGTGGTCGAGCCAGCTCGGCAGCACCGCACGACCGGGCCAGGTGTCCGCCACGGCCCGGGCCAGCGCCCGGGTCGCCTCGGCCGCCCGAGGGTCACGGCTCCCGTGCGCGACAAGCACCACGGGCGGCCCGGCCCTCAGGTGTGCAGGCCGCACTCGGTCTTCTCGAACATCGCCCAGCGACCGGACCGCGGGTCCTCCCCCGCCTTCGTCCGCCGGGTGCACGGCCAGCAGCCGATCGAGCCGTAGCCGCGGGCGAACAGCTCGTTGACCGGGATGTCGTACCGGGCCACGTACGCGTCCACCTCCCGCTGCGTCCAGGCCGCGATCGGGTTGACCTTGACCTTGCCGCGCCGCGCGTCGAAGCCCACCACCGGCGTGTTGGCCCGGGTCGGCGACTCGTCCCGGCGCAGCCCGGCGGCCCACGCGTCGTACCCGGACAGCGCCCGCTCCAGCGGCTCCACCTTGCGCAGCTGGCAGCAGTCGTCCGGGGACCTGTTGAACAGGCGCGGGCCGTACTGGCCGTCCTGCTGGCCGACTGTCATCCGAGGACGGATCGAGCGCACCCGCACCGGCATCCGGCGGGCCACCTCGTCGCGGACCCTCAGCGTCTCCGGGAAGTGCAGCCCGGTGTCCAGGAACACCACGTCGACGCCGGGGGCGACCCGGGACACCAGGTGCGCCACCACGCCGTCGGCCATCGAGCTGGTCACGCAGAACCGCTCGCCGAACGTCTCCGCGGCCCACCGGGCGATCTCGATCGCGGGCGCGTCGGCGAGCTCCCGGCCGGCCTCCTCGGCCAGCGCGCGCAGCTCCTCCGGGTCGCGGCGGGCCGGCCCGGCCGAGCCGACCAGGCCGAGGCCGGCGGCGGAGACGAGGCCGCTCACCGGGTCACCGCCCGGCTCAGCAGACCGGTGAACTTCACCGAGAAGACCCGCGCGCAGGCGTGGCACTCCCAGGCCCCGTGCCCGGCCTCGTGCGGTCGCAGGTCCTCCTCGCCGCAGTACGGGCAGTAGAGAGGCGCAGATCTGGCGTCGCTCATCGCGCCACCTCGCTTCGCTCGCCGGCACGATGAGGCACGGCCGCACTGAGCCGAATGATTCGCTCGCTTCGCTCGCTCATCGCAACTCCTCCTCGTCGACTCTGATCACCCAGTTGGCGAACGTCTCACCCTCGGTCCGGCCGGCCAGGTAGCGGCGGGCCAGCCGTTCCACGTACTCCGGAAGCTCCTCGGCGGTGGTCTTCAGGCCGCGCAGCTTGCGGCCGAAACCGGCGGTCTGCCCCTGGGCCATGCCGAGGCCGCCGCCGAGGTGCACCTGGAAGCCCTCGACCTGCCGGCCGTCCGGCCCGACCACGAGCTGGCCCTTGAGCCCGATGTCCGCGACCTGGGTGCGGGCGCAGGCGTTCGGGCAGCCGTTGAGGTGGATGGAGATGTCCGCGTCGAAGTCGCGCAGCCGCTCCTCCAGGCGCGCGACCAGTTCCTCGCCGCGCCGCTTGGTCTCGACGATGGCGAGCTTGCAGAACTCGATGCCGGTGCAGGCCATCGTGCCGCGCCGCCACGCCGACGGCCGGGCCTCCAGGCCGATCCCGCGCAGCGCCGTGACGAGCGAGTCGGTCCGCTCCGGCGCCACGTCCAGCACCAGCAACTTCTGGTACGGGGTGAGCCGCACCCGGCCGCTGCCGTGCGCCTCGACCACGTCGGCGAGCTGCGCCAGCTGGGTGCCGGAGACCCGGCCCACCACCGGGGCCGCGCCGACGTAGTTCGCGCCGTCACGCTGGGCGTGCACGCCGATGTGGTCCACCGGCTTCGCCGGCAGGTCCGCGGCCGGCCCATCCAGGAGCGTGCGGCCCAGGTACTCCTTCTCCAGCACCTCCCGGAAGCGCTCCACGCCCCAGTCGGCGACCAGGAACTTCAGCCGGGCCCGGTTGCGCAGGCGGCGGTAGCCGTAGTCACGGAAGATGCCGACCACGCCGGCCCACACGTCCGGCACCTCGTTCAGCGGAACCCAGACGCCGAGCCGCTTGGCGAGCATCGGGTTGGTGGAGAGCCCGCCGCCCACCCAGACGTCGAAGCCGGGACCGTGCTCCGGGTGCTCCACGCCGAGGAACGAGATGTCGTTCGCCTCGTACGGCGTGTCGACCAGCCAGGAGATCGAGGTCTTGAACTTGCGGGGCAGGTTGGAGAACGCCTTGTCGCCGACGTACCGGCGGACGATCTCGTCGATCGCCGGGGTCGGGTCGAGCACCTCGTCCCGGGCCACCCCGGCCACCGGGCTGCCGAGCACGATCCGGGGGCAGTCGCCGCACGCCTCGGTGGTCTGCAGGCCGACCGCCTCCAGCCGGCGCCAGATCTCCGGCATGTCCTCGACCCGGATCCAGTGGTACTGGATGTTCTGCCGGTCGGTGATGTCGGCGGTGTCCCGGGCGAACTCGCGGGAGATGTCCGCGATCACGCGGAGCTGGGCCAGGTTGAGCTGGCCGCCGTCCACCCGGACCCGGAGCATGAAGAACTCGTCCTCCAGCTCGTGCGGCTCCAGCACGGCGGTGCGTCCGCCGTCGATGCCGGCCTTGCGCTGGGTGTAGAGGCCCCACCAGCGGAACCGGCCGCGCAGGTCCTGCGGGTCGATCGAGGCGAAACCGCGGTGGGCGTAGATGTTCTCGATCCGGTCCCGCACGTTCAGCGGGTCGTCGTCCTTCTTGATCCGCTCGTTGGGGTTGAGGGGCTCTCGGTGGCCGAGCGCCCACTGGCCCTCGCCGCGTGGCCGGCGGGGCGCACGGGCGGCGGGCGCCGGGGAGTCGGGACGGGTCGGGGTGCTGCTGACCGCCATCGCGGCGTCCTCCATTGCTTGCTGCGGTGCCTGCGAGCGCGGACGCGACGGCCGGCCCGAGAGTGGGCCGTGGACGGCGATGTCGATGACGGCCGGCGCGAGTGCGCGCCCGAGACGGATGGGTCGGGCGTCGTCAGTGGGCCGGACAGATCGCGCTGCGCACGCGGCCGTAATCGACGTGGCGGCGAGCCACGAAGCGGCGGTCGACAGCGGCGGTCATGTGCCTCATGCTGCCACACCACGCCCTGCCCGACCACAGCTCCGCACTGTGATCCCACATCACGGGCCCTCCCCGAGATCGACTCCCATCCACTCCCCCTCCCTCCCACCCACCCCCTCCCCGTTGATCAAGGAGTTGACGTCCCCCAGCCGGCCACATCAGGCCGCAATCTCCTTGGTCAACACCGCCTTCCCCGGCCCACCGCTTGTTGATCATGAAGTTGACGGGGACAAAAAGGACGGTGGATGCCGTCAACCTCATGATCGACGGGCTCGGGGCGGGTGAGGGCCGGGTGGGAGAGGGCCGGGTGGGTGGGAATTGGTGGAGCGGGCGGGTGAGCGGGAGTGGGCGTGTGACGCTGCGTGGGTGAGGAGGTTCGCGCCCGCGTCTGTTCGCGCCCTTCCCGGCTGGGCGGTGTGGGTGGCGCCGGGGCTGCTCACGCTCGCGGTGACGCTGGCCGGGATCGGGCACGCCCAACCCTGGCGGGACGAGCTGGCCACCTGGAGCGCGGCCACCCGCCCGCTTTCCGACCTGGCCCGGATGACCCGCACCATCGACGCCGCCACCGGGCCGTACTACCTGCTCATGCACGGCTGGACCGCACTGGCCGGCACGTCACCGACGGCGCTGCGCCTGCCCTCCGCGCTCGCCATGGCCGTGGCCGCCGCGCTCACCGCCCGCCTCGGCGCGGTGCTGGTCGGCCGTCGCGCCGGGCTGCTGGCCGGACTGCTGTTCGCGGTCCTGCCGGCCACCTCGCGGTACGGGCAGGAGGCCCGACCGTACGCCCTCGCCACGCTGCTCGCGGTGCTGGCCACGCTGCTGCTGGTCGAGGCGCTGCGCCGGCCGGGGCGGTGGCGCTGGGCGGGGTACGCCGCCGCGGTCGCCGCGCTCGGGCTGCTCCACCTGCTCGCGCTCACGCTGCTCGCCGCGCACGCCCTGGTGGTGCTGCTGACCGCCGCACGGGGCGCTGCGGGGGTCGTCGATCCGCCCGGCCAGTCCCGAGCCCAGATGCCCGACGCGAGCCGGCCACGCCGCAGACACCTGTGGCGTTCCACCCAGCCACGAGATCGAGCGCGAGTGGAGCACCACGGGTGTCACGGCGCCCCGCAGACACCCACGGCGTTCCACCCAGCCACGAGATCGAACGCCGGTGGAACGCCACGGGTGTCACCGCATCCCGGGAGCAGGGAGCACGGCACGGACGCGCCGGAAGCGGAACCGCAGGACGTGACCGGCGAGGCTCGCAAGGCGTGGGCGCCCGGCCGACGGGCGCTGGCCGGCTGGCTGCTGGCGCTGGTGCCGGCCGTCGTGCTCGTCACCCCACTGGCACTCGTCGCCCGGGGGCAGCGCGGTCGACAGCTCGACTGGGTCGGCCCGGCGCGCCTGCCCGACCTGGCGGCGCTACCGGGTGCGCTGGCGCAGAGCGGCGTCGTCGGCGGTTTCGTGCTCGCGCTCGCGGCGCTCGGCGTGGCCCGGCTGGGTCGCCGGGCGCTGCTGCCGGCCGCCGCCGTGCTGCTGCCGGTGCTGCTGGTGTTCGCCGCCGGAACGATGGTGCCGCTCTGGGTGACCCGCTACCTGGTCTTCACCGTGCCGTTCGCCTGCGTACTGGCCGGCGCCGCGCTGGCTGTCGCGCGGGTCACTCCCGCACCGGCCCGAACGCCGGCAACAGCAACGCCCGCTGAACCAGCGCGCACGGCGACACCCGCCGCAGCCGGCCGCACTGCCGCGCCCGTGGAAGCAGAGCAAGGGCCGACGTCGCCGCGCGGACGGATCGCGGCGGGAATCGCGGTGGTGGTCCTGGCCGGACTGCTCGGGCTGCCCGATCAGGCGGCGCTGCGCCGCACCCACGAGTGGCCGCGCAGCGCACCCGTCGACTACGCGGGCGCGGCCGGGATCATCCGCGCCGGGCAGCGGCCGGGCGACGCGATCGTCTACTCGCCCCGGGACGGGTGGCTGTTCCCGGATCTCGGGGTGGCGTACCACCTGGGGTCGAGGGTGCCACGCGACGTGCTGGTGGTCCGCGACCAGCGTCAGGACGCGAGCCTCTGGGCCGTGGAGTGCGACGACCCGGCGCGGTGCCTGGCCGGGGTGGACCGGGTGTGGCTGGTGGTCACCGGCCGGCGCACGGACCCGGTGGCGGCGGTGCCGGGCGCGAAGGGCGACGCGTTGCGCGCGGGCTACACGGTGCGGCAGGTGTGGCCGCGGCCGGGGATCACGGTGGCCCTGCTCGTCCGGTGAGGCGGTCGGTGGTGCCGCGGGCCAGCGGTACGACGATGGCCGCCTCGGTGCCGCCGTCGGCGCCGTTGCGCAGCTCGATGGTGCCGCGTAGCTCGCCGGTGACCAGCGCCCGGACGATCTGCAGGCCGAGGTTGCCGCCGCGCTCGGCGTCGAACTGCTCGGGCAGCCCTCGGCCGTTGTCGCTGACCGTGACGTGCAGTTGCTTGCGGGCCCGGTGCGCGGAGACCACCACCTCGGGCCGGGGCACCGCGACCGCCCCCTCGGGCCGGGGCACGGCGACCGCCGCCTCGGGCCGGGGCGCGGCAAGCGCCGCCTCGGGCCGGGGAGCGTCCGCCGGCGAGGGCGTGGCGGCCTCCTCGTCGGCCGGCGGGAAACCGTGCTCGACGGCGTTGAGCAGCAACTCGTTGAGGATCATCACCAGCGAGGTGGCGATCTCGGCGGGCAGTACGCCGAAGCTGCCGCGGCGGCGCATGCCGACCGTCACCTCGGTGGCGGCGACCTCGGTGGCGGCGCTGGCCACACGGTCCACGATGCCGTCGAACTCGACCGCCTCGTCGCTGGACATGGAGAGCGTCTCGTGCACCAGCGCGATAGAGGCGACCCGGCGTACTGACTCCTCCAGCGCGATCCGGGCCTCGGGCATGGAGACCCGCCGGGCCTGCAGGCGCAGCAGCGCGGCGACGGTCTGGAGGTTGTTCTTCACCCGGTGGTGGATCTCCCGGATGGTCGCGTCCTTGGTGATCAGGGCGCGGTCGCGGCGGCGTACCTCGGTGATGTCGCGGACCAGCACCAGCGCGCCGATCGGCACTCCGGCGGGCATCAGCGGCAGCGCCCGGGTGAGCATGGTGGCGCCGCGGGCGTCGACCTCCCGCCGGGGCGGCGCCTCGCCGCGCAGCGCGGCGAGCACGGCGTTGCCCGCGTCGGTGCCTTCCAGCGGGTCGCCGGCCAGCCGCCGGTGCAGCTTGGCCAGGTCCTCGCCGACCAGGTGGGAGGCGTAGCCGAGGCGGCGGTACGCGGACTGCGCGTTCGGGCTGGCGTAGGTGACCTTGCCGTTGGCGTCGAGCCGCACCAGGCCGTCGCCGACCCGGGGCGCCGAGGTGGTCTCGCCCGGGTGCCGGGGCGGCGGGAACGTGCCGTCGGCGATCATCTGGGCGAGGTCGTCGGCGGTGGTGAGGTAGTTCAGTTCGAGCTGGCTGGGGGTGCGCGCGGTGGACAGGTTGGTGTCCCGGCCCACCACGGCGATCACCTCGCCGGCTTCCCCGTCGCCGGTGCGCAGCCGGACCGGGATCGCCTCGTGGCGGGCCGGGACGTCGCCGTACCAGACCGGGTCGCCCTCGCGCCAGATCCGTCCCTGCCGGTAGGCCACCTCCAGGTGGGCCACCTCGGCTCCGCCGACGATCCGCCCGACCTGGTCGTCCAGGTAGGCGGTCGGGGCGGTGGTGGGACGGACCTGGGCTACGCAGAGGAACGTGCCGTCGCCGTCCACCGGCACCCAGAGCAGCAGGTCGGCGAAGGACAGGTCGGACAGCAACTGCCAGTCGCCGGCGATCCGGTGCAGATGGTCGATGTCGGCGGGCCGGAGCGCGGTGTGCTCCTCGGCGAGGTCACGGAGGGTGGACACGCCCCACAGCGTGCCACGCCGGACCTCACATCGTCGCCGTGACCTTCTTCAAGCCGCGCGGCGCGTCCGGGTCCTCGCCCCGGGCCAGGGCCAGAGACAGCGCGAGCCGTTGCAGCGGCAGGATGTCGAGCAGCGGCGCGTACCGCTCGTCGACCTCGGGCACCGCCATCCGGGTCTCGCCGATCTCGGCGGAGCCGACCACGACCACGTCGGCGCGACGCTCGCCGAGGCGGGGCAGGACCTCGCGCATCGACGTACCGCCGGGGCCGGAGCCGACCACGGCGAGCACCGGCACGTCCGGGTCGGTCATGGCGAGCGGGCCGTGCAGCAGGTCCGCGCCGGAGAAGGCGAGCGCCGGGAGGTACGAGGTCTCCATCAGCTTCAGCGCCGCCTCCCGGGCGGTCGGGTACGCGTAGCCCCGGCCGGTGGTGACGAGCTGGGCGGCGAACCGGTAGCGCGGCGCGAGCCGGGCCGGGGTGTCGTCGGCGAGTGTCTGCGCGGCCAGCTCGGGCAGGCGGCTCAGGGCGGCCCGCTCCTCGGCGGGCAGCACGCCGTCGCCGGCGCGTACCCCCTCGACGAGCATGAGCAGCGCGAACAGCTCGGCGGTGTAGGTCTTGGTGGCGGCGACCGCCCGCTCGTGGCCGGCGGCGATGTCCACGCTCAGCTCGGCGGTCTCGACCAGCGGCGAGCCGGGGTTGTTGGTGACGGCCAGGGTGAGCGCGCCGGAGGCGCGGGCGACCCGCAGCACCTCGGCGAGGTCGGGTGAGCCACCGCTCTGGCTGACGCCGACGACGAGCGCGTCGGAGAGGTCGGGCCGGGCGCCGAAGACGGTGATCGCGCTGGGCGAGGCCAGTCCGGCGGGCAGTCCGAGGCGGATCTCGGTCAGGTAGGCCGCGTAGAGCGCGGCGTGGTCGGAGGTGCCCCGGGCGGTGAACACCACGTGCCGGGGGCGTCGTTGCGCGACGACGGCCGCGACCTCGGCGATCGCCGCGGCGTGCTCGGTGGAGAGCAGGCGCTCGTAACCGGCCGGCTGCTCGTCGATGTCGGCGGCCATACCGGCCCCTGGACGCGTCACTCCAGACCTCCTTCTGCGCGTTTCTCGCGCGTTCGATGCTCAGTCTTGCACGTTTGAGAGATACCGAGCAACGCAACGAACAGAAGTGCGCAGTGGATCACCATTCCACGGAAGATCCCCTAGGCTTGCCCGGCTGACCGACCCGACCGGCGGAAGGACGACGTGCCCGAGGACGACGCCGCGCTCTCGGCGGAGGAGGAACTCGCGCTGGCCCGGCTGGCGCTGGGTGAGGGCGACCTGCGGCACGCCGCCGACCACATCGCCGCCGCGCTGGTCCGCTCCCCCACGCTGCCCGAGGCGCACGAAGCGCTCGCCCGGCTGAACGCGGCCAGCGGCGGGGACCTGGACCTGTTCCCGCTCGGTCAGCAGGCGTTCGTCGGCGCCGTGGTGGCCCGCGCGCACCTGCTCGCCGCCGCCGGCCGCCCCGCCGAAGGGCTCGACCTGCTGGCCGCCGCCACCGGCTACGCGCCCGCCGCGCCATGGGCCGCCGTGCCCTGGGTGACCGCCGCCGACCTGCCGGAACGCCTCGATCCCGAGCGCACGGCCCGCATCCTCATGCAGGTCTGCGCGGCGGCGCCCGACCCCGCGCCGCGCCGGCTGCGCGAGCCGCTGGAGCCGTACCTCACGCTGGCCCGCAACGCGATCACCGTGCATCCGGCCCACCCGCTGCTGCTGGGCGCGGCGTCCGCGCTGGCCCGGCGCCTCGGCGAGGTCACCGTCGCGGTCACCTGGGCCACCCGGGGGGTACGCGCGGAGCCCACCAAACTCGGCGAGGTGTGGCTCGGGTACGCGTACCGCAGCGCCGGCCGGACCACCGAGGCGCTGGCGGCACTGGAACGCGCTGTCGCGCTCGACCCCGACGACCTCGCTGTCTACGCGGACATCGCCGGCACGCTCGCCGACCACGGCCGGCTCGACGCGGCGCTGGGCTGGATCGACCGGGCGCTGGCGAAGGATCCCGCCTTCGACTGCGCCGTGCACACCGCGCACCGGCTGCGCTTCCAGCGCGACGGCGACGTGGACCACCTGGTGGCGCTCGCCGACTTCGTCCGGGAGCACCCCGACGACACGCACGAGCACGGCGACCTCGCCGAGTGCTGCCGGGGGCGCCCCTGGCTGGGTCAGGTCACACCGGCCGGTGACGAACTCGCGTCCCCCGACGGGCCCGCCCCCTCGGCGGCCGCGGTACGACGGCTCCAGCACCTGGCGCACCCGGCGTGGGCGCACCCCCCGGCCGCGTACGACGCCGCCGTCGGGCTGGCCACAGTGGACCTCACCGATCTGCTCGCGCTGCTGGCGTACCCGCCCGAAGCGCCGGCCACCGCGCTGGGCCGGGTACTCGGCGGGCAGGACCCGGCACTGTGGAAACGCTGCGCGCAGGTCTGGGCCTGCCTCGGCCTGCTGCACCACCGCACCGACGAGCCGTGGGAGTCGTCGACCCGCCGGCGGGTGCTGCGCGAACTGGCCACCGGTCCCGGCCCGGCCGCCGACGCGGCGCTGTTCGCCCTGGTCACCGCCGCCTGGGTGGACCCGGCCACCCGTGCCGACGTGGCCGCCGTGGTGGCCGGCCGGCTCACCGAGGTGGCATCCAGCGCCGCCCGGCGTACCCCGGTGGCGGTGTCGCTCGCGTACCTGGCGCGGGCCACCCCGGCCCTCGACCCGGCCGCCCGTGCCACCGCCGACACGCTCATCGCCGGCGCCGCCGGCGGCCCGCTGCGCCGCCTCTGGCGACGCCTCACAGCCGTGTTCCGCCGAGGCTGACCGCAGTCGCGTCCGCACTGTCTCCCCGAGGTGGCCCGCCCCGGCCCCCACCACCTCGCCGAGCGCCGCCACTCCCCCGAGCTGGCGCGATCGATTCCCTTCCGACCCAGCCACTTCCCCGAACTGGCGGGCACCGCGCGGCGACCACGACCCCAGGCCCACCCCACACACCAACTCCCAGCGCCGGAGCCTCGCCACCTCCCCGAAGTGGCGCGATCAACCCACCCCGAACCCCACCACCAGCCCGCACTGGCAGGCACCGGCCACCCGGAGGGGCCCCGCCGAGCACCCGACCACCCGCAGGCCCGCCACCTCCCCGAAGTGGCGCGATCAACTCACCCTTACCCCACCACTTCCCCGAACTGGCGAGCACCCGGCACGGGCACACATCCACAGCCCGCCACCTCCCCGAAGTAGCGCGATCACCCCACCTCGGACCCCACCACTTCCCCGAACTGGCGAGCACCCGCCACCGGGCACCGGGACCACCTCGCCGACCACCCAGACACCCACTGGCCCGCCACCTCCCCGAAATGGCGCGATCAACTCGCCCCGGACCCCACCACTACCTCGAACTGGCGGGCAGCGGGCGCAAGGCATCCCGGTACCAGGCACCGGGGCGCCTCGCTGGAGTGGATACGCGGCGGCCCCGCGTACCCCCGGGGTGGGGGCGCGGGGCCGCGGCGGGTGCGTCAGGCGACCGGGGCCTTGCCGAGCGCGGTCTCGGCCTCGTCCTCCGGGGTGGTGCCGGCCGGCCGCACGTCGTTGGTCGCGCGCAGCGGCACCTCCTTGATGAACCAGGCAAGCACCGGCACGGCGACGGTGAAGAGGACCGCCCAGAAGAAGACGTGCGAGATGGCGTCGGCGAGGCCACCGAGCACCGCCTCGCGCACCGTACCGGTGAGCTTCTTGAGGGCCTCCAGGTTCATCGCGCCGCCCTCGCCGCCGCCAGAGCCCGAGAACGCGGGACCGGCCGCCGAGTCGGCGAGACGGTTGGCGAAGATCGCGCCGAAGAGGGAGACGCCGAACGAGCCGCCGATGGACCGGAAGAACGTGGCGGCGCCGCTGGCCGCGCCGAGGTCCTTCTGCTCGACGCTGTTCTGCGCGATGAGCATCGAGGTCTGCATCAGGAAGCCCATGCCGACGCCGAGCACGAGCATGTAGAGCGAGGACTGCGCCTTGCTGGTGTCCACGTCCAGCAGGCTGAGCAGGCCCATCCCGGCGGCCATCACCACGCCGCCGACGATCGGGAAGACGCGGTAGCGACCGGTCCTGGTGATCGTCCGGCCGACCACCAGCGACACCACGAGCATGCCGAACATCAGCGGGAGCAGCAGCAGGCCGCTGTTCGTGGCCGAGGCGCCCTGGACGGTCTGCTGGTAGAGCGGCAGGAAGTTCATCGCGCCGAACATGGCGAAGCCGAGCAGGAACCCGATCACCGAGATCAGCGCGAAGTTGCGGTTGGCGAACAGGCTCAGCGGCAGGATCGGCTCGGGCGCACGCCGCTCGACGAGCGCGAACGCGCCGAGCGCGACCGCCGCGAGCACGGCGAGACCGAGGATCTGCGGCGAGGCCCAGGCGTACTCGTTGCCGCCCCAGGTGGTGACCAGCACGATCGCGGTGATGCCCACCGACAGCAGCGCTGCGCCCAGCCAGTCGATCTTGTGCTCGGTGCGGTACTTCGGCAGGTGCATCGTGGTGGCCAGGACCAGCAGCGCCACCCCGCCCAGCGGCAGGTTGACGTAGAACGCCCAGCGCCAGGAGAGGTGGTCGGTGATGAAGCCGCCGACGAGCGGCCCCGCGACCATGGCGATGGCCATGATGCCGGCGATCATTCCCTGGTAGCGACCCCGCTCGCGGGGCGGCACCAGGTCGCCGATGATCGCCATGACGCCGACCATCAGGCCGCCGGCGCCGAGACCCTGCACGGCGCGGAACGCGATCAGCTCGATCATGCCGTTGTCGCTGCCGCCGAAGACGCCGGAGCCGGACATGCCGCAGAGCGCCGAGCCGACCAGGAACACGACCACGGCGGTGAGGAAGACCGCCTTGCGTCCGTAGAGGTCGCCGAGCTTGCCCCAGATCGGCGTGGAGACCGTCGTGCCCAGCACGTACGCGGTGACCACCCAGGTGAAGTGGTCGGCACCCCCGAACTCGAAGACGATCCGCGGCAGCGCGGTGCTGACGATCATGTTGTCGAGCATCGCGAGCATCATCGCGATCATCAGGCCGAACAGGACGACGCGGATGTTGGGTCTCGCGGCGACCTGGGCTTGTTGACTCATCGGTAGGCTCCCCCGCAGATCATGTGATCAACTTACTTGCCGCCCGGCTAGTTGACTTACTAGCCGGACGGTAAGCTGAGGACGGTCGGACGTCAAGCGGATTGGAAGGAAGTCGGCTGGTGAGGGAGACCACAGGAGGCACGCGGCAGCGCATCCAGGCCGTCGCCTTGGAACTCTTCACCGAGCATGGCTACGAGAAGACCTCGCTGCGGGAGATCGCCGAGCGTCTCGGGGTCACCAAGGCGGCGCTCTACTACCACTTCAAGAGCAAGGACGAGATCGTCACCAGCCTGGTCGACGACCGGCTGCGCCGGATGGACGAGCTGATCGCCTGGGCCGCCGACCAGCCGCCCACCCTCGCGACCCGGCGCACCCTGCTCGGCCGGTACGCCGACAGCATGTTCGCCGGCGACCTGCCCCAGGTGATGCGCTTCTTCGAGCAGAACCAGACGGTGCTCAAGAGCCTGGTCGCCGGCCAGCAGATGCGGGACCGGATGATGCGGCTGGCCCACGAGCTGTGCCGGGGCGACGACTCGCCGGCCGCCCAGCTCCGCGCCGCGCTGACGCTGTTCGCGGTGCACAGCAGCTGGTTCGCGGTCCGGGCGCCCGGCATCACCGACGACGAGCGGAAGCGGATCGCGCTCGAGGTCGCCGACGAGCTGCTCGCGAAGATCGGCGAAACCGGATCGGACGGCGGGGCCGGGCCGGCGGCCTGAGCCGCGCCCGGCTCAGCGCGCCGCGGTCAGGTCCAGCCGCAGACCGAGCAGATCGATGCCGGGCAGCGGCGACCAGTCCTTCTCCGGCAGCCGGACGAAACCGAGCCGGTCGTAGAGGCGATGCGCGTTCGCCGCCTTCCCGGCGCGTACGCAGATCACCACCGCCGTGCAGCCCAGCTCCGCCGCGCGCGCCACGCACGCGGCCGCGAGCGCGGCGCCCGCTCCACGGCCCTGCGCGGCCGGATCCACCGCGAGCATCCGGAACTCGGCCTCGCCGGGACCGGCGAGTTCGGCGTACGGCGTGCCGGGCAGCACGAACGTCACCGCGCCGAGCACCTGGCCGGTGGTGTCGTCGACGGCCACCAGCACCTCGCCGGTCCGGGCGCGGGTGGCCACGTCGGCGAGCACCGGCGCGTACCCGCTCTCGTCCTTGAGCTGGCCGTCCGCCTCGTACGCGGCGACCGTCAGCCGCGCCACGGCGGGGAAGTCCGCCGGCTCGGCGCGGCGCACCAGCAGGGCGGTCAACCGATCTCCGCGATCAGGTCGCCGTCCTGCACCACGTCACCCTCGTTGACGGCGAGCTTCTGCACCACGCCGTCGGACTCGGCGACCACCGGGATCTCCATCTTCATCGACTCCAGGATGACAAGCGTGTCGCCCTCGGACACGGTGTCGCCGGCCGACACCACGACCTTCCAGACGTTCGCCACCATCTCGGCCCGGATCTCCTCGGCCATGTCCCGGCCCTCCCTCTCCCCGACAGCTCCCCGACAGTCCTGCGAACGGTATCCAATCATGACGCCGGTCACGCCGGACCGCGCACCACCGGCACACGATCCGCCCCACCGCGCTCGGGCGGGCGGCGGCGGCACTAGCATCGTGCGGGTCGGCCACCGGCGAGCCCGGGAGCCACACCGCGACCTCCGCCGCGCTCACCCGCGGACGGAACCGTGAACGCACAAGGAGGCAGAGCATGGCGAAGAAGGCCCGTAAGAAGAAGGCCCGTAAGAAGAGCAACGCCAACCACGGCAAGCGCCCCAACTCCTGATCATCGGGATCAGCGCGGCACCTGCCGGAAACGCGGAACGGCCCGGGTCCGATCATTCGGACCCGGGCCGTTCCGTCGCTTGTCAGTCGGCCAGTTCGCGGAACTCGGTGGTCTCGAAGACCACCAGCTCCGTCAGCCGCAGGCGCAGCCGCTCGCGCAGCTTCTCCGGCGCCGCCTCGTTGCCGCAGCAGCGGGCCACGAGCGCCTTGACCTCCTGCTCGATGCCGTACTCGCGCAGGCACGGCCCGCACTCGTCCAGGTGGTGCCGGATCAGCACCCGGCGCTCCTCGCCGCACTCCAGGTCGAGGTAGAGGTAGACCTCGGCGAGCACCTCGCGGCAGTCCGTCTCGTGCGGTTGTCCACAGCTCACGGTCACACCTCCCGGCTGGCGGCGGCGGTCGAACCCTTCTTCGACGAGGCGGCGCTGAAACCGCGCTCCGCCGCGTACTGCTCGAGCAGCTTCCGCAGATTACGTCGGCCACGGTGCAGGCGGGACATCACGGTGCCGATCGGCGTGCCCATGATGTCGGCGACCTCTTTGTAGGAGAAGCCCTCGACGTCGGTCAGGTAGACGGCCATGCGGAACTCCTCCGGCAACTGCTGGAGGGCCTCCTTGACGTCGCTGTCCGGCAGCCGGTCGAGCGCCTCCGTCTCGGCCGAGCGTAGGCCGCTGGACGTGTGCGACTCGGCCTCGGCGAGCTGCCAGTCGGTGATCTCCTCGGTCGGCGCCTGGATGGGCTGGCGCTGCCGCTTGCGGTAGGTGTTGATGTAGGTGTTGGTCAGGATCCGGTAGAGCCAGGCCTTCAGGTTCGTGCCCTGCTCGAACTGGTGGAAGGCGGCGTACGCCTTCAGGTACGTCTCCTGAACCAGGTCCTCCGCGTCGGCCGGGTTGCGGGTCATCCGCAGACCGGCGGCGTAGAGCTGGTCGACGAAGGGCATCGCGTCCCGCTCGAAGCGGGCCCTGCGCTCGTCCGTCTTTTCGGTGGTCAACCGCACATCCCCTCGCGTCGGATGCTTTCCCGCCGAGGATACGCGTACCCACATTCCGGCAGATTCACTTCCGGAGTCTGTGCCGGTGCTCACGACCGACGCCGCCGCGGGCCACTCCGGCGCGCCGAGCAGCCGCCTGAGCTGCCGCTCGTCCTGTTCGTCCCGTTCCCGGCTCCGTGTCTGGGTCGACACCGGTCACCCCCCTCGCGCTGCCAATGACGTCGTCCACAGGGAGGTAACGCGAGGTACGGGGTGCGGCATTCCACCGATCCCACCCGATCCTGGCCCCGGCGCCGGCCGCGACCGCCGCTGGGACCAGGAAGGGCCTGGGAGGGTGGCCCCGGCGCGCCCGAACCGGGCGGCCGGCACCAACCGGTGCAACGACCCGCTACGGGCGACGGTCACGGCGCAGGCCGCCGGTCAGGACAACCATCCGCGTACGCGCAGCCAGTCCTGGACCACGGCGGCCGTGCCGGCCGGGTCGCCCCGCAGGTCGTGCCGCTGTCCCGGCCGGACCACCACCTCGATCCCGGGGCCGGGCTCGGGTACGCCGAACGGGTCCCGGTCGCCGTTGACCACGAGCGTGGGCAGTCCGGTGAGCAGTTCCGCGGCCCGGGAGCGTTCCGGCCGACCCGGCGGGTGCAGCGGGAACGCCAGCGCCACCACACCTGCCGCCCCGGTGGCGACGGCGGTGCGGCAGGCCACCCGGGCGCCGCTGGACCGGCCGCCGACCACCCAGTCGCGCACCTGTGGGGCGCGTCGGCGAAGCTCGGCCAGCACGGCCGTCCACGCCTCGTCGAGGTGCCCGGCGGGAGCGGGCGCGCGCCGCCCGGCGACCCGGTACGGCTGGGTCACCAGGGCCACCCCGGCTCCGGCGTCGCGTACCGCGTCCCGGACCGCCGTGAGGTCCGGCGCGTCCACGTCGCCACCCGCCCCGTGACCCAGCACCAGCACTGTCGCGCCGCCGGTGGGCGGGTGGAAGCGGAACCGGGCCCGTCCCCGGGGTGTGTCGATCTCGTCGTCGTGCCGCACCGGCCCATTCTGCGCACGCCGGGCGGGCCGGCGGCGGCAGGGCGGGAGAACCGCTCGTCGCCCGTGGCCCGCGAACGGGCCACGGGCGACGAGGGATCAGCTCAGCGGCACCAGGGTGAGCAGGCGGTCACGCACCGGCGGGCCGGCGTCGTCGATCGCGTCCGGATCGGGTTGCACCTCGCTACGCCAGGCCACCAGCATGGCTCGCCGCTCGCGCGGCGTGGTGCCGCCCCAGACGCCGTGGCAGTCGCCCACCTCCAGCGCCCAGGCCAGGCAGGAGCCCTGGACGTCACACGTGCGGCAGAGTGCCACCGCGGCGTCGGCGGGCTCGTTGGGCGCCGGGAAGAACGTCTCCGGATCGACGTTCTGACAGGTGCCTCTGGTCCGCCACGCCTCGTCCTGGCGTCGTTCGTGCAGAGCCCGCAGCAGTCGTGGGTCGCGCCGTGCCGCGGCGACCTCGTGCGGGCGGGGCATGCGTGCCCGTGTCAATACACCCACCTCCCCCGTGGGACCGGCGAAGATCTTTTCGCAAGATCGATGAGTGTCGTCGCCCCGTGCGAACTGACGCCCATCACCGGCGCTGTGTTCTATCGCATTCGCATACGTAAGGACAAGAGTCTTCAATGAAACTGACTGAACGTCCGGGCGACCTTCCCGGAGAAAACCGGGCAAAAGGGGTGCGTCGATGTGGCGGAGCGTGATCAGAACAGGGTCGGCCCGGAGACCGCCTGCACGCCCTCCGGGGACACCCGCGCGATCAGCTCGGGACCGTCGTTGCGGACGTCGCCGACCGCCCGGGAGACCGGGCGGATCTCCAGCCCGGCGAGCAGGCCGGCGTCGGGCGGCGTGAGCAACCCGGCCGGGTCGTCGGCGGGGCCGAGCCAGTCCGCCCAGCGGTCCGGCGCCAGCAGCAGCGGCATCCGGTCGTGCACCTCGGCCAGCTCGCCGACCGCAGCGGTGGTGAGCACGCTGAACGTGAGCCGGGCCCGCCCGGCCGACTCCCACGTCGACCAGATGCCGGCGAAGGCGAGCACCGAGCCGTCCCGGGGCGTCATGAAGTAGGGCTGCCGCCCGCCACCGGCGAGCCGGACCCACTCGTACCACCCGTCGGCCGGGACCAGGCAGCGGCGGCGGGCGAAGGACGGCGCGTACGCCCGGCTGGTGGCGATCGTCTCGGCCCGCGCGTTGATCATGCGGGCGGCGCCGGCGGCGCTGCGCGACCACTGCGGCAGCAGCCCCCAGCGGCCGAGGGAGAGCAGCCGGTGCCCCTCCGGAGCGAGCCGGACCAGCGGCACCGGATCGGTCGGGGCGACATTGAAGTCCGGCCCCACCCCGCCGGTCTCGTCGGCCGAGGAGAAGATCGCGCTCAGGTCACCGGCGCTCCGGGTCGTGGCGTACCTCCCGCACATGGCGCCCACGCTAGCTCCATCCGGACGTTTCGGCTGTCCCGCCCAACGGGAGCAGCGGCCGCGGACGGTTCCACCGGGCCGGGAACTTGGCAGAATGTGACCGTGGGGAATCCGACCGCGACACCTCAGCCGCAACCCTGGACCGCGCCGACCGCGAGCGACCCGGTCGCCGCGACGCTGCGCCTGCCCGGCTCCAAGTCGATGACCGCCCGGGCCCTGGTGCTCTGCGCACTGGCCAGCGGACCGTCGACACTGGCCCGGCCGCTGCGCGCCCGGGACACCGAGCTGATGGCCGGCGGCCTGCGCGAGCTGGGCGCGCACGTGTCCATCTCCGACGACGACCGCTGGCTGGTCCGCCCGCATCCGCTCGCCGGGCCGGCACACGTCGACGTCGGCCTGGCCGGAACGGTGATGCGCTTCCTGCCCCCGGTGGCGGGGCTGGCGGCCGGCCGGGTCACGTTCGACGGTGACCCGCACGCCCGCACCCGCCCGCTCGGCCCGCTGATCGGCGCGCTGCGGGCGCTCGGCGTCCGCATCGACGCCCCGCCGACGGGCAGCCTGCCACTCGTCGTGCTCGGCGCCGGCCGGGTCGCCGGCGGCGACGTGGTGATCGACGCCTCCGCGTCCAGCCAGCTCGTCTCCGGGCTGCTGCTGGCCGCGCCCCGGTTCGACAGGGGCGTGGTGGTCCGCCACCAGGGTCCCCCGGTCCCGTCCGCGCCGCACGTACGGATGACGGTGCAGATGCTGCGCGCCGCCGGCGCCGCGGTGGACGACACCACGCCGGACGTCTGGACCGTCGAGCCGGGCCCGCTGTCCGGGCGTGGCTGGGAGATCGAGCCCGACCTCTCCGGCGCCGCGCCGTTCTTCGCCGCCGCGCTCGTCACCGGCGGCGAGGTGACGCTCCAGGACTGGCCGCGCAGCAGCCTCCAGCCGGTCGAGCAGCTGCGGGACCTGCTGCACCGGATGGGCGGCGAGGTGACGCTCGGCACCGGCGGCCTGACCGTGCGGGGCACCGGCACGGTACGCGGGCTGGACGCCGACCTCTCCGACGTCGGCGAGCTGACCCCGGTGCTGACCGCGCTCACGCTGCTGGCCGACGGCCCGTCCCGGCTCACCGGCATCGGCCACATCAGGGGCCACGAGACCGACCGGGTCACCGCGCTGGCGAAGGAGTTCACCGCGCTCGGCGCGGACATCACCGAGACCCCCGACGGCCTGGAGATCCGGCCCCGCCCGCTGCGCGGCGGGACGTTCCGCACCTACGCCGACCACCGGATGGCGCACGCCGCCGCGGTGGCCGGGCTCGCCGTCCCCGGCATCGAGGTCGACGACGTGGCGTGCACCTCCAAGACCATGCCGGAGTTCCCGGCACTATGGTCGGGGATGGTGACCGGCAAGAACTGACAGCGGGGGGACGTCCTGGCGACGAAGCGGCGGGAGTACGACGAGGACGACGTCCGGGTCCGACCGGGCCGGTCGTCGCGACCGCGTACGCGCACCCGCCCTCAGCACGCCGACGCCGTCGACGGGTTCGTCATCGCCGTCGACCGGGGCCGCTACACCTGCGTGCTGGCCGGCGCAGGGCCCGACGCCCCGCTCGTCACCGCCATGCGCGCCCGTGAGCTGGGACGCAAGTCGGTGGTGGTGGGCGACCGGGTGGGGCTGGTCGGCGACACCTCCGGCGCGCCGGGCGCGCTGGCCCGCATCGTGCGCATCGCCGAGCGGACCTCGGTGCTGCGGCGTACCGCCGACGACGACGAGACCACCGCCGAAGGGCGGCTGGAACGGGTGGTGGTGGCGAACGCCGACCAGTTGGTGATCGTCAGCGCGCTCGCCGATCCGCCGCCGCGTACCGGGTTCATCGACCGCTGCCTGGTGGCCGCGTACGACGCCGACATCGAGCCGCTGCTCTGCCTCACCAAGGCCGACCTGGGCGGCCCGGAGGCGGTGCTCGGCTACTACACCGAGCTGGAGCTGCCGTACGTGCTGATCCGCCCGGACTCCGACCTGGCCGCGCTCCGCGCGTTGCTCGCCGGCCGGGTGTCGGTGATGGTGGGCCACTCCGGGGTGGGCAAGTCGACGCTCGTCAACCGCCTGGTCCCGGACGCCGAGCGGGCTGTCGGCACGGTCAGCGCGATCGGCCGGGGCCGGCACACGTCGACGAGCGCGGTGGCGCTGCGCCTGCCGCCGGAGCCGGACACCGACGGCGACAGCGGCTGGATCGTCGACACTCCCGGGGTACGCAGCTTCGGGCTGGCCCACGTGTCCGCCGAGAGCCTGCTGCACGGCTTCCCCGACCTGGTCGAGGCGACTGTGGACTGCCCGGCCAACTGCCCGCACACCGCCGACGAGGCGGACTGCGCGCTGGACGCCTGGGTGGCCGCCGGGAAGGCGGACGCGCGTCGGCTCGCCTCGTACCGGCGGTTGCTGGCCTCCCGCAGCGGCGAGGGCGACCCGCGCGAGCCCGAGCGCAACCCCGGCGACCCGCTCGCCGGGTCCTGACCGGCGTCGCCGGCCGGACCTATGGCGCCGGGCCTCGCCGGTACGCTGACCCACCATGATCGATCCCCGGCCGACCCCACGGCCTCTGCCCGCCGAGCGGGTGCTGGAGCTGGCCGCGCCGATGCTCGCCGAGGTGGGTGGCGAGTGGCGGATGACCGACGGGCCGATGCTGCGGTCGGGGTCGCTGGGCGTCCGGGTCCTTCCACCGGACAGCGACGACTACCGTCACCTGGACCTGGAGCTCCTGCTGAACGCGGACCGGCCGGACGTGCCGACCATCGTCGACTGCACGCTCGGCCTGGCGGCCGACCCGGTCGAGGCGGCCCGCCAGGCGATCGGCGCGTGGATCGAGACCTGCCTGGTGACGGTCCTGGAGATGATCGAGCAGCGAGGGCGGCTGGCGAGCCACTTCAGGTCGGGCGACAAGGGCGGGTTCGCCGGCTGGCATGCGATCGTCGGCGGCGTGACCGGATGGTCCGCCGACGGATCGCAGCACAAGCAGGAGTGGTTCGCCGAGGCGATGCCGTGGTCGACCCTGGCGCCGGTGATCGCGGCCGGGCTGGACCGGCCACATCTCAACGGCGTTCGCATGCTGGTCGGCCAGGGTGGTGACGTCACCGAGTGCGAGGTGCGGATCAACGGCCGACGGCACGAGCCGTCCGCCGCCGCGCTCGCCGCTCTGGACTGGCCGCGCACCGACCGTTTCGGTCTGGCACGCACCTTCGTCCTCCTGGTCGGCCCCGACTGAGGCGGTGACAGCGCTCGGGTGACGCCCCGACGACCGACGGTCGTGGTCACGCCACTAGCGTGTCGGACATGACCGGGTACGCCGACGACCTCGCCCTCGCCCACCTGCTCGCCGACGCCGCGGACGCGGTCTCCTCGGCCCGGTTCCGCGCGCTGGACCTGCGCGTCGAGTCGAAGCCGGACCTGACCCCGGTCTCCGACGCGGACACCGCCGTGGAGCGGGAGATCCGCGCGCTGCTGGCCGCCCACCGTCCCGGCGACGGCCTGCTCGGCGAGGAGTACGGCGAGCAGCCGCCGGCCGGTCCCGACGGGCGGCGCTGGGTGATCGACCCGATCGACGGCACGAAGAACTTCGTCCGGGGCGTACCGGTCTGGGCCACGCTCATCGCGCTGCTGGAGCACGACCGGCCGGTGCTCGGCCTGGTCTCCGCCCCGGCGCTGGGCCGCCGCTGGTGGGGCGCGCTCGGCGCGGGCGCGTTCGCCGGCACCGGACCGGCGGACGGCACGCCGATCCGGGTCTCCGGCGTGACAGCGCTCGGCGACGCGAGCTTCTGCTACTCGTCGCTGACCGGGTGGGAGCAGGCCGGCCGCCTCGACGCGGTGCTCCAGCTCATGCGGGACACCTGGCGCAGCCGCGCGTACGGCGACTTCTACGGTTACATGCTGCTGGCCGAGGGTGCGCTGGACGTGATGGTGGAGCCGGAGCTGTCGCTGTGGGACATCGCCGCGCTGGTGCCGATCGTCACGGAGGCGGGCGGCGTGATCACCGATCTGGCCGGGCGGCCCGCCCCGGCCGGCGCGGACTCCGCCGACATCAGCGCCCTGGCCAGCAACGGAGCGCTGCACGACGACATCCTGGCCCGGCTCGGCCGTCCAGCCGAGCGCTGAACCGGGAAGAGCCTCTATCCTCGCCAGGTGGTTTCCTCCGGTTGGTGCTTCCTGGCAGCGATGATCATCGCGTACGGCTTCGCCAACCTTCTCCAGTCGGTCGCCGCGGCGCGGACAACTGTGCACCACACGTTCGACCCGGGGCTGCTGCTGCGCCTCGCCGGGCACCGGACGTACCTGATCGGTCTGGCCTGCCAGGTCGTCGGCTTCGTGCTGGCGTTCCTGGCCCGCCGCGACCTGCCGCTGTTCCTGGTGCAGGCGAGCGTGGCGGCCGGGCTCGGGGTGACCGCCGTGCTCGGCGTGCTGGTGCTCAAGTGGCGGTTGCCGGCCGCCGAGGTGGTGCTGCTGGTGCTGCTGTTCGGCGGCATCACCGCGCTCGTGCTGTCGGCCCAGCCGGCCCCGTCGCGGCAGCTCGGCACCGCCGGGCTGGTCGGCCTGGCGGTGGCGGTGGCGGTGATCGCCGGGTCCGGCTTCTTCGCGGCCCGGCTGCACGGCGCGCTCGGGTCGGTGGTGCTCGGTTCGCTTGCCGGGATGGCGTTCTCCGCCGCGGCGGTGGCGGCCCGGCCGCTCGCGTCGGCCGGTTCGGCGGAGGCGTTCGTCCGCGACCCGCTGCTCTACCTGCTGATCGTCCACTCGGTGATCGGTCAGCTGCTGCTCGGCCTCGCCATGCAGCGGGGGTCGACGACGGCGGCGGTGGCCGCGATGGACGCCGCCGGCGCGGTGCCCGCGGCGATCGTCGGCCTGCTGCTGCTGAACGACAAGATCTGGCCCGGGCGGGAGTGGCTGGCCGGCCTGGGCTTCCTGGTCACGCTCGCGGCGGTGGTCGGCCTGACCCGGTACGCCGCACCGCAGCACCAGCACGCCAGCGCCCGCGACCGCCAGAAGGCGACAGTGGGCGCCGGGATGGTGCCCGTTCAGGCCGCCTCGACCGGTCCCCGTTCCGAGACGGCCACCTCGACCGGCGGCGTCACCTCGACCGGCGTCGGCTCGATCGGCGGGGCCGGCCGGCGACGCCCGATCACCCGCTCGTAGAGGCGTTCCAGCGCGGTGGCGGTACGTTCCCAGGTGTAGCTGCACCGGACCCGGTCCACAGCGGCGTGCCCGTACGCGAACCGTCCGGCGTTGTCCGACAGCAGCCGGCGCAGCGTGACCCCGAGCGTGCGCACGTCACCCGGCGGCACCAGCTTGCCGGTCACCTCGTCCACCACCGCGTCGGCGATGCCGCCCATCGCGTACCCGACCACCGGCACGCCGCAGGCCATCGCCTCCAGCGACACCCGCCCGGCCGACGCGTAGTGCGGCGTGCAGGCCACCACGTCGGCGGAGCGGTACCAGGTCGCCATCTGGTCGTGCGGTACCGCGCCGACCAGCTTCACCTGCTCCGCCACGCCGGCCCGCTCGGCCAGCTCACGCAGCCGGCGCGCCTCGGCGTGCCCGTCCAGCCGCTCGGCCGGCGGGCCACCGGCGATCACCAGCTCCGCGTCGCCCACCAGCCGCATCGCGCGGATCAGGTCGTCCTGCCCGTGCCCGGGCGCCAGCCCGCCGACGGAGAGGATCCGGGGCCGCTGGTCCCGGGGCGCCGCCTCGCCGTCCGGGTGGAACTGGCCGGTGTCCACCCCGGTCGGCACCATCGCCACGGCGGTGCGTTGCAGGCCCATCCGGGTCAGCTCGTCGACCTCGTCGTTGCACTGGGCCACCGCCACGTCCACCGCCCGGGTCAGCGCCCGTTCCAGCGGGATGCGCTCGCCCGGCCCGCCGTAACGGGACCCGAGGTGCCGCAGCTGCTCGACGCCGAGCGAGTGGAACGTCTGCACCACCGGGATGTCGGTGGCGCGTACCGCGTGGGCGGCGGCCAGCCCGCCGACCCAGTAGTGGCCGTGCACCACGTCGGGGGTCCAGTCGCCGGCCCACTGCCCGGCCAGCCAGCGGCCGTACTCGGCGACGAACGGCACCAGCTCGGCGGTGGAGAGCACGTCGGGCGGACCGACCGGCACGCGTTCCACCCGGTAGCCGTCGAGTTCGGTCAGGGCCGGCTGGGCGGCGGCGGCACGGCGCTCGTACACGCGGACGTCATGGCCCCGGGCGGCGAGCTCCGCCGCCACGCGCGCAATGTGCTCCTGCGTCCCGACGGTGGGACCGTCGGTGGACGAGCCGGCGTGCGCGCATACAAGGCCGACGCGCATGGTGCACCTCCATGCGTTTCTCGCGTAGCGGGGTCTCCGGTCAGAGCGTCCCATTAACCCAGGTCCGGCGCGCCCAAACCTGGCAGATCGGCGTCACCGGGCCACCGCCGTCCCGCGAGCGGGACGGCGGACCGAACCCGATCACCGTCGAAATCGGTCGGCATGACCGGGCGGCCCGGGGGTACCGCCGGGGAATGCCGCTAACCCGTAGCCTCTCCGACGCCACAGTCGTCATCACCGGCGCGTCCAGCGGGATCGGCGCGGCGACCGCGTACGCGCTGGCCCAGCGGGGCGCCGACGTGGTGCTCGCCGCCCGGACCGAGTCCGCGCTGCGCCGGGTGGCGGCGAGCTGCCGGGAACTGGGCGGACGGGCCCTGGTGGTGCCCACCGACGTGACCGACCCGGAGGCGGTGGAGCAGTTGGCGGCGCGGGCGGTGGCCGAGTTCGGCCGGATCGACGCCTGGATCAACAACGCCGCGGTGGGCACCGTGGGGCTGTTCGACGAGATCCCGGTGGCCGAGTTCCGCCGGGTGGTGGACGTGAACCTGCTGGGGGCCGTGTACGGGACGCGCGCGGCGCTGCCCTGGCTGACCGCGGCCGGTGGCGGGGTGCTGGTGAACAACGCGTCGGTGCTGGCCGAGGTGGCGATGCCGTACCAGTCGGCGTACAACGCCACGAAGCACGCGATCCGCGGGCTGGCCGACACCGTGCGGCAGGAGCTGCGGGTGACCGGCCGGGGGAACATCTCGATCTGCACCGTGCTGCCGGCCACCATCGACACGCCGTTCTTCCGGCACGCGGCCAACCACACCGGCCGGGAGCTGACCCCGCCACCGCCTGTGTACCCGCCGGAGATGGTCGCCGAGACGATCGTGAAGCTGCTGCGCCGGCCCCGGCGGGAGGCGTACGCGGGCGGTGCGGCCCGGCTGATCGGGCTCCAGTGGCGGCTCGCCCCGGCGCTGGCCGAGCGGGTGCTCGGCTGGTACACCGCGCGCACCCAGTTCGGTCCCGGCGTACGCGCCGACTCCACCGGCGCCGTCTTCACCCCTGGCGGGGAGGCCGAGCGGACCGACGGCTGGTCCGGGCGGCGTGGTCAGATGCTGCGGCTCACCGCGGCCGTCGGCCTGGCGGCCGGCACCGCCGTGGGTACGGCGGCGGCGATCAGCCGCCGGTCGCGGGTGGGTCGGCCGTGAGTCCCGCGGACCGGACCGATGCGCGGGCGGCGGCCGAGGTGCACAATGGGGCGATCATGCCGACGGATGCGCGTTGCCTGGTGGAGACCGACGATTCCTCCGCCAGAGTCCGGCTGACCGGCGTGCTCGACCGGGCCGAGGTGGAGGCCGTACGGGAAGCGCTGCTGGCCCGGCTGTGGCAGCGCCCCGGCCTGTTGCTGGTCGACCTGTCCGGGGTACGGATCCCCGACCCGGTGGCCCGCGACGCGCTCGACGGGGTCTGCCGGGCGGTGGCCGACTGGCCCGCCAGCGAGATGCTGCTCGACCCGGACGGCGCGCCGCCGGACCCGCCGCCGGATCCGCTCGGCGTCGAGCTGCCCCCGGTGGTCGAGGCCGCGCGCGAGGCGCGGTCGCTGGTCGCCGCCGGGTGCCTCCGGTGGGGCCTGCCGGAGCTGGTCGAGCCGGCCTGCATCGCGGTCACCGAGATGGTCAACAACGTGGTGGCGCACGCCCTGACCCCGATGACGCTCCGGCTGGCGCCGCGCGGCAACGCGCTGCACGTGGCCGTCCGCGACCACTCGGCCGGGCAGCCCGCGTACGCGGGGCCGGCGTCGGCGGACGCGCTGGGCGGGCGCGGGCTGCTGCTCATCGACACGGTGGCCCGGCGCTGGGGCAGCACGCCGCTGCCCGACGGCAAGGTGGTGTGGTGCGTGCTGTACGTCGAGGACGAGGCGGCGGTCCGCAACTGAGGTGCCCTTTCGCACCGTTGCTCCCGATCCTCCCGGCCGGTTGCGGTTAGGGCGGGGAGCCCAGTGGGTAGTTCCCGGGCATGCGCGACGACGAGTACCCCACCCCCGTGTCCGATCCCGAGGCGGCGGGCCTGCCCGACACCGCCGACGACGACTCCACCGCCAACGACGACGTGCTCACCGGGCGCGAGGCGGACGGCCCCGAGCCGGCGCAGCTCCCCGGCGACCGCACGCCGGTCGCGGTGGACCAGTTCGGCACCACGGCGGAGGAGCAGCTCGACGGCGAGTCGCTGGACTACAAACTCGAGCGCGAGCAGTACGAGCGTCCCGCCGACGACCCGCTCGCCGGCCCCGTCGACCCGGACATCGCCGCCGAGGCGGACAGCGAGGAGGCCGCCGCGCAGGCCCAGCTCGACGCCGACGTGATCGACCCGGGCCCGGTCTCCGACCCGAACTCCCCCGTGTCCGTGTACGACCACGGCCAGCTCGGCACCGTCGCCGACCACCAGGTGGGCCGGCTGGTCGAGCCGGACGAGGGCGCGCACACCGACCAGGAGACCGACAACGTCGCCTACGACGCGGGCGCGGCCGGCGGCGGCGCCAGCGCCGAGGAGCTGGCGGTGCACGAGACCCGGGCGCCGGAGGCGCACTAGCCGTCCAGGCCCCGCTCGATGGCGTACCGGGTCAGCTCGACCCGGTTGTGCAACTGGAGCTTGCCCAGGGTGTTCTGCACGTGGTTCTGCACGGTCCGGTGGGACAGGCCCAGCCGGTCGGCGATCTGCTTGTAGGACAGCCCCTTGGCGACCAGACGCAGCACCTCGGTCTCCCGCTCGGTGAGCCGGGGCGCGTCGTCGTGCGGGGCGGGCGGCGTCGCGGCCAGCCGCCGGTACTCCCCCAGCACCAGCCCGGCCAGGCCGGGCGTGAACACCGGCTCACCGGCCGCCGTACGGCGGACCGCGTCCAGGAACTCCGCCGGGGCGGCCGACTTGACCAGGTAGCCGGTGGCACCGGCCTTGACCGCGTCCAGCACGCCCTGCGGCTCGCCGCTGGCCGAGAGCATCAGCACCCGCACGTCAGGCAACAGAGCGCGCAGCCCTCGGATCACCTCGACGCCGGAGATGTCCGGCAGCTGGAGGTCGAGCACGACCAGGTCGGGGCGGGCCGCCGCGGCCACCCGTACCGCCTGCCGGCCCTCGCCGCTGGTCGCCACCACCTGGTGACCCGCCTCGGTGAGGTCGCGGGCCACGCCCTCGCGCCACATCGGGTGGTCGTCGACCACCATCACCCGGATGCTCACCCGCGGCTCCTCGGCACGATCAGCTCGATCTCGGTGCCGGCGCCCGGCGCGGACACGATCCGCACCTCGCCGCCCAGGTCGGCCACCCGGCCCTGGATTGACTGCGCCACCCCGAGCCGCCCCTGCGCGGCGGCCTCCACCAGCCGCCCGTCCGGGATGCCCGGCCCCTCGTCGCGTACCGAGACGGTCACCGTCTCCTCCTCGTCCTCGATCAGCACCCAGGCCCGTCCACCGGCGTGCCGGGCCACGTTGTCCAGCGCCGCGCCGACCGCCGCGCCCAGCTCACCGGCGGCCCGCGCCGGCAGCGGCACCGGCGTGGCGGGCGCGGACACCACGACAGTGGCCGAGGCGTACCTGTCGATCAGGTCGCGCAGGTCCTGCTCGGCCCCGGCCGGGTCCGGCGGCGCGCCCGCCCGGCCGATGAGCGCCCGCAGCGCCGCCTCCTGCTCGCCGGCCAGCCGGGCCAGCTCGGCCGCCTCGCCGTCCAGGTCCGCGCCGCGCCGTCGGACCAGCGCGAGCACCTGGAGCACGGAGTCGTGGATGTCGCGGGCCAGCCGTTCCCGTTCCCGGGTCGCGGCCTCCAGCTCCACCGCCCGCTGCAACCGCTCCTCCGCCTGCACCGCCAGCCGCGCCACGTGCCCGACCACCACCCCGGCGAGCAGCATCAGGATCGCGCCGGTCAGCGCGGACGGGCTGATCCGGTCCCGGGTGGCGAGGTCGGCGCCGCCGAGCACCAGCGCGGCCACCGCGCCACGCCGCCGCCCGCCGGAGACCGCCCAGGCCAGCACCGGCCCGGCCAGCCAGGCGGCGGTCAGCATCGGCACACCGGCGGCGAGCGCCGCCCGGCCGACCACCCAGGGCGTGACCAGGATGATCGCCAGCACCACACCGAGGTCGGCCAGCAGCAGCGGCCAGCGCCGCCCGGCCGGGCGGCCGTAGCCGGCCGCCGTCACGCCGCTCCAGGCCAGCATCGCCAGCAGGACGCCGCCCGCGGCGACCGGGTGCGCGTAGCTGCCCGCGTCGCGCAACACGACCAGCCCGACGTACGCGAGCGCGGCGAAGCGGAACACCGCGATGGAGCGCCAGAACGGGCCCTCGAGACCGGAGGACGACGGCATGTGCGCCACCATGTCACAGCCGGTCGAGGGGACCCCTGTCGGTGCGGCCCGAGAAACCCTGACGTACGGTTGAAATGCCGCGAAAGTCGTCGAGAGCCATCGTCGGGACGGGGTCATGACAGACGCAGAACTCCCCGCACCGCGTACGGTTGTGCCCATCGAACCTTCCCTCCTTCTCGCCACGGCCTTCGGCCAAGCGCAGGTGACCGAGCTGCGGCACTCGGTGACCTCCTGCGCGCGCGACTCGGGCCTGTCCGGCCAACGGCTGGACGACTTCGTGCTGGCGGTCAACGAGCTGATCACCAACGCGGTGCGGCACGGCGGCGGGCAGGGCTGGTTGCGGCTCTGGGAGCGCGACGCCGAACTGGTCTGCGAGGTCGCCGACCACGGGCACGGGATCAGCGAGCGGCGGCTACGCGACCGTGACCGGCCGGCGCCGGACACCGCCGGCGGCTGGGGCCTATGGCTGGCCCGCGAGCTGAGCGACACGATGGAGGTGGAGACCGGCGACGCCGGCACGGTCGTCCGCATCACCGCCGCGCTCGCCACCCGGCAGTCCGCCACCGGCCCGCGGGACGGCTGACAGGCCGCCCGGCCGCCCGCCCGTTCAGCCGAAGAGCGCGCTGACCGACTCCCCGTTGTGGATCCGCCGCATCGCCTCGGCCAGGGCCGGCGCCACCGACAGCACCTCCAGCTTCGGCACCCGCTTCTGCGCCGGGATCGGCACCGTGTTGGTGCAGACGATCTCCAGTACGCCCTCCTGCGCGCTCAGCCGCTCCAGCGCCCCGCTGGAGAAGAGCCCGTGGGTGCACGCGAGCCGGATCGAGCGGACCTGCCGCTCGCGCAGGTGCGAGATCAGCTCGATCACCGTGCTGCCCTTGGCGATCTCGTCGTCCAGCACGATCACGTCCCGGTCAGCCACGTCGCCGATGATGGTGCTGATCTGCACCCGGTCGTCGCTGAAGCGCTGCTTCGCGCCGGCCGCCACCGGCGTACCGAGCATCCGGGCGAACGCGGCGGCCTCCTTGGCATTGCCCAGGTCCGGCGAGACCACCACCGCGTTGCTCAGGTCGTGCCCCTTGAAGTGCGCGGCCAGCTCGCGCAGCGCGTGCAGGTGGTCCACCGGGACGCTGAAGAAGCCGTGCACCTGCGGCGAGTGCAGCGTCATGGCCAGCACCCGGTGCGCGCCGGCGGAGGTGAGCAGGTCGGCGACGAGCCGGCCACCGATGGAGATGCGGGGCGCGTCCTTCTTGTCCGACCGGGCGTACGCGTAGTGCGGCAGCACCACGGTGATCCGGGCGGCCGAAGCGCCCCGGGCCGCGTCGATCATGAGCAGCAGCTCGACCAGGTGCTCCTGGACCGGCGGCACCAGCGGCTGGATGAGGAAGACGTCGCGCTCCCGGCAGTTCGCCTGCAACTGCACCTCCAGGCAGTCGTTGGCGAACCGGGACACCCGTACCGGATGCAACGGGACGTGGAGGTGGGCGCAGATCTCGGCGGCGAGGACGGGATGGGCCGACCCGCTGAACACGGCAATGTCACGCACGTCTGTTGATCGTACGGGCCGCCGGAGGAAGACGGTGGACACTGGCGGCGGGTACGGTGCTGCCGTGACCGCAGAGTTCGTCGCCGCCATCGACCAGGGCACCACGTCGTCGCGCTGCATCGTCTTCGACCGGGCCGGCGAGATCGTCGCCGTCGCCCAGCGCGAGCACCGGCAGATCTTCCCCCGGCCCGGCTGGGTGGAACACGACGCCGAGGAGATCTGGACGAACGTCGAGCACGTGGTGCGCGAGGCGCTGGCGAGCGCCGACATCGGCACCGAGATGCTGGCCGCGGTGGGCATCACCAACCAGCGGGAGACCACTGTGGTGTGGGACCGGGCGACCGGCCGCCCGGTGGCGAACGCGATCGTCTGGCAGGACACCCGCACCGGCCCGCTGCTGCGTGAGCTGGCCGGGACGTACGACCAGGAACGGCTGCGGTCCCGCACCGGTCTGACCCCGGCCACCTACTTCGCCGGGCCGAAGCTGCGCTGGCTGCTCGACAACGTCGACGGGCTGCGCGAGCGGGCCGAACGCGGCGAGGTGCTGTTCGGGACCATGGACAGCTGGCTGATCTGGAAGCTGACCGGCCGGCACGTCACCGACGTGACGAACGCCAGCCGCACGATGCTGATGGACCTGGAGACGCTCGACTGGGCCCCGGAGCTGCTCGACGCGCTGCGGATCCCGGCCGCCGTGCTGCCCGAGATCCGCAGCTCGGCCGAGGTGTACGGCACCGCGCAGGGGGTGCTGGCCGGAGTGCCGGTCGCCAGCGCGCTCGGTGACCAGCAGGCAGCGTTGTTCGGGCAGACGTGCTTCCAGCCCGGCGAGGCCAAGTGCACCTACGGCACCGGCAGCTTCCTGCTGCTCAACACCGGCGCCAGCCCGGTGCCGTCGCGGCACGGCCTGCTCACCACCGTGGCGTACCGGATCGAGGGCCAGCCCGCCGTGTACGCGCTGGAGGGCGCCATCGCGGTCACCGGCTCGCTGGTGCAGTGGCTGCGCGACAACCTCGGCCTGATCTCCAGCGCCCCGCAGGTCGAGGAGCTGGCCCGCACCGTCGACGACAACGGCGGCTGCTACGTGGTGCCGGCCTTCTCCGGCCTGTTCGCCCCGCACTGGCGCAGCGACGCCCGGGGCGTGATCGCCGGGCTGACCGGCTACATCACCAAAGGGCACCTGGCCCGCGCGGTGCTGGAGGCGTCCGCCTTCCAGACCCGCGAGGTGGTCGACGCCATGAACGCCGACTCCGACGTGGCGCTGCGCCGGCTGCGGGTCGACGGCGGGATGACCGGCAACGAGCTGCTCATGCAGTTCCTCGCCGACGTGCTGGACGTGCCGGTCGTACGGTCCCGGATCACCGAGACGACGTGCCTCGGCGCCGCGTACGCCGCCGGCCTGGCCGTCGGGTTCTGGCCCGACCTGGCGACGCTGCGCGAGAAGTGGCGTTCGGACGCGCAGTGGGAGTCGACGATGGACCCGGCGCACCGGGAGCGTGAGCTGCGCCAGTGGCACAAGGCGGTCCAGCGCACGCTCGACTGGGCCGAGTGAGCGTCAGTCCCAGCGGTTGCCGGTGAGCTTCTCGTACACCTCGACGTAGCGGGCCCGGGTCGCCTCGATCACCTCGGCCGGCACCTCCGGCGCGGGCGGCTGCTTGTCCCAGCCGGCGGCCGTGGCCCAGTCCCGCACGTACTGCTTGTCGTAGGAGAACTGGGCGCGACCCGGCTGGTACGACTCGGCCGGCCAGAACCGGGACGAGTCGGAGGTGAGCACCTCGTCGCCGAGGACCAGCGTGCCGTCCGCCGCCCAGCCCAGCTCCAGCTTCGTGTCCGCGATCAGGATGCCCCGCTCGGCGGCGATCTCCGCGCCACGCCGGTAGACGTCGATGGTGATCTGCCGCAGCCGCTCCGCCAGCTCCGGTCCGACCTTGTCGACCACCTGCTCGTACGTGATCGGCTCGTCGTGTTCGCCCTTCGGGGCCTTCGTCGTCGGCGTGAAGATCGGCTCGGGCAGGATCGACGCCTCCACCAGGCCGCGGGGCAGCGGCACCCCGCAGACCGAGCCGGAGCGCTGGTACTCGGCGAAGCCGCTGCCGGTCAGGTAGCCCCGGGCCACGCACTCGACCGGCACCATCTCCAGCCGGCGGCAGCGGATCGCCCGGCCGGCGAACTCCGCCGGCACGTCAGTCGCGGAGATCACGTGGTTCGGCACCAGGTCGGACAGCTGCTCGAACCACCACAGCGACAGCGCGGTGAGCAGGCGGCCCTTGTCCGGGATCGGGGTCGGCAGCACCACGTCGTAGATGGAGACGCGGTCGGTGGCGACCAGGATCAGGTCCTCGCCGTCGGCGTAGACGTCCCGGACCTTGCCCGAGTGCAGAAGTTCCACGGCGCTAGTACACCATGACCGGCGGGGCGGCCCGGCGCGCCCACCGGCGGTCCCGCCCGGCGTTGACACCCCGCCGGGGGCCGGTGAAATGATCCGTCCACCGACGTTCGGAGAGAGATCCGTGCCCGCAGCGCAGTCCGTACCCCGTCCCGGCCTCGACCGGCGACGGCTTCTCGGCGCGCTCGCCGGGCTACCGCTGCTCGGCGGCGGGCTGCCGTCGCTGGCCGGGTGCAGCCCGGAGGAGACGGCCGCCGACGACGGCCCGGTCGAGCTGTCGGTGTTCTGGTGGGGCGGCGACCGGCGGGCGGCGGCCACCGAACAGGCGCTGCGCCTGTACTCGCAGCAGAACCCCCGGGTGAGCTTCCGGGTCACCTGGCAAGGGCTGAGCGGCTACTACGACCGGCTGGCCACCCAGGCCACCGGCGGCAACCCGCCGGACCTGTTCCAGATCGACGACACCCTGCTCGCCGAGTACGCCGGCCGGGACATCCTGCTCGACCTCAGCCCGTACGCCGCCGACGGGCGGATCGACCTGCGCGAGGTGCCGGCGCAGCTGGCCCGCTACGGCCAGGTGGACGAGCGGACCGTGGGCGTGCCGGCCGCGCAGACCAGCGCGGCGCTGGTGTTCAACCGCGCGCTGCTGCGCCGGCTGGACCAGCCCGAGCCGCGCACCGGCATGTCCTGGAAGGAGTACGTCGCCTGGGCCGCCCGCGTGACCCGCGCCTCCGGCAACCGGGTGGCCGGCACCATGGACGCGTCCGGCGACTACCGGGCGCTCTGGCTCTGGCTGCGCGGCCAGGGCAGCGAGATGTACCGGGGGCGGCAGCTCGGTTTCAGCTCGGCCGAGCTGCTCGACTGGTTCGAGTTCTGGGAGGTGGCCCGCTTCAGCCGGGCCACCCCGAGCGCCGCGCTGGTCGAGCAGGCGGACAGCGGCGAGCTGGCCCGCCAGCTCGTGGTCACCGGGCACACAGCGGCCTCCTTCGCCTGGTCGCACCAGTTGCCGGAGCTGCAACGCCTGACCGACGACGAGCTGGCGGCGGTGGCCCTCCCGGGCACGCCCGCCGCCCAGTGGCCCCGGGCGTCGATGTACTGGGCCGGCTTCCAGGGCACCCGCCACCCGGAGGTGGTGGTGAACGTGATCGACTTCCTGACCACGAACGTGGCCGCCGGCCGGCTCCTCGGCGTGGAACGCGGCCTCAACGCCAGCAAGCAGGTGCGCTCGTTCGTCGTCGCGGACGTGACCGACCGGTCCGAGAAGCGGATGGCCGCGCTCGGCACCGAGCTGGACGAGCTGGCCGGCCCGTCACCCGCGCCGCCGCCCAAGGGACACGCCAAGGTCCGCACCCTGCTGATCGACGCGGCCGAGAGCATCCGCGGCAAGCGCTCCGGCGCCCGCACCGCGACATCCCGCTTCATGGCTCAGGCCAACGCCGCCCTGGCCAGCTGACCCTCTCCCCTCCGCCCGCCCGAAAGGGCGACCGGGCGGCGGGGAGGGCGGGCGCGGGTGTGAGGTCAGCGCGGGGGGCGGTTGCGGCGGTTGCGGGTGAGCAGCACCACCAGCAGCACGATGCCGCCGACCACCACGAGGCAGCAGAGCAGGCCGAGGAAGCCGAACCCGCCGCGGGAGCGACGGCGCGCGGCCTCCACCACGATTTCGCCGGTGCCCGACGACGCCCAGGCCGCAACCGGCACGAACACCGAGAGCACGACCGTACCGAGGACCGCGCCCAGGCGGCCCCACCACTTGTTCCATGCAGACATGCCCCCATCCTCGCCGAGACACGCAACCGGAGCACGGCGGACGGGGCGGATGTCGCCGGACACCAGGAATAGCCGTCCATTTGGACTGTTAGGGTCGGCTGATGACATCCTCCCTGCCCGCAGGCCCCGTACAGGCACGCGCCGGAAAGCGGGAGTGGGCAGCCCTCGTGGTGCTCGTCCTCGTGGTCCTTCTCCTGGCAATCGACGGGACCGTCCTCTACCTCGCCGTCCCGTCGCTGACGGAGGACATCGGGCCCACCGCCACCCAGATCCTGTGGATCGGTGACATCTACGCCTTCGTGCTCGCCGGGCTCCTGATCACGATGGGCAACATCGCCGACCGGATCGGCCGCAAGCGGCTGCTCATGATCGGCACTGTGGGGTTCGGCTCGGCGTCCGTGCTGGCGGCGTTCGCCTCCACCCCGGAGGTGCTGATCGCGGCCCGCGCCCTGCTCGGCCTGGCCGGCGCCACGTTGATGCCGTCGACGCTCTCGATCGTCCGGTCGATGTTCGCCGATCGCGCTCAGCGGGCCAGGGCCATCGCGATCTGGTCGGCCGGGGCGACGGCGGGAGCCGCGCTTGGCCCACTGGTGGGCGGCGCGCTGCTGGAGCGCTTCTGGTGGGGCTCGGTCTTCCTGATCAACGTGCCGGTGATGGTGCTCGCGCTGGTCGCGGGCCGGCTGCTGCTGCCGGAGTCGAAGGGCGAGGCGCCGGCCCGGATCGACGTGGTTTCCTCGGCGCTGTCCATCCTCACGATCGTCCCGCTGGTCTTCGCCCTCAAGCGTCTCTTCAGTGACGGGGCGGACGCCGTCACCGTGGCGGCCGCCGCGACGGGGCTGCTGGCCGGATGGTGGTTCGTACGCCGGCAGAACCGGCTGGCGGTGCCACTGCTGGACGTCTCGCTGTTCAAGGTGCCGGCGTTCTCGGGGGCGCTGGCCGCCAACGTGCTGGCCATCTTCGGGTTCCTCGGGCTGCTGTTCTTCTTCTCCCAGTACCTGCAACTGGTTCGCGGCTTCGGCCCGCTGAAGGCCGGCGCCGCCGAACTTCCCGGGACACTTGCCGCGGTGCTCGTCGTCGCGCTGATCGGCGTCCTGCTCTCGCGGCTGGGGGCGGGCCGCGCGATCGGGCTGGGACTGATGGTCGCCGCTGTCGGGCTCACCGTCATGGGGCTGAGCGTCGACGTGCGTACCTACTGGGGGCTGGGCATCGGCCTGGCCGTCATCGGGCTCGGTATCGGTGTCGCCATGACGCTCTCCACCGACGCCGTCGTCGGCGCCGTCCCGGAGCGGCGGGCGGGCGCCGCGTCAGCGGTGGCCGAGACGGCGTACGAGCTGGGCGGCGCGCTCGGCATCGCCGTCCTCGGCTCGCTGCACGGGCTGCTCTACCGCTCGTCGCTGGCCCTTCCTGCCGAGACCACCGCCGCCGACCGGGCGCTGGCGGAGGACTCCCTGGCCGCGGCCGTCTACGGGTCGCCGACGCCTGGCGTGGTGGCCGCGGCGCAGGACGCTTTCGCCCAGGCGATGCAGTCGGCCACCTTCGTCGCTGCCGTGATCCTGGTCGGCGCCTCGGTCGTGGCGTGGAAGGTCATCCCCTCCGAGCCCGTGCCCACTGGAGGTGCCCGTGCCGGACACTGAACGTCGTCTGATCCGCGACCGTGCCCGTACCCGGCGAGCGGTGCTGGACGCCGCCGAGCGGGTCATCACCCGCCACGGCGCCAACGTCAGCCTGGCCGCCATCGCCCAGGAGGCAGGTGTCACCAAGAGCGGGCTGATGCACCACTTCCCCTCCCGGGTGGACCTGCTCGCCGCCCTGGTCGAGCATGTGATCAGCCGCTTCTGGGAAGAGGTGAACGCTCACGTCGACCCCGCTGACGACCGGCCCGGCGCCTTCACGCGCGGTTACGTGCGCGCCCTCACCGGAAACAGTGCGTACCTGGCGGAGCTGGGCAGCGCCACCGGCCTGCTCGCGCAACTCGGGGTCGACAGCATGGAGCACGTGCTCGCCGTGGATCCGGAGGACCCGGCACGCTGGAACCGCGCCTTCGAGGCCGACGGCCTGCCGCCGGGCCGCGTCTGGGCCGTCCGGTACGCCGCCGAAGGGCTGGCCATCGGCATCGGCACCGCCTACGTCACCGACGAGCAGGTCCGGCTGGCCCGTGAGGAACTGCTCGCCCTCACCGAGAAGGCCCCGGAATGAGTTCAGGCCCGGAATCGGTGGATTCCGGGCCTGAACGTTCGTAGCGGGGACAGGATTTGAACCTGCGACCTCTGGGTTATGAGCCCAGCGAGCTACCGAGCTGCTCCACCCCGCGTCGGCTCGTACAGCTTATCCCATCGTGATCGCCGGGATCAGCCGGGTACCCGATCCCGGTCCGCGCGCCGCCGCGGGCGTCACGCCCCGCCGGTCAGTCCGCCCTGCCACGGGTCGTCCAGGACGACGGCGGCGTCGATCGTCGCGCCGGTCATCGCCTCCAGCACCACTGCGGCGCGCTGCGAGAAGGTCAGATCGGTACGGGACCGGGGCCCGCCGTCGCCGAACACGGCGACCACCGGCGCGGGTGGGGTCCCCCAGGCCCGACCGGTGATCAGGTCGAGCGTGGCGTTCACCTGCCCGTCGGCCGCGAACGTCGCGGCGATCCGGTTCGGGTCGGACATGACGGAGCACGCCACGCCGCCGGTGGACAGGCCGGAGAGCACGGCAGGGTCCAGGCCGACCCAGCCGGTCGTTCCCTCCAGTTCCAGCACGATCGCCCGGTGCGGGGTCACCTGCTTGCCCAGGAGCAGCACCGACCGGTCCCCCGGCCGGCGCGTGGAGAGCCGCTCGACGACCAGCCGCCTGGCCCCGGACACGTCCGCGGGCTGCGCGACACCCATGTTGCGGAGCGATTCCTCGGCGGCGAGCGGAGCGACGGTGATGCACCATCCCTCGCCGAGCGTCTCGGTTAGATCGAGCGGTTCCGGCACGTGTACCTCCGGGGCGGTGGGGTCTCGCGGCCGCGGGACCCCACCGGGACCGTCAGCCTCGAATGTTGACGTAGAACTTGTCGTTCACCTGGTACGGCAGGTCGAGGCCGGCGTCCCAGGCCAGGATCCTGTCGTCGACGTAGTAGGCGATCAGCTTGCCACCGGCGACGCTGTTGTGGTGCTGGTCGACCGCCTCGACCGAGAAGTTGAAGGACGGGTTCTCCGGATCGGGGTGCCCCGCACCCTCCAGTGTCGAGGCGAACGGGTACTCGTCGCACTGCTGGGCCGGGGTGTCGGGCGGCACCGGCAGCCCGGTCAACTGGTACAGGTGCCCGTACGGCGGCCTGCCGTAGCAGGCACCGTCCTTGTGGTCGCTGTTCGCCTGCACGAGGTCGGGGTGCAGGGCGCTGGTGATCCGGTGCAGCGCCGGCGCGGTGTTGTCACCGGGGACGAACTTGCCCGGGATCTCCTTGTCGCGCGGCCACGGCACGCCGTCCGGCGCCAGCATCGGGTAGGTGTCGTTCGGGTCGTTCTGCGCTCTCCAGATGTGCAGCGAGACGTCGCTGTATTCGGACACGAGGTCGTAGGTCAGGTGCGGAATGGTCTCCGCGAAGATGCACGCCTTCGGATACCGGGTGTCGAACCGGCTGAAGTACGTGGCCGAGTCGCAGCGGACGAGCCGCGGCGCGCTGTTGCCCGGCCGGATCGTGCGGTACCGGCTGGAGTCGCTGAAGGCCGAGAGGTACCAACGGCTGAACGAGAGCTTGTCCCGGCCCGCGGTCACCACCTCGTGGTTGTACACGTCCCAGTAGAACCACCGGGTGTTGTTGTCCCACGTCACCCACGGCATCGTCGCCGCGCCCCGGGTGGCGTGGCAGATCTCGTATTCCTCGCTGCAGTGGGCGATCAGGCTCAGCGGCAGGTTCGGCGCGACGAAAAGATTGTCGATCGGGCCCCAGTCGTAGTCGACCGAATCGCGCTGGATCCGGGAGAACACCCGGACTCTGCGCTCCTTGTCGTCGCCCTGGGTGAAGATCTCGATGGTTCCCGTCGAGGTGCCCTCCTTCTCGACGGGAATTCCCCTGTTGTCGACTTCCCAGTATTCGGCCACCAGCTTGACCCTGGCGCAGTAGGTGAACCGGTTGTGAATGCGTCCGATGCCGTTGTCGGCCCCACCCGCGTCGAAACACTCGGTGACGCGCGCGGCGGCCGGCTGCTCGCCGATCGGCGCGGCGACCATCGGGCTCGGCGACGCCTCGGCGGCGGGCCGCGCGGGCTGCGGGTGGGCGGCGATCTGCCGGTTCGCCTCCCGCTGCCCTTCGAGCAGGGACAGCGCCGGAACCCGCTGGCGCCAGTCGTGCTCGGCGGCGCGTTCGGCGTGCTGGGGCTCGGCGGGCGGCGTCGGCGTAGCCGATCGCCGTCCCTGCGCGCGCATCTGCTCGATGTCCTCCCCCCGGATGCCGACTGTCGTCTTGATCGTCAGGTCGGTGTCGTCGACGACCTGTCGGTCCACCTTCGGGGCGGCGTGTGCGGGTACGGACAGCGGCGCCGCGGCGGTCAGCAGTGCGACCACCGCGACGGCCACCCGTGTACGTGGGTGGCGGAGATGACGGTGAGACACGTTCCCTCCCTGATCGTTGTTTCCGGCCGGCCTCTCACTCGCGCGCACCATCGATGCGGGACGATCGCGGCGGAATCAGCACAGGGGCCGCCGGACACGTGTTCGCACGGGCGGTGCCCGTACGTCGGCGACGTGTCACAAGCGTGCGCGGAGAATGGCTCTCCCCGACCAGGCCCCCGTCTGTCGGTCGCGGACTCGAATCGAAGTGCGAGGCCCATATGTAAACAGCGAGTCACATCGATAGTCAACGTGCGTGTCGGATTGTGGCGTCATATGCGTGACGCAACAGCGACCTGCGATGTAAGAAAACTCACCTCAATGCCATTTACCTTGCTCGATGACGAGAGGGGTGATTCACTCCGCGCCCGCGCGAGGCGTGACCGGCGGCCGGGGGCGGGAACGGCGAAGGGCCCCGGAGAGAACTCCGGGGCCCTTCGTCACGAGTAGCGGGGACAGGATTTGAACCTGCGACCTCTGGGTTATGAGCCCAGCGAGCTACCGAGCTGCTCCACCCCGCGTCGGCTCGACAACCGTAGCGCACCGACCCGGGGCGGCGCAAAACGGGTGCTCAGTCCAGCCACCGCCGGATCGCCTCGACCGCCCGGCGGCTGTCCGCGTCGAACTGGGCGCGCTCGGTCGAGGTGCTCTCCCAGCCCTGTTCCCACAGCACCGTCACCACGTCACCGAGGCGGATCGCGCGGATGAGATGCACCTCGTCGCCGCCGCTCGGATCGCCGTTCGCGTCCCGGTACGGCATCCGCGTCTCGAACAGCACCGACTCGTCGCCGTACCCGGTGTCGGGCAGCAACTGCTGCCGTACCGTCACCGACGGCCGGCCCCGGGCGGGCTGCTCGGGGCAGGCCCGGACCGCCGCGCGCAGCTCGGCCAGTGCCGCCCCGGCGCCGCCGGTCCGATAGATCGTGATGCTGTTCCGGTAGTTGCCGGACGGCACCTCGTCGGCCGGGGCCCCGGTCCGGCGGTACGGCAACGACCGGGCCCGCTGCGCCACCACCCGCTCGTCGGCGGGGCTCGCGCCGCAGAGCACCGGCAGCACCGGTCCCGGGCCGAAGTAGTTACCGGTGCCGGCGTCGTTCGCGGCGGGCATGACGAAGAACGCCCGGTCCGGGATGGTGGTCGGGGTGGCCGGGGCCGGAGGCGTGGTGGGCACGGCCGGGCTCCGCGAGCCGGGCGTACGGCCGACGGTCGGCGACGGCGGTGGCGGTGACGCCGGCGCGACCGAGGGCGTGGCGGTGGACGGCCGCGGGGTGGGCGTACCCGCGGGCGGCGGAGCCGGGTTCGGCGCCGGCCCGGCGGCGAGCACCAGCTGGCTGCCGGCCACCGTGCCGCCGACCAGCCCGGCCACCGCCAGGACGGTCAGCGCGGCGCGGCGCCGGGCCCAGCGGTCGGCGCTGCGGCGCAGCCGGTCCGGCGCGGGCAGCACCCGCTCGTCGGTGTCGGCGGCGAGGGACCGGTAGTAGCGGTGCAGTTCAGGCGACATCGTTGACCTCCAGCTCCTCGGCGGCGACGCCGGGCAACAGCTCGGCCAGCCGGGCCCGGCCCCGGGACAGCCAGGACTTCACAGTGCCGGCGGGTACCCCGGCCTCCCGGGCGATGTCCTCCACCGGCAGGTCGAACAGGTAGTGCAGGGCGAGCGCCTGCCGCTGCCGGGGCGGGAGCTGTCGTAGCGCCCCGACCAGCAGCACGGTGTCCTCGCCCGGCGGTCCGACGTCCGGCGGCGGCCCGGTGCGGCTGGCCGCGAGGCGCCACCCGCGCAGCCGCCGGAACCGGTCGGTCGCCAGCCGGCTGATCACCAGCCGCAGCCACGCCTCCGGGGCGGGGTGGGCGGCGAGCTTCGCCCACTGCCGCCAGGCCCGCGCGTACGCCTCCTGCACGAGATCCTGGGCCTCGGCCGGATCGCCGGCCACCGCGTAGCCGTACCGGACGGCCCGCCCCGACGTGCTGCGGTAGAAGTCGTCGAAGCTGTTCGCGTCACGCATGTGCCCTCCCGCCCCCCACACGTCCATCTGCACTGTTGACGGCGCAGTGGGGTGCGGGGTTGCGGGCGGGGAGTCCGGAAGACGACACGAGCCCGGGGTCCGGGTGACCGTTGCGGTCCCGGACCACGGGCTCGTGGTGTCGGCTCGGCGTCAGCCGCTCGGTGTGGGCGCCGGCGATGTGGGCGCCGGCGGTGAGACGCTGCCCGACGGCGCCGGGTTGCCCGAGCCGCCGGCCGCGGCCTGGGCCTGCTGGAACGCGCTCATCGCCTCGTCCAGCGCCTTCAGCGCGCGCCCGTACCGCTCGAAGTCGCCGGACGTCTGCGCGGCCTTGACCTCGGCGATCGCGGTCTGCACCCGGGCGGCAGCCTGGGCCAGGTCCCCGCTCATCGGCGGCGGCGTCGCGTTGTTGTCGCCCCCGGTCGGCGGCGGCGTCGTCGTGTCGTTGTCGTCGGTGCTGGGCGGCGGGTTGTTGTTCGGTGCCCGCTTGCCCTGTTCGACGAGCTGCTTGATGCCGTCGTTGAGGTTGTTGGCGAGCACCACGTACGAGCCGCCGTCACCGTAGGAGAGCAGCACCTTCTGCAGCAGCGGGTACGCGTCCTGGTTGCTGCTCTTCACGTAGACCGGCTCGACGTAGAGCATGCCGTCGGCGAACGGCAGCGACAGCAGGTTGCCGTACTGCACCTGGGCCTGGTTGGAGGAGAGCAGGTTGAGCTGCTGCCGGATGTCGCCGTTGTTCGTCATCTGCTGGTGCACCTGCGTCGGCCCGGAGATCCGGGTCTGGTCCGGCAGCTCCAGCACCTCCAGTTGGGGCTTGCCGTCGACGTACGAGCCGGAGACCAGCGCGGCGAGGTTCTGCCGCCCGTTCGGGGTGACCGCGGAGGTCAGCTGGAAGCGTGGCCCCTCCTGCCCGGGGAACTGGGTGAAGAGGTAGTACGGCGGCTGCTTCTGCCCGCTGTCCGGCGCGTCCGGCACGTTCGGCACCTGCCAGAAATCCTGGCCGGAGTAGAAGTCGCCCGGGTCGGTGACGTGGAACTTGGTGAGCAGGTTGCGCTGCACCTTGAACATGTCCGCCGGGTAGCGGAAGTGCTCGGCCAGCTCGGCCGGGATGTCGCCCTTGGGCAGCACCAGGTCGCCGCCGAACGCCTTGTTCCACGCCTTGAGCACCGGGTCGGTGTCGTCGTACGAGTAGAGCTTGACCGTCCCGTCGTACGCGTCGACTGTCGCCTTCACCGAGTTGCGGATGTAGTTGACGTTCTCCCGGGCGAGCTGGAACGTGCCCCGGCCGGTCAGCTCGTCGGTGGTCTCCGCCTGGAGGTTGACCCGCTCGGCGTACGGGTAGGTCGCCGCCGTGGTGTAGCCGTCGATGATCCACAGGACCCGGCCGTTCACGACCGCCGGGTACGGGTCGCCGTCGAGCGTGAGGAACGGTGCGACCTTCTCCACCCGGTCACGCGGGTTGCGCACGTAGAGCAGCTTCGAGTTCTCGTTGACCGCCTCGGAGAGCAGGAAGTTCGGCTCCTGCTCCTTGATCGAGTAGAGCAGGCGGCGCGGGAACGAACCGATCTTGACGCCACCCTCGCCGGTGTAGGTGTAGTACTGCTCGCCGCCGGTGGAGGTGGGCCGGTCGAACTCGACGTTGCGGTCGCCGTTCTGCCCGACGATCGCGTAGTCCCCCGGCTCCATCCGCTCGCCGTAGTAGATCCGCGGCTGCTGGGCCGGGATCTCCTCGGCCGGCGAGGAACACGCCTCCTGCGCCTTCTCGCCCAGGAAGCCGGAGACGAAGTACGGCTGCCCGCCGCAGACCACCTGGTTCGCCGGGGCGGCCACCAGGCCGTACCCGTGGGTGTAGACGGTGTGGCGGTTGATCCAGTTGCTCTGCTGGTCGGTCAGCTCGCCGTAGTTGATCTCACGGACGCCGACCACGTAGTCGGAGGTCTTGTCCTTGACCGAGTACCTGTCGATGTCCAGCTTCGAGCCGAAGTCGTAGAAGCCGCGGACCTGCTGGAGCTGGGTGTACGTCTCGGAGACCAGCTGCGGGTCGAGCAGCCGGATGTTCTGCACGACCGAGGTGTCGGTGGCCAGGCTGGCGGGTGGAACGAGGTTGCTCGCCGCGTACGGTGTGGTCTTCGTTCCTTCGAGGCTGAACGCGGTGCGGGTGGCCTTGATGCTGCGTTCGATGTACGGCGCTTCCTTGTCCCGGGCGCTCGGCTTGACCTCGAACGTCTGCACGGCCCACGGGTAGATGCCGCCGATCGCGACAGCGGAGACGCCGAGCAGGGCGAGCGAGATGCCCGGCCAGACCAGGTTCCGCATCACCGCGTTGGAGAACACGATGATTGCCAGCGCCACCAGGACGGAGATCCAGGCGAGGATCTCCTTCGCCGGCAGCAGCGCGTTCACGTCGGCGTAGCCGGCGCCGTAGAGCTTGGCGCCCTCGTTGTACTCCAGCAGCATGGCCCGCCGGTCCAGCACGTACGCGACGGCCTTGAGCAGCACGAAGACCGCGACCAGCGAGCTGAGGTGGGCGCGGGCGGCGTTCGTCATCCGGTCGCCGACGCCCTGGAGCCGCACCCCGCCGAAGACGTAGTGCACGGCGAGCGCGCCGAGCAGGGCCAGCACGACAGCGGTGAAGCCGACGCCGAGCAGGTAGCGCCAGAACGGGAGCTGGAAGACGTAGAAGCCGACGTCGATGCCGAACTCGGGGTCCTTCACGCCGAAGTCGCCGCCGTTGCGGAACAGCAGCCACTGGCTCCACCGGCTCTGCGCGGACAGGCCGGCGAACAGCCCGACGACGGCGGCGGCGAGCGCGATCCAGCTGCCGAGCCGAGGGCTCAGGAGCATCCGGTAGCGCTCCAGGGTGGCCTGCTCTGCCGAGTGCGGGCGCATCCGGGGCCGGAGCCGGTAGGCCAGCCAGAGGTTGCCGGCGACGATCAGCGCCATGCCGACACCGATCACCAGGAACAGCAGCAGCCGGGTGGCGAGGACACCGGTGAAGACCTGGGTGTAGCGGACCTCGTCGAACCAGAGCCAGTCCGTCCACGCGTTGACGCCCCAGCCGAGCAGGGTGAACAAGACGAACACCCCGATCAGGACACCGATGGTGACGCGTCCGCGTCGGCTCATCCTCGGCAAGGGACTGCTACGCATGACCACTTTTGGCTCCGCACGCTCGATGTGATCGGCTCCGACCAGGCACCAAGAGTACGGGGTCTTCCTGAGCACGTCGGGTCAAGGTCACGTCACGATCGGCACGGTGGAGCTGGCCCGGGCCGGTTCAGCAGCGCGTCGGCTGCCCCCCGGCCCGCAGCGCCTCGAGCGCCGTCAATGCGTCGTCCAGCGTGGCGACCCTCAGCATGGGCAGGCCCGGCTGCGGGTTGCGAACGGCCTCGGCGCAGTTGTCGGCGGGCACCAGGAAGGCGCTCGCGCCGGCCTCCTTGGCGCCGACGAGCTTCTGCGCGATGCCGCCGATCGGGCCGACGCGACCCTCGTCGTCGATGGTGCCGGTACCGGCGATGACCTTGCCGCCGGTCAGGTCGGCCGGCTCCAGCTTGTCGATGATGCCGAGCGAGAACATCAGCCCGGCGCTCGGCCCGCCGATGTCCCCCAGGTCGATCTTGAGGGTGAAGGGGTGCGGCTGCTGCTGGTCGATCTCCACGCCGATCCGCGGCCGGCCGTCCTGCTCCTGACTGGTCACGGTGGCCGTGCCGGGAGTGTCGCCGCGGGTGTAGCCGATCTTCAGCGCGGTGCCGGCCGGCTTCGCCCGGATCAGCTCGGTGAGCTTGGCCGCGCTCGTCACCGGCACGCCGTCGACAGAGGTCAGCACGTCGTCGGGCCGGAGCACGTCGACCGACGGACCGCCCGGCGTGACCGCCTTGACCAGCACCTTGATCGGGTAGCCCAGCTCACGCAGGGCGGCCGTCTCGGCGCTGGTCTGCGAGTTCTGGAAGTCCTCGGCGTTGCGCTTCTCGACCTCCTCCTGCGACTGCCCCGGCGGGTAGACCAGCTCGCGTGGCACCACCGCCTCGTCCGAGGAGAACCATCCGGCCAGCGCCGACCGGAGCCGCACTGTCGGCTGCACACCGACCGTGGTGAGACGGAGCTGACCGGCGGACGTCGACGTCGCGCGGCCGGTCACCTGGATGACCTCCTTGCCGTCCTCGGTGCCCAGCGTGTTCACCGTCGGACCGGGGCCGAGCACCACGTACGGCAGCGGCACGCTCAGCACGCCGACGCTGAGCAGTGCGGTGAGCAGGGCACCGAGAAGGACGGTCACGCCGCGACGTCTCATGCGCCAGAGCGTACCGATCCGTACCCCGCCGCCCGGCGCGGTGACCCGAGGACTTCGCCCTCAGCGCAACGCCGAGTGGCACGACCTGCGGCGGCGCGCGCGTACCGTAGAGGTCGTGCCTGATATTCCGTTCGGTTTCGCGCTCCCGGGTGGTCAACCACCGGACCCCAACGATCCCGCGGCGATGCAGCAGTTCATGTCGCAGTTGCAGCACCTGCTCTCGGCGCCGGGCAGCGGGCCGGTCAACTGGGACCTCGCCCGGCAGGTAGCCGCCAGCCAGCTCGCCGCCGCCGGCGACCCGGCGGTATCGCCGTTCGAACGCAACGCGGTCGAGGAGGCGCTGCGTATCGCCGACCTCTGGCTGGAGCCGGCGACCTCGTGGCCCTCCGGCATCCGCACCTCGGTCGCCTGGAACCGCAACGAGTGGATCTTCAAGACGCTCGACGTGTGGCGCAAGCTCTGCGACCCGGTCGCCAGCCGGATGGTCGGCGCGATGGGCGACCTGGTGCCGCCGGAGGCCCGCGCCCAGCTCGGCCCGATGCAGTCGATGGTCGCCACGCTGGGCGGCGCGCTCTTCGGCGGCCAGCTCGGCCAGGCGCTCGGCTCGCTCGCCGCCGAGGTGCTCTCCGCCGGTGACATCGGCCTGCCGCTCGGCCCCGCCGGCACCGCCGCGCTCGTCCCCGCGAACATCAAGGCGTACGGCGAGGGCCTGGAGCTGCCCGAGGACGAGGTACGCCTCTACGTGGCCCTGCGCGAGGCCGCCCACCAGCGGCTGTTCCAGCACGTGCCGTGGCTGCGCGGGCACGTGCTGACGGCTGTGGAGAACTACGCCGCGGGCATCCGGGTCAACCGGGAGGCGATCGAGGAGGCGATGGGCCGGGTCGACCCGACCGACCCGGAGTCCATGCAGGCGATCGCGCTGGAGGGCATCTTCACGCCCGAGGACACTCCCGCGCAGAAGGCGTCGCTGGCCCGGCTGGAGACCGTCCTCGCCCTGGTTGAGGGCTGGGTCTGCCACGTCGTCGACAGCGCCGCCGGTGACCGCCTTCCCAACGTCGTACGCCTCGGCGAGGCGTTCCGCCGCCGCCGCGCCGCCGGCGGCCCCGCCGAGCAGACGTTCGCCGCGCTCGTCGGTCTCGAACTGCGGCCCCGCCGGCTGCGCGAGGCCACGGTGCTGTGGGCGGCGCTGACCGAGCACCGCGGCATCGCCGGCCGGGACGCGATCTGGGGCCACCCGGACCTGCTGCCCTCCGACGCCGACTTCGCCGCGCCGGAGGCGTTCGCCGCGACCAGCCCCGATCTCGACGACGAGCTGGCGAACTTCGACTTCTCCGCGCCGGGCGCCCCCGAGGAGAAGTCCCCCGGCGAGGACGACGACAAGCGCTGACGCAGTACGCCCCCGGGCCCGCACGGTTCCACCGTGCGGGCCCGTCCACGTCCCGCCCCGCTCTGCCCTCGCCCGTCGATCTTGGAGTTGTGGCGCCCAGGATGCCCGAGTGGCGACCTTTGCGAGGTGCCACCACTCCAAGATCGGCGGAGTGGCGGGGTGCACGGCGGGCGGAGTGGCGGTTGCGCGGCAGCGGGTGTGGGCGGGTGGGGACGGTAGGGGTCAGGCGGGGCGGCCGGACAGCAGGGCCCGGGTGGCCTCCCAGCCCTCGACGGCCTGGTCGAGCGCGGCCAGGTCGGCGGGGCCGCGCATCCGGCGCCAGCCGGCGGTGACCGCCACGTCTCCCGGACTCGGCGCGGCCCGGCGCACCTCGGCCGGCCCGGTCGTGTCCAGATCCAGCGCCGGCAACCACGCCGGTACGGGCAGCCGTGCCGCCACTCCCAGCAGCCCGGTTCCGCTGCCCTCGGCCGGGGCCACCGCCACCGGCCGGGTGGTCAGCGGCCGCAGCAGCTTCCCGAGCGTCAGCCCTGGCACGTCCGGCGCGTCGGCCGCCACCACTGCGACCTGGTCATAGACCGCCGCCGAGCCAGCATCGGCGAGCGCCGCGAACACCGCGTTCGGCGTCGGTTCCGGCACCTCGTATACCGGGGTGCCGGGCCAGACCACGGCGTCGGCCAGCCATCGGTCCGGCGCGGTGACCGCGACGGCGATCTCCACCTCGTTCAGCGTGGCCAGCAGGTCCACCACGTCCTCGGCGAGGGCGGTACGCCATCGCGCCGGCTCGATTCCGGGCGGCGCCCAGGTCACCGGGCCGAGCAACGCCACCACCACACGTCGGGACACCCGCCGACCCTAACCCCGGCACCCCGCCGCCGCCCCGCCCGCGCGGCGCGCAGATCCCGCCCGTTCTCGACGATCATGAGGTTGGCGGTGACGAAACGGACGGATCAACAGGTCAACCTCATGATCGACCGCGCGGAGGGCGCCGAGGCCGGGGGCGAGGGAGCGGTCAGGGGATGGCGGCGGTGGCGGCCACGCCCTCCAGGTAGCCGCGGGCCCGTTCCGAGCGCGGGTACCGGGCGACCAGCGCCCAGAACTCGGCGTTGTGGCTGGGCACGATGAGATGCGTCAGCTCGTGCAGGAGGACGTAGTCGATCACCCAGTCGGGCATGTCCTGGATCCGGTGCGAGATCCGGATGGTGCGGTCGGCGGGGGTGCAGGAGCCCCAGCGGCCGTTCTGATTGGTCACCCAGCGCACGCTCGCGGGCACCGCGGCCGAGCCGTACTCGGGAAGGTAGTTGTCGATCAGGCGGCTGGCGCGGACGAGCAGTTCGGCGTCCGAGCGGGCGAGCCGGCCCTCGCGGGCGGCGAGCCGGGCCAGCATCCGGTCGACCCACTCGCTCTCCTCGGCCCGGGAGAACTGGTCGGGGATCAGCACGACGACGCGCTCCCCGTCCCGGTACGCGGACACCGTGCGCCGCCGGCGCTGGCTGCGCCGTACCTCGACGACGGGCTTCCGCGTCACGGCCATTACCGGCCCGCGCAGCCTCGGTTGACTGTCACGATGGAAAGCTAATGCGTACTGACCAGGACTCCGCAAGAGTCAACACGACGACACGCGCCCGGAAAATGGCGGTTGATTGTCAGGAGTCCAGAAAAAATTCTTTGCGATGGTAGATGACCATCACCTAGCACCCCTCCGCAACGTTAAGTGATCTACGGTGAGTGACCGGCGTCAGGGGCGCACGAAGGGGAGCTGGGCTCTTTTACCCGGCGTGTCCGCGCGAAACTGACTTATCCGACCTAACTCGGCATGCACACTCTCGACGTCGACTTGCTCACAGAGTCGGCGTACAGCTGACATGGAACCGCCCAGACCTGGGTAGGGTCCGCCAACCACGGTCAGGTGACTGATCGTGGAGAACCTCCCGGCGCCGACGTCCTGTTCGGCCGCGGGGAGACCCGCCGGGACACCTCCGGCGGACGAGACGAGGAGGCTACCGTGGCCGACCAGGCCCAGACCTACAACGGTTACTGCGTGAAGTGCAAGGAGAAGCGGGACTTCGAGGGGCACGTGGAGGTCTCGAAGACCGGCATGAACATGGCCAAGGGCAAGTGTCCGGTGTGCGGCACAACAGTGAACCGCATCCTGGGCAAGGCCAAGGTCTGACCCGTACCGCACACACGGGGAGGGTGGCCGAGAGCCACCCTCCCCGTCGTGTAGCCGACACAGTTACCGGCTAGTTGTGGAAAACCGGCGAGATCCTGTGGACAACGCTGGCCACGGCTCGCCGCACCTGTGGACAACGAACGACGGAGCGCGTGGAGACGGTCACGATCAGTGGCGTGACCGACCCGACACCGCTCGTCCGCCCGACCCTGCTGCCCGGCCTGACCCGGCTCTGGCGCGACCGCCGCACGCTCCAGCTCGGTGAGCCGCCTGGCCGGGCGGTGCTGCTGGAGATGTCCTCGCCGGGGACGGCCCGCCTGCTCGACCTGCTTGACGGCACTCGCAGCGAACGCGCCGTACTGGCCGAGGCGGGCGCCGCCAAAGTCCCGCCCGACGAGGCACGCGCCCTGCTCGACACGCTCCGGGACGCCGGGCTGGTGGTGGCCGCGCAGGCCCTGCTCCCCCGTGACCTCGCCGGAGCGGTCCGGGCCCGGCTGGCCGCCGAGGCCGCCGCGCTGGCGCTCGCGTCGCCCGATCTGCCGGGCACACCGGCCCGGCTGCTGCGCCGCCGCGGTGCCGCCCGGGTGCTGGTCACCGGCACGGGACGACTCGGCGCGGCGGTCGCCGTCGCGCTGGCCCAGGCCGGCGTCGGGCACGTCGTACCCGATCTGGCCGGCCCGGTCGGCCCCGGCGACCTGGTCGGGACCGGCCTGACCGCCGCTGAGCTGGGCCGGCCGCTGGCCCCGGCGGTGCGCGCGGCGCTGGACCGGTGCGCGCCCGGAACGGTGACCGGCCCGTGTCGGGCGACCCGGCCGGATCTGGTGGTGCAGCTCGGCGTCGACCGTCCGGCCGAGCTGCTGGCCAGCGGGTACGCCCGCCGGCGCCAGCCCCACCTGCTGCTCGACCTGCGCGGCGGCGTACCCGTGATCGGTCCGCTGGTCCGCCCGCCGGCCGGTCCCTGCCTGCGCTGCCTCGACCTGCACCGCAGCGACCGGGATCCGGACTGGCCCGCGCTCGCCGCCCAGCTCGCCGCCGACCGGGGCGAGCGGGCGTGTGCCGCCACCACCCGGCTGGCCGCCGCCGCATTCGCCACGGCCGAGGTGCTGGCGCAGCTCGACGGCAGCCATCCGGAGACGCTCGGCGGCGCCGTGGAGATCGCGGGACCGGGCCGCTTCCGTCACCGACGGTGGCCGCCGCACCCCTCCTGTGGCTGCTGCCGGCGTCGCCCGATCCGGTCGGCCCCGGCCGCTCCCGGCCGCACGGCAGCAGCGGAGGCCCTGAGTCGGTAACAATGGCCGGGTGACCGACATCCCGCGCCGGGCCGTGTCCCGCACCGCCAAACTCGCCGCCTTGCCGCTCGGATTCGCCGGTCGAACCGTCCTCGGCATGGGCAAGCGGGTGACCGGGCTCGCGTCCGACGTCATCTCCGCCGAGATCCAGCAGCGCACCGCCGAGCAGCTGTTCAGCGTGCTCGGGCAGCTCAAGGGCGGGGCCATGAAGTTCGGCCAGGCCCTGTCGGTGTTCGAGGCCGCGCTGCCCGAGGAGGTCGCCGCGCCGTACCGGCAGGCGCTCACCAAGCTCCAGGAGGCCGCGCCGCCGCTTCCGGCGGCCACCGTGCACAAGGTGCTCGCCGAGCAGCTCGGCCCGGACTGGCGAGACCGGTTCGTCGAGTTCAACGACACCCCGGCCGCCGCGGCCAGCATCGGCCAGGTGCACCGCGCGGTCTGGCGCGCCCCCGGGTACGGGCCGAACGGCGGCCCGCTGCACCGGGACGTGGCCGTGAAGATCCAGTACCCGGGGGCCGGTGACGCCCTGCTCGCCGACCTCAAACAGCTCTCCCGGCTCGGCGGCATGTTCCGGGCCATCCAGCCAGGGCTGGACGTGAAGCCGCTCCTGGCCGAGCTGCGCGAGCGCATCACCGAGGAACTGGACTACGAGCTGGAGGCGGAGTCGCAGCGGGCGTTCGCCGCCGCGTACGCCGACGACCCGGACATCTTCATCCCGGAGGTGCTCGACGCCGCGCCCCGGGTGCTGATCACCGAGTGGGTCGAGGGCATCCCGCTGTCCCAGATCATCCGGGAGGGCACCGAGGAGCAGCGCGACGAGGCCGGCCGGCTGATGGCGGAGCTGCACCTCTCCGCGCCGGAGCGGGCCGGGTTGCTGCACGCCGACCCGCACCCGGGCAACTTCCGGCTGCTGCCGGACGGGCGGCTCGGTGTGATCGACTTCGGTGCGGTGGCCCGGATGCCGCAGGGCACGCCGGAGCCGATCGGCCGGATCGCCGCGCTCGCGCTGCGCGGGGACGCCGACGCCGTGGTGGAAGGGCTGCGCGACGAGGGCTTCGTCAGCCGTACCGAGTCGATCGACGCGCCGGCGGTGCTCGACTTCCTCCGCCCGATGCTGGAGCCGATCGCGGCCGACGAGTTCCGCTTCACCCGGGCCTGGCTGCGCGCCGAGGCGACCCGGCTGGCCAGTCCCCGCTCCCCCGCCTACCAGCTCAGCCGGCAGCTCAACCTGCCTCCGTCGTACCTGATGATCCACCGGGTCACGCTGGGTTCGATCGGGGTGCTCTGCCAGCTGGAGGCGAAGGCGCCCTACCGGTCCATCCTGGAACGGTGGCTGCCCGGCTTCGCGCCGGTGCCCTGAGCACCGGCTGAGCACGCAACGGCGAAGGGGCGGTGACCAGCAGGTCACCGCCCCTTCTTCACTCGATCGTTCTACAGGACGCCCAGGTCGCGGGCCGACTGGCTGCGACTCCGCATGGCGACGTTACGGGCGGAACGGGTTGCCTCAGTGCTCGTGGTGGTGCGACCGGCCTGAGGCCGGCGCATTCGGGCCCTGGACAACGCTTCGTGGAGTAGTTGCATCTCAAATCCGTTCGGCAGGTTCAGCATCAGGGTTTCTCTCTCAGGTCGGCCGGTGGAGGGACACCGGCATCGGTCGGTTTCGGAACGTAGGTGTGTCAGGCTGCCAGCCGGACGGCGTTACGCGACTCGGACAGCCCGCTGGCCGCCAGTCGCGCCTCCGCCTCGACCCGGAGCTGGGCGTCACGGGCGAGGTCCTCCTTGCGCGGACGGCCACGGGGCCGCTTGCGCGGGACGACCGCGCCACGCTCGAAGATCTCGCCGCCCCAGACGCCCCAGGGCTCGGCTCGCTCGACGGCACCGGCCAGGCACTCGACGCGCAGCGGGCAGTCCCCGCAGAGCGACTTGGCCAGCTCCAGCTCGGCGGGCGAGTCGGAGAACCACAGGTCGGGGTCGAACTTCCGGCAGGGCAGGTTCGCCTCCACCTCGACGCTCACGTCGAGTGGGGCCAACGCCAGACTCATCCTCCGGTCACCTCTCTCTCACTTCGATCTCGTGGATCGCATTCCGACGTACTTCGGCGGGGCAAAAAACTGAGGCCGCGGATCCCAGTAGCGGGTTCCGCGGCCTCGAGGTGAGCCGGTGTCTGATGGATCAGACCGGTCTACCTCGAGGTGGAACGCCGCGGACATCCGTGCGCTTCTTGGCGCCATCGATGCCCATGCCCGCGAAGCCACTGGTCCCCTCGACTCCGGCGATCGGCGCAACGGTCAGGTTCAGCTCGGCCTGAACCTGGACCTGGTGCACCTGCGGAACCGACGGTCGAGCAGCGAGGGCCACCCGGACAGCCGACAGCGGAGCGACGGCAGACGGCATCGCCGCGAGACGCTCATAGTTGAAGATCTTCACTGGTGCCACCTCCCTACTCTCCTCGTGCCGACCACGGACTCATCCCCCTTGAGCAGCCAGAACGGCGCCGCTCGCGAGGTGTGTCCTGAGGCTATTCCTCGTCCTCGGGCGAGGGCAAACGATTTAAGGCTAGATTTCGAAAGTTTTCTGCGGGCAGACCTCGTCCACGGTGGCGCCGGCCACCAGGGCCAGCACCGTATCCCCGTAAAGCCCCACTTTTCGGGGCCCGATCCCGGCGATCGCCACCAATTCCTCGGTCCGACCGGGCTTCCGCTCGGCCAGCGCCGTGAGCGTGGCGTCGGTGAAGACCACGTACGCCGGCACCTTCTGCGCGCCGGCCACCCGCTGCCGCCACTCGCGCAGCCGCTCGTACAGCTCCTCGTCGATGTCCGACGGGCAGGTCGGGCAGCGGCCCAGTTTGCGGTCCGCGCCGGCGAGCAGCGTCGCGCCGCAGATGCGGCAGGAGACCACCTGCGGCCGGCGCCGCTCGGCCCGCCGTGCCGGACCGGCGCCACCGGCCCGCTCACCGCCGCCGGACCGGTCGAGCTGGGGCAGGAAGCGGGAGGGACGCCGGGCCCGTCCGCCGGGCGAGCGGGCCGTGGCATACGACAGCCAGAGCCACTCGCGGGCCCGGGTAATCCCGACGTAGAGCAGCCGCCGTTCCTCCTCGACCTGCTCCATGGTCTTCGCGTACGTGGTGGGCAGCGTGCCCTCGGCGAGCCCGACCAGGAACACCGCGTCCCACTCCAGCCCCTTGGCCGAGTGCAGCGAGGCGAGCGTGACGCCCTCGACTGTGGGCACGTGCTGCTGGGCGGCCCGCCGGGCGAGTTCCTCGGTGAACCCGGTCAGGCCGGGCTCCTCCTCGGCCTGCGCCGCGTACTCCTCGGCGAGCTGAACCAGCGCGGCGAGCGCCTCCCACCGCTCGCGCGCGGCACCGCCGGGCGGGGGCGCGTCGGGTGCCCAGCCGACAGCGGTGAGCCCGTCGACCACGGCCGCTCGCAGCGGCGCGTCAGCGGGCGCCGACCGGGTGGCGGCGCGCAGCGCGATCATCGCCTGGCGCACCTCGGGCCGTTCGAAGAACCGCTCCGCGCCCTGGAGCACGTACGGCACACCGGCCTCGGAGAGCGCCTTCTCGTACGCCTCGGACTGCGCGTTGGTGCGGAACAGCACGGCGATCTCACGCGCCGGTGTGCCGCCCGCGACCAGCGCCCGGCAGCGGGCGGCGACCGCGTTCGCCTCGGCCGGCTCGTCGGTGAAGATCCGCAGTTCCGGCTCCGGACCGGGCCGGCGCTGGCCGTGCAGCTCCAGCCGCAGCCGCGCCTCGGTGCCACGCGCCTGGGAGATCACCGCGTTGGCGAGCCCGACCACCTGCGGCGTGGAGCGGTAGTCACGGACCAGCCGGACCACAGTCGCGCCCCGGTGCAGCCTGGGGAAGTCGACCAGGTACGACGAGGTGGCCCCGGTGAACGAGTAGATCGTCTGGCTGGCGTCGCCGACCACAGTGAGGTCGTCCCGGCCGCCCAGCCACGCCTCCAGCAGCCGCTGCTGGAGCGGGTTGACGTCCTGGTACTCGTCGACCACGAAGTGCCGGTACTGGTTGCGCACCTGCTCGGCGACGTCCGGGTGCTCCTCGATGCCCCAGACCGCGGCGCGCAGCATGTCCTCGAAGTCGATCACCCCGTTGCCGCGTTTGAGCCGCTCGTACGCGTCGAACACGTCTGCGACCCGGGCCGGCTCGTACGGCGTCTCGCGCAGCGCCTTGGCCGCGGCGACCACGTACTCCCCCGGCTCGACCAGCGACGACTTGGCCCATTCGATCTCGGCGGAGAGGTCACGCGCGGCGGCCCGGTCGGCGCGCAGCCCGACCTTGGCGGCGGCGAGCGTGACCACCCGCACCTTGCTGTCCAGCAGCTCCGGCATGGCCCGACCGGCCAGCAGCCGGGGCGCGAAGTAGCGGACCTGCCGCAGCGCCGCGGCGTGGAACGTGCGCGCCTGCACACCCTGCACCCCGAGCACGGTGAGGCGGCTGCGCATCTCGGCCGCGGCGCGGGCGGTGAACGTGACCGCCAGCACGTGCCGGCCGGCGATGTCGCCGGTCAGCGCCCGGTACGCGATCCGCGACGTCACCGCCCGGGTCTTGCCGGTGCCGGCGCCGGCCAGGATGCAGACCGGCCCGGCCGGGGCGGTCACCGCGGACCGCTGCTCCGGATCCAGCCCGGCCAGCACCCGTTCCGCACCTGAGTGAACGCCCACAGCAGGGAATCATCCCAGCATCGTGTGACGTTGCAGCGGTTAGCCTGGCCTGATCGGACCGGGCGCGAGCCACCCCTTGGAGGACCAGACCATGTTGACGATGTATTCCACCCCGTGGTGCGGCTACTGCCACCGGCTGAAGTCGCAGCTCGACCGGGAGGGCATCGCGTACGAGGTGGTCGACATCGAGCAGGACCCCGCGGCCGCGGACTTCGTGATGAGCGTCAACGGCGGCAACCAGACCGTCCCGACGCTGCGCTTCGCCGACGGCAGCGCCCTGACCAACCCCTCGATCACCCAGGTCAAGCAGCACCTGGCCGCGCTCCCCGGCTGATCTCCCGCGACGCCACGAGCGGCCGTGCCCGATCCGGGCGCGGCCGCTCGTCGTCGTTCAGGAGCCGCCGCGACTGAGCACGCCGTCGTCGGCCGGCTTCCGGGGCCCCGGGATCCGCACCGGTCCGGCTACCGGCGCGCTCAGCCCGCGGCCCCGCCACAGGTAGAGGCCGGCCGCCGTGGTGACCGCCCCGACCAGGGCGAACAGCAGCCGGTAGTCGAACACGCCGACGAGCAGCGCGCCGGTGCCGATGGAGAGCGCCTGCGGCCCGCTGACCAGGGCCTCCGACGCCGCGGTGACCCGGCCCAGCAGCCTCGGCGGGGTCCGCCGCTGGATCAGCGTGTTCAACCCCACCATGGTCAGCGGCAGCGAGAGGCCGGCCAGCAGCAGCGCCACCACCCCGAGCCAGAGCCGGGGGTACGCCAGCGCCAGCGCGGCCGGTCCGAAGAACGTCACGCCGACGGCCAGCGCGCCCACTTCGCCGTACCGGCGGACCACTGCGGCCGAGAACAGGCCGCCGACCAGGCCACCGACGCCCTGCACCATGACCAGCACGCCGACGAACGCGGCCTCGCGGCGCAGGCCCAGATCGACGTACGCGAAGATCAGCGACTCGGTGAAGCCCATCACCAGCGAGCCGAGCCCGTACCCGAGCAGCGCCCGGCGCAGCGCCGGCTCGCCGGTCAGGTGGCGCAACCCGGCGCCCAGTTCGGACGGCCCGCGGCGGCCGGACCGCGACGGTTTCCGCTCCTGCACCCGCAGCCGGCCGACCACCACCGCGGCCACCACGAATCCGGTCATGGCCAGGACGGCGAGCAGCCAGCCGCCGACGGCGGCGTAGACGCCCGCCCCGGCGAGCGGCCCGATCAGCCGCAGGCCCTGCCGGACCGTCTGCAGCAGACCGTTCGCGTCGGCCAGCGAGTCGGCCCGAACCAGATGCCGGATCAGGCCGTTGAGCACGGCGGCGAGCGTGATGTACGACAGTCCGTAGAACGCCGCGACCACGTAGATCACCCAGACGTCGGACCGGTCCCGGACCGTGAGCAGCGGGCTGAGCAGCGCCGCCGCGACCAGGTTGGCGGCGATGAAGAAGGGTTTCCGGCGGTAGCGGTCGACCACCCAGCCGACGATCGGGGCGAGCGCCATCGGGGCGATGACCGCGAAGATGGTCGCCCCCGCCATGCTGTCCGACCCGGTCAGATCCTTGACCCAGACGGCCAGGGCGAGCAGCAGCACCGACTCCGCCGCCATGCTCGCCACCAGGGCGGCGAAGAGGAGACGGAAGTCGGGGCGGCGCAGGACGGTGCGCATCGGGTTGCCTCCGGCAGGGGTGCGCCACCAGGGGCGCGTCGGGGGTGGGCGCTGGTGAAGACACCCTCCACAGTCCTCTTTTTGACTCGTGACACGCCCGTGCCGGAACCTCCGACGCCGGTCGCGCCGTCCATACTGACCGTGGGGGGCGAATTTCATACAGTTACCGTCGTGTCCTGCGACGGTCGACGGGAAAGAGGACACCGTGCCTCCTGCCGTACCAGGCCCGATTCTGCGCCGCCGTCGACTCGGCATCGAGCTGCGTCGGCTCCGCGAACAGGCCGGTCTGACCGGTGACCAGGTCATCGAGCGGATCGGCTGGGCCTCCGCATCCAAGTTGTCCCGCCTGGAGAACGGCCGCAGCCGGCCCGACCCGGACGACGTGGACGTGTTGTTGACGCTCTACGGCGCCGACGAGGAGCAGCGCGCGGACCTGACCGGGATCACCCACGAGGCCGGCGACATGCGCGGCTGGCTGCGCAACTTCCCGGTGATGACGCAGCAGCAGCGCGCCTTCGCCGAGCTGGAGGCCGGCTGCGCGGAGATCTCCGAGTACAACCCGGTGCTGGTCCCGGGGCTGTTGCAGACGCCCGGGTACGCCCGGCACCGGATCATGTCGGCCGCGCAGGTCGCTGGCGAGGCCGGCGACCAGGAGCACGAGGACCCGGAGACCGAGGTACGCGCGCGGCAGGCCCGCCAGTCGCTGCTGACCCGCTCCCCCGACGTGCCCCGGTACACGGCCGTGCTGGAGGAGGCCGCCCTCGGCCGGCGGGCCGGCCCGCCGGAGGTGCTGCACGACCAGCTCGTCCACCTGTGCGAGATGGCCCTGCTCCCGAACGTGACGTTGCTGCTGCTGTTGCGGGACACCCGGGTCGGCGACTGGTACCTTCCGCCGACCGCGTTCTCGGTCTACCGGTTCGCCGATCCGCTCGATCCGGAGACATTGGCCATCGAAGGTGGGTTCACCGACGTCATGTCGACCGAGGTGAACACCCTAAATCGCTATAAAGTGGTGTTCGAGTGGCTATGCTCGTCGGCACTCTCCGCATCGGACACCCTCTCCTGGTTGATCGAGGCGACAGGACGGCTGACCGGCACGGCAGTCGAGTCCACGGCGGTGTACGGGCCGGCAACGGCGCCGACCCAGCGCCGCCGGGACTCGGGGCGCCTCACCACGGAGCGGTGATCCGGCAGGACACCGTCCGCGCTCCGGCGTCGCTCGGTCCCATCGGAGCACCTCACCAGGAGCAAGCACCATGAACGAGATCCGTACCAGCACGACCGCCCTCTCGGGAGAGCTCGCCGGCGCCGCCTGGCGCAAGAGCACCCGTAGCCAGACCTCCAACTGCGTGGAGGTCGCGCCGCTCGGCAACGGGCCGGCGACCGTGGCGCTGCGGGACAGCAAGGATCCGAGCGGACCGGTCCTGCTGTTCAACCGGGCCGGTTGGCTCGGCTTCCTCGCCGGAGCGAAGAACGGTCAGTTCGATCTGGACTGATCCGGCGAACGTTCGGGGCCGTCGGCGTCACGCCGGCGGCCCCCTCGCATGTCCGGCCCCGACAACGGTGCTGACCTGGCATCCCCCGATCGGTCGAGCTGGCGCGTTCCACTTGTCGGGAGGACACATCGGCGTAACATGACGCGGGAGTGACGTGGAAGTTCCAGCGGGTAACCGTCCACTCTCCGGGGGACACCATGCGGTTCCTGATCGTCCGCACCGAGATCCGTACCGCCGCCGACGCCGACATCGCCGCCGCCTGGGCCGGCGGGGGCCGCCTGCGGGACGAGACGAGCACGCCGGAACCCCGCCGCCAGGTCGTCCACGCCGAGGACCGGGACGCCGCGCTCCTGCTCGCCCGCGCGCTGTCCGCCGTCGGGGCGGTACGCACCGGCCGGCACCGGGTCAAGGTGCTGCCCATCGAGGAGTCCGCACCCTGGCACCCGTACCGCTGGGACGGTGGATGACCGGACGCTGACGTCCGTCGTGGCCGGACCGGCTTCCCCCGCCGATTTTCGCCTCACCCGGCCACGACGGCCCGTGTTCCCGGCCCGCGACCGTCGCGGCAACGACGGTCCGGGCCGGGACCGTCTCCCACCCGGCCCTGTGTCCGCCCGGCCCAGGTCCGGCCCGCCCAGGTCCGGCCCGCCCAGGTCCGGCCCGCCTCGCCAGTTCGGGGAGGTGGCTGCATCCCACCGCCCTCGACCACACCACTTCCCCGAACTGGCACCGCGGCACCAGCCGAAACCCGCCAACCCGAGTGGCGGGCAGACATCGGGCGGGTCAGCAGTGGCCGTCGAGCCAGCGGTGCACCAGGAACAACGCGATCGACGACGGCGGCGGCAGGACCAGCCGGTCTCCCCCGCCCACCGGTACCGGCTCGCCGGCCAGCGCCGCCCCGATCTCCCGGCGGGTGAACCAGCGCGCGTGCGCGATCTCGGCCAGGTCGACCCGGATCGGCGCCTCCGCGTCGGCGCGGGCGAGGAAGCCGAGCATCAGCGAGCCGGGGAACGGCCAGGACTGGCTGCCGACGTACATGATCTCCTCGACCGGGACGCCGACCTCCTCGCGGACCTCGCGGAGCACGGCGGCCTCGGCCGACTCGCCGGGCTCGACGTATCCGGCCAGGCAGGAGTAGCGGCGCTGCCCGGGGGTGCGCGGCCAGGCCGCGTTGTTGCCGAGCAGGCAGCGGCCGTCCGCGCCGTCCGCGCCGTCGTGCACCAGCACGATCATGGCCGGGTCGGTACGCGGCCAGACCCGGTCGCCGCCCGGGTCGATCCTCGACCAGCCCGCCTCGTCGGCCCGCGTCGCCTTCCCCGTCGTGGACGAGTAGCCGTGCCGCAGGTGCCAGTTGAGCAGCGCCAGCGCGGTGGTGAACAGGCCCGCGTCCCGGTCGGTCATCAGGTGGCCCACCTCGCGCAGGTGCGCCGGGCGGGTCTCCGGCAGCGCCGGCAGCGGCAGGTCAACGGCGAAGACCGGCACGCCGTCCGGCTCGACGCCGAGGAACATCGGCACCGACCGCGGCACCTCCGGCAGGTCGCCGGGGCCGACCAGGACCAGTTCCGGCGGGGACGCCACGCCCCGGACCAGGGCACGCCCCTCGGCCGCCGAGTCGAGCACCAGCACCCGCGCCCGCTCCCACGCCTCGGCCAGCCAGGCCGGGTCGGTACGCCGGTGGGCGGCCCGGTCGAGCGTGGACCGGGCCAGCGGCGGCGCGGGCTCGCCGCTCATGCGGATTCCGTACGCACCGGTGTGAGCGTGGCGAGCGAGTCGGCCACCCGCTCGGCGTCGCCGAGCACGACGGTGATCGCGCGGGCCGGCGCCAGGTAGCGGGCGGCCACTTCGGCCACGTCGTCCACTGTCGCGGCGGCGAGCCGGGCGGCGTGCTCGGCGAGGAAGTCCAGCCGCAGCCCGCTGCCGGCGTACGCGCTGGTCAGGGACGCGAGCCCGGCCTGGGTCGACATGCCGAGCTGAAGCGTGCCGAGCGCGTACTGACGGGCCTGCTCCAGCTCGTCGGCCTTCGGCGGCACCGTGGCCAGCCGACCCAGCTCGTAGCTCGTCTCCACGAGCGCCGCCGCGGTCACCTCGGTGGCCACCTCGGCGCCGGCGATGAGCACCGAACCGGCCACCGAGTGCTCGACGAGCGAGTGCGGCCCGTACGTGTAGCCCTTGTCCTCGCGGATGTTCTCCACCCAGCGGGAGGAGAAGTAGCCGCCGAAGATGAGGTTCGCCAGTTGCAGCGCGGCGTGGTCCGGGTGGGTGCGCGGCACCGCGGGCAGGGCGAGGCGCAGCGAGGACTGCACCGAGCCGGGCCGGTCGACCAGCAGCAGCGGCCCGGGTTCCAGCGGCGGCGCGGGCGGCAGTTCGGCGACGTGCCCGTCGCCGCGCCAGCCGGCGAGCGCCTGCTCGGCCGCGTCCAGCGCCCGCTCCGGCTGTACGTCGCCGACGACCACGAGCACCGCCCCGGCCGGGTGCACCCGCTCGGCGTGCAGCCGCCGCAGCGCGGCCGGCCGGACCGCCCGGACCTGGTCCGGGTCGGGGGTCTGCACGGCGTACGGGTGGCGGCCGTACATCCGCTTGAGCAGCGCGGTGCGGGCCAGGTGCGACGGCTGGCTCTGGGCGACCTGGATGCGGTCGACCAGCCGGTCCCGTTCGGTCTCCACCCAGTCGGCCGGGTAGTTGGCGCCGGTGAGCACCTCGGCGAGCAGTTCCAGCATCCGGTCCAGCCCGGTGACCAGGCCGGCGCCGGAGAGCATCAGCCGGTCCGGGTCGAGACCGGCGGTCAGCCCTCCGCCGACCTTTTGCAGCTCGGCGGCGATCTCGGTGGCGCTGTGCGCCTGCGTGCCGGCGAGCATGGTCTGCGCCAGCATCGCGCCGCGCGCGAGGTGGGCACGGCCGAACGGCATCCAGAGCCGCAGTTCCACCAGCGGCACGGCGGACCGGCGTACCGCGATCACGGTGAGGCCGTTGCGCAACGTGCGCTCGGCCTGCTTGGGCACCTTGAGGCGGCGGTTCGGGCGCAGCGCCGGAAGCGGCCGGACGGTGGTGGCGGCGGTCGTACTCGTGCTCATCGGGCTCCTCCGGCGACGACCTCGACGGACGCGCGGCGCTCGGGCCGCAGGGTGGCGGCGGCGGCACGGACCTGGTCCTCGGTCACCGCGCCGACCAGCCGGGGCAGCTCGTTGAGCAGGCCCGGCTCGCCGCGCTGCTGTTCCAGCACCGCCATTCGCAACGCCCGGCCGAGCACCGCGTCGGTGTCGCGCAGCAGGTGGGTGGCCATCCGGGCCTGGGTACGCGCCAGCTCCCCCTCGGTCAGCCCGTCGGTCGCCAGCCGGTCCAGCTCCTCGTCGATCGTGCGCAGCACCTTGTCGACGTCGCCGCCGGGCGGCAGGTGCGCCTGGAGCAGCAGCGCGGTGGGGTCGCGCACGTCGAACGGGTCGCCCATGAAACCGACGTACCCGCCGAGGCTGGTGACCGACCGGTCGCGCTGCACCAGCCGCTCGACCAGCCGGGAGGCGTCGCCGTCGGTGAGCACCTCGGCCAGCACCACATAGGGCAGGTAGCCGGCGAAGTCGCTGATCGGGTCGGGCACCCGCCACGCGCCGGCCACCGCCGGGAGCGGGGCCAGCGCGTCGGTGTACGTGCTGCGCCGCTCGGTGGTCAGGTCGGGCTCGGCGAAGTCGGGCCGCTCCGGCGCGGGACGGGCCGGCACGTCTCCGAAGTGCCGCTCGATGAGCGTGGTCGCCTCGGCCACGTCGATGTCGCCGCTGACCGCGAGTACGGCGTTGCCGCTGGCGTAGTAGCGGCGGAAGAAGTCGGCGGCGTCGGCCACTGTCGCCGACTCCAGGTCGACGAAGGAGCCGTAGCCGTCGTGCGCGTTGGGGAAGGTGTCGAACATCACCGGGGGCAGCGTCAGCCAGGGGAACCCGCCGTACGGCCGGTTCAGCACGTTGACCCGGATCTCCTCCTTGACCACGTCGACCTGGTTGCGCAGGTTCTCCTCGGTCAGCCGGGGGCCGCGCATCCGGTCGGCCTCCAGGAACAGCGCGCGTTCCAGGGCGTTCGCGGGCAGAGTCTCGAAGTAGTCGGTGTAGTCCAGGTGGGTGGAGCCGTTGAACGTTCCGCCCGCGCCCTGGACGTGCCGGAAGTGGGCCAGCTTCTCCAGGTTCTCCGAGCCCTGGAACATCAGGTGCTCGAAGAGGTGGGCGAACCCGGTGCGTCCCTCCGGCTCGGAGCGGATGCCGACGTCGTAGACCACCGCCACCCCGATGACCGGGGCGCTGCGGTCCGGCGTGAGCACCACACGCAGGCCGTTGTCGAGGGTGAGTCGTTCGACCGGGTACTTCGTCGCTGGGATCTTCGCTCTCCGCGTGGGCACGAGATCGACATTAGCGCTTCCGTACCGGCTCTACCGCCGGTGTGCGGCGGCCCGCCGGACGGCGGGGCCGGGGGCCGACCGACCGGCCACGCCTTCTCCACCGAACAGGTGGGAATTATCGGGAAAGCCGAGGTCGCGGTCCCGACGCCCGGATCGGGTCTTGACGCCGCTCGACCTCTGCCCCAGTCTTCCTACCAACTAAATAGGAATACTGCGGATTGGACATTCGATGAGAGGGCTTCCCCTGCGCCGCCTGGTCACCCTGGCGACCCTGGCCGCGGTCGGCGCGGCCACGCTCGGCACCACCGCCGCCTGCGGCGAGGACAGCGACGCCGCCGGCGGGTCCGGCCCGGTGACGCTGCGCCTGGGCTACTTCCCCAACATCACGCACGCCCCGGCCGTGGTCGGCGTGGAAAAGGGGATCTTCAAGGAGAAGCTCGGCAGCGACGTCGAGCTGGACACGAAGACCTTCAACGCCGGCCCGGCCGCCATCGAGGCCGTCTTCTCCGGCGCGCTCGACGCCACGTACATCGGCCCGAACCCGACGGTGAACGCCTTCTCCAAGTCCAAGGGCGAGGCCGTCCGGGTCATCTCCGGCGCGGCGTCCGGCGGCGTCGCGCTCGTGGTCAAGCCCGGCATCACCTCGGTGGAGCAGCTGCGCGGCAAGAAGATCGCCACCCCGCAGCTCGGCAACACCCAGGACGTGGCGCTGCGCTTCTGGCTCAAGGAGAAGGGCCTGGAGACCACCAAGGAGGGCGGCGGCGACGTCAAGATCGTCCCGCAGGAGAACGCGCAGACGATCGAGACCTTCGGCAGCGGCGCCATCGACGGCGCGTGGGTGCCCGAGCCGTTCGTCTCCCGGCTGGTGAACGCCGGTGGCAAGGTGCTCGTCGACGAGCGTGACCTCTGGCCGGACAAGAAGTTCGTCATCACCAACCTGCTGGTCAGCACCAAGTTCCTCAAGGCGCACCCGGACGTGGTGAAGAAGCTGGTCGAGGGCCAGGTGGCGGCGAACGAGTTCGTCAACACCAAGCCGGACGAGGCGCAGCAGGCCATCTCCGCCCACATCGGCAAGATCACCGGCAAGCCGCTGGACCTCAAGCTGATCAAGCAGGCCTGGCCGACGCTGGAGTTCACGAACGACCCCATCCCGTCCTCGCTGAAGACCGGCCTGGACCACGCCGTCGCGGTCGGGCTGACCCAGCCGGTCGACCTGAACGGCCTCTACGACCTGAAGTACCTGAACGAGGTGCTGAAGACGCAGGGCAAGGCCGAGGTCAGCCAGCCGTGACGTCGACGAGCACGACCCCGCGCAGCGCGACCGGCTCGGTCGCGCTGCGCGGCGTGACCAAGGTGTACGGCCAGGGCGATCAGGCCGTCCTGGCGCTGGACGGATTGTCGTTGGACGTCGCGCCCGGCGAATTCGTCTGCATGGTCGGCGCGTCCGGCTGCGGCAAGAGCACGCTGCTCAACCTGGTCGCCGGCCTGGACCGGGCCAGCGGCGGCACGATCGAGCTCGGCGAGGGCATCAACCCGGGACTGATGTTCCAGGAGCCGGCGCTGTTCCCGTGGCTCACAGTCGAGGGCAACGTCGAGGTGCCGCTGAAGCTGCGTGGCCTGCCCCGCGACCAGCGCAAGGAGCGGGTGGCCGAGCTGCTGCGCACGGTCCACCTGTCCGAGTTCGGCCGCAAGCGTCCGCACCAGCTCTCCGGCGGCATGCGGCAGCGCGTCGCGCTGGCCCGCACGCTCGCGCTGGAGACGCCGGTGCTGCTGATGGACGAGCCGTTCGGCGCGCTGGACGCGATGACCCGCGACATCCTGCACGACGAGCTGGAGCGGATCTGGACCGAGCGCAAGCTCACCGTCCTGTTCGTCACGCACAACGTTCGCGAGGCGGCCCGGCTCGCCGATCGCATCGTGCTGCTCTCCAGCCGGCCCGGCCGGATCATCTACTCCACCGAGGTCGCCGTGCCGCGCCCCCGGCGGATCGACTCGCCGGAGGTCTCGGCCATCGCCGCCGAGGTCACCGACCGGCTGCGCAAGGAGGTGGGCCGGCATGGCCAGTGACACCCTGTCCGCGGCGGCGCGGGCCGACGCGGAGATCTCCGGGCTCGACGCGCTGGAGATCGCCGGCCGGGAGAAGGGCCCGTCCCGGGTACGCCGCCTGTGGTCGGCCACCTGGCCCAAGCTCGCCGCGCTCGCGCTCGCGGTGGCGATCTGGCAGGCGGTGGTCTGGTCCGGGTGGAAGGAGCCGTGGGCGCTGCCCGGCCCGGCCGTGGTCTTCGGCGACCTCGGGGAGTACCTGCTCAGCTCGGCGCTCTGGGAGGGCCTGGCCACCACGGCCCGGCGGGCGGCGGTCGGCTTCGCCGCCGCGGTGGCGGTCGGTCTGCTGCTCGGCCTGGGCGTGGCCCGGGTCAAGGTGCTCCGGGCCGCACTCGGCTCGATGATCACCGCGTTGCAGACCATGCCGTCGATCGCCTGGTTCCCGCTGGCCATCCTGCTGTTCCAGCTCAGTGAGCAGGCGATCTTCTTCGTGGTGGTGCTCGGCGCCGCGCCGTCGGTCGCCAACGGCGTCATCCACGGCGTGGACTACGTGCCGCCGCTGCTGGTCCGCGCCGGCCGCAACCTCGGCGCGCGAGGGCTGAACCTCTACCGGTACGTGATCGCGCCGGCCGCGCTACCAGCCATCGTGGCCGGGCTCAAGCAGGGCTGGGCGTTCGCCTGGCGCAGCCTGATGGCCGGTGAGCTGCTGGTGGTCATCGCCACCCGCACCTCGATCGGCGCTCAGCTCACCTACGCGCGCGAGCTGAGCGAGGCGCCGCGGCTGATGGCCATCATGATCGTCATCCTGGTGGTGGGTCTGCTGGTGGACACCGCGTTCGGGGCCGCCGACAAGGCGATCCGCCGCCGCTGGGGCGTGCTGGACCAGGCCGGCAACTGACGCCGTGTACATCTCCGCGCGCGCCGACTACGCGCTCCGGGCCATGCTCGCCGTCGCCGACGTCGCCGACACCACGGGTGACTCGGGGGCCGGTGGCGGCGAGCTGGTCAAGGCGGCGAGCCTGGCCGAGAGCCAGGACATCCCGCTCAGCTTCCTCCAGGGGATCCTGCTCGACCTGCGGCGGGCCGGACTGCTGCACAGCCACCGCGGCACCGAGGGCGGGTACGCGCTCACCCGTCCGCCGGACGAGATCAGCGTCGGCGACGTGCTGCGCGCGGTGGGTGGCGCGATCACCAGTGTCCGGGGCATTCCCGCCGACCGGGCCGGCTACCACGGCGTGGCCACCGGCCTGCGGGACGTGTGGCTGGCGGTGGACGGCGCGATCGCCCTGGTCGTGGACCGGACCACGCTCGCCGACCTGCTGAGCGACCGGGCCACGGCGCCCTGACGCGCGGGTTCGAGGCCGCCCGGGCTCTGGTTCACCGGATTTCCGCCCGGCCGCCCGCTGCCTGGCCGGAGAAGGTATGACTCTCGACCGATATGACTCTGAGGCATGAATATGCCTCAGAGTCATATCGGTTTTCGGGCATCGTCCTCCGCGACCGCTACGGGGCGTGAGAGGCGCTCATTCCGGGGGTGAAGCTGCGGGCGGCACCACGGTCCCGCGGGCCGTCGTCGGACGGCTGCCACGGCCCGAACGCGGCCACCGCGGCGAGCGCCAGGCCGGCGCCCGCCACCGCGAGCACCAGCAGCACTTCCCGTGCTCCGCCTGAGCCTACGTCCCCCGCCATGACCGCTCCCTCCACGTCCGGCCGACCCCCCGACCGGTTCTCCGCGCGACAGCATCACCGTCACGCGGCGGACGCACAATCGGGCAGCCGACCGAACATCGACTGATTCCCGACTCAGGAACGAACGCTCGGCCCGATCGGAGGCGAGCCGGTCAGGCGGGGCCCGGACAACGCAGGCCGACCGGACGCGAGGCCGCTCGGGCGCGGCCCGCACATACGCGAGGCCGACCAGACGGGAGGCCGGTCGGACGACGGGCCGCAGTCAGCGGCGGCGCGGGCGCCGACGGGGCCGGGTCGCCGGGGCGGGGTGCGCGGCGGCGGGCGCGATGATGGTCACCGGCACACCGGACGGCTCGCGGGCGCCGGTGAGCCGGCTCAGCTCGCTGTCGCCGGCGCGTACCCGGGTGTTCTTGGGGTTGATGCCCGCGGTGCTCATCAGCCGGGCGACGTCCCGGCGCTGCTCCGGCAGCACCAGTGTGACCACGGTGCCCGACTCGCCGGCCCGCGCGGTCCGGCCACCCCGGTGCAGGTAGTCCTTGGCCTCGGCGGGCGGGTCGGCGTTGACCACCAGGTCCAGCCCGTCGACGTGGATGCCCCGGGCCGCCACGTCGGTGGCCACCAGCGCGGTGACCTGGCCGGTGCGGAACTGCTCCAGGATGCGGGTGCGCTGCGGCTGCGACTTGCCGCCGTGCAGCGCCGCGGCGCGTACGCCCTTGGCGAGCAACTGCCGGGCCACCCGGTCGGCGCGGTGCTTGGTGGCGATGAAGACGATGGTGCGGCCCTCGCGGGCGGCGATGTGGGCCAGCGCGGCCTGCTTGTCGTCCGCCTCAAGGTGCAGCACGTGGTGGGTCATCGCGGTGACGGTGGCGGTGCCCGGGTCGACGGAGTGCGTCACCGGGTTGGCCAGGAAGCGGCGGACCAGCCGGTCCACGCCCCCGTCCAGGGTGGCCGAGAAGAGCATCCGCTGCCCACCCGGCGCGACCTGCTCCAGCAGCTTCGTCACCTGCGGCAGGAAGCCCATGTCGGCCATCTGGTCGGCCTCGTCCAGCACGGTGATGGTCACCTGGTCCAGCCGGGCGTCCCCGCGGTCGATCAGGTCGTGCAGCCGACCCGGGGTGGCCACCAGTACCTCGGCGCCGGCCCGCAGCGCGGCCGCCTGCCGGGTCAGGGAGAGCCCGCCGACCACTGTCGCGCAGCGCAGCCCGAGCGTGGCCGCGTACGGGGTGAGCGCGGCGGTGACCTGCGCGGCCAGTTCCCGGGTGGGTACGAGCACCAGCGCGAGCGGGCGGCCCGGGCGCGCCCGGCGACCGGCCGTACGGTGCAGCATCGGCAGCCCGAACGCGAGAGTCTTGCCGGAACCGGTACGGCCCCGGCCGAGCACGTCCCGGCCGGCCAGGGAGTCCGGCAGCGTGGCCGTCTGGATCGGGAACGGCGCGGAGATGCCCTGCGCGGCCAGCTCGGAGATGAGCGCCGGAGCCAGGCCGGTGGCGGCGAACGTGGGCAGGGTCGTGGTCATGCGGAAAGCCTTCCTCGAGGCGGCACGTGTCGAGGAAGGGCGCCGGGCTGCGGCGCGTCACCGGCGTCACCGGTGGTCACAAGCACGAACCGAAAGGGACGGGCCGGCCCAGCAGAGGCGGGCCGGCCCGTGCACCGCGCCCGAGAGGGCGCGGTGGTGGTACCGGTTGATCCGAAGATCAGAGCGGGCGGATGTTCTCCGCCTGCGGGCCCTTCTGGCCCTGGGTCACCTCGAACTCGACCCGCTGGTTCTCGTCCAGGCTCCGGTAGCCGGAGGTCTGGATCGCCGAGAAGTGGGCGAAGACGTCGGCGCCGCCGTCGTCCGGGGTGATGAAGCCAAAGCCCTTGTCAGCGTTGAACCACTTGACGGTGCCAATTGCCATGTGTTTCGTCTCCTTGACGGAACGGTCGGCCCGCACGTGTTGCGGGCCGGAGAGGAGCACCCCGCGCGTGGAATACGCGGCGTGCTTGTCGCTGCTGGTCGCCCCGCCCGGAGAACTCCGGACACAACAAAGAGCGCCTGGGGCCACAATCCGCCAGGCGCACACAGAGTCTCTGGAAACCAAAACTGCAACCCGGACAACGTATCACGGATTCGTGCGCTGCGGGAGACCTCCCGGGATTTCCGGCACGGCGGCCACCAGATCGGCCAGCCCTTCCGCGTCGAGCAGGTCGGCTGGGCGGACGGTGGCGGAGTCCCGGACGTAGTGGAACGCGGCGCCGACCCGCTCCACCGGCACCCCGGCCAGTTCCGCCCAGGCCAGCCGGTAGACCGCCAACTGCACCGCCGCCGCGTCGGCCTCCCGGCCGGTGGGCTGCCGCCCGGTCTTCCAGTCGACCACGTCGTACCGCCCGCCGGGGCGGGCGAACACGGCGTCCATCCGGCCCCTGATCACCACCCCGGCGACGACGGTGGCGAACGGCACCTCCACCTCCACCGGCACCCGGTCGGCCCACTCGCTGGCCAGGAAGCGCTCCTGCAACTCGGCCAGCGCCTCGTCCGGGGCCGCGTCCTCGTCCGCCGCGCCGGGCAGCTCATCCACGTCGAGCAGCCGGTCGGCGCCGAAGCGTTGCTCCAGCCAGGCGTGGAACGCGGTGCCGCGCCGGGCGTACGGTGTCGGTTCGGTGGGCATCGGGCGGCGCAGCGTCCGGGCCAGCGCCTCCGGGTCGCGGCGCAACGCCACGAGCTGGGTCACCGAGAGCTGGCCGGGCAGCTCCACCTCGACAGCCTCGGCCTGCCGGGCCAGCTCCGCCCGCTCGGCGAGCAGCAGCTCGGCCTCGCGCCGCCAGCGCGCCACCTCGGCGTCCTCCGCCGCGCCCGTGGTGGCGAGCAGCGCCGCCTCGCGCCGGGCCACCTCCGGGTCGGCGAGGTACCGGCGGACCAGCGCCGCCGCCTCGGTGAGCGCGGGACGGCGGGCCCCGAGCGGGTCGGCCGGCCACTCGGCCCGCAGCACAGTCTCGGTGGTCGGGTTCACCGCGTCACCGGCCGGCTCGGGCGTCCAGGCGTCGACCACGTGGCCGTCCGGGTCGGCCAGGCAGGCGTCGTGCACCTCGCGCAGGAAGACCGACGGGCCCCGGAACCGCTTGGTCCCCTCCCCCCACCAGTAGCCCGAGCAGAGCAGCAGGCGGCGAGGTCGGGTCACCGCCACGTACGCCAGCCGGCGCTCCTCCCGCTCGTCGTGCGCCCGCCAGGCATCGGTGAACTCGGTCAGCGCCCGGGCCACCCCGCGCTGGTCCTCGGCCTCCGGCAGGGCCAGCTCGGGCAGCCCGTCCGCGTCGCCGCGCAACGGGAACGGCAGCACGCCGAGCCCGCCCAGCCAGTGGTCGGAGTTGCGGACCGGCCCCGGCCAGACGCCCCGGGTCATCCCGGCGACCGCCACCACGTCCCACTCCAGGCCCTTCGCGGCGTGCGCGGTGAGCACCTGCACCGCGCCGGACACCACCTCGACCTCACCGGGCGCCAGCCCGCGCTCCTCGTCCTCGGCCGCGGCCAGGTAGGCGAGGAAACCGGCGAGCGTCGCGCCGGGCGTCTCACCGCTGAACCGGGCCGCGACGTCACCGAGCGCGTCCAGGTGCGCGCGGGCCAGCCCGGCGTCGCCCGCGCCGTCCCGGCCGGCCCGGACCGCCACCTCGACGTCGAGGCCGATGGTCCGCTCGATGTCCGCGATCAGTTCCGGCAGCGACTGGTCCAGGCGGTAGCGCAGCAGCGCCAGCTCCATCCCGTACGAGCGCAGCCGCGCAAAGCCCTCAGCCGAGTACGCCTGCGCCGGCCCCAGGTCGGCGAGCGCCTCCACGAGCGTCGCCTCGTCCAGCGCGTCCACGGTGATCTCCGGGCCCTCGTCCCCGGTCAGCTCCCGGCGGCCGCGGGCGATCGCGCGGGCCCGGCGGTGCAGGGTGACCAGGTCACGCGGGCCGATCCGCCAACGCGCGCCGGTGAGCAGCCGCAGCAGCGCCGCGCCGTCGGTCGGGTCGGCGAGCACGCGCAGCGTGCACACCACGTCCCGTACCTCCGGGGTGTCCAGCAGCCCGCCCAGGCCGACCACGTCGACAGGCAGCCCGCGGGCACGCAACGCCGCCTCGATCGCCGGGATCTGGCTGCGCACCCGCACCAGCACCGCCGTGGTGGGGCGGCGGTCGGCCGGGATGTGCTCGGGCAGCGCGCCCGGCATCCCGGCCGCGCCCCGCCACGCCGCCAGCACGCTGTCCGCGATCCAGTCGGCCTCGTCGGCGTACGTCTCCAGCAGCGCGCAGTGCACGGTGCCGGCGGCCTGCCCGCCCGGAGTGCGATGCGGGATCGGGTCGCGGACGCTGAGCGCGGCGTGCAGTTCCGGCACCCGGGCACCGGCCGCCCGCAGCGGCACCGACAGCGCGTTTGCGACGCCGAGGATCTCCGGCCGGTTGCGCCAGCTCGTGGTCAGGCTGAGCACGTCGGCAGGCCTGCCGTCGGCGCGGGCGAACTCGGCGGGGAACCGGTCGAGCGTGCCGGCGCTGGCGCCGCGCCAGCCGTAGATGGACTGGCACGGGTCGCCGACCGCGGTGACCGGGTGGCCGCCGCCGAAGAGCGCGTTGAGCAGCACCACCTGGGCGTGGCTGGTGTCCTGGTACTCGTCGAGCAGCACCACCCGGAACCGGTCCCGCTCGATCACGCCGACGCCGGGGTGGTCGCGGGCCACCCGGGCGGCGCGGGCCAGCTGGTCGGCGAAGTCCATCGCCTCGAAGTCGTCCTTGCGCCGGGCGTACGCGCGCACCAGCGGCAGCAGCTTCAGCCGGGTCCGCTGGAGCTGGAGCGCCTTGCGCACGTCGGCGTAGACCCGGCCCGGCCGGGACTGCACCTCGGCGAAGAAACGGCCGGTCCAGGCGGCCAGCGCGTCCGGGTCGACCAGGTGCTCGTCCAGCTCACCGGCGAGCGCCAGCACGGCGTCGGTGATCGTGGACGGCATCCGGTCCACCTCGGACATGTCGCCGTCGTAGTTGCGTACCAGCAGGTCGACAAGCTGCCAGCGGGACGCCTCGGTGAGCAGCCGGGTGGTCGGCTCGTACCCGGCGCGCAACCCGTGCTCGGTGACGATCCGCCCCGCGTACGAGTGGTACGTGGACACCGTCGGCTCGCCCGCCAGCGGGTCGTCGTGCGGGTCCCGCCCCTGCCGGCCGAGCCGCCGGATGAGCTGGTCGAGGCGGGTCCGGACCCGGTTGGCCAGCTCACCGGCCGCCTTGCGGGTGAAGGTCAGGCCGAGGATGTGCTCGGGGCGTACGTAGGAGTTGGCGACCAGCCACATCACCCGCGCCGCCATCGTCTCGGTCTTGCCCGAGCCGGCGCCCGCGACGACCAGCAGCGGCTCCACCGGCGCGGCGATGATCGCGGCCTGCTCCCGGGTGGGCGCGGGCAGCCGCAGCAGCCGGGCCAGCTCGACAGGCGTGTAGCGGGGCCCGGCGTCGGCGGTACGCGGCGCGGGCGTGGCGGAGGCGCCGAACAGCGCCGGTTGAACAGTCATGGTCCGGTCCTTGTTCGCGACTGCGCGGCTCGCAGAACCGGCTCACTCCTCGCGCTCACGGCTGACCCTCCGGGGGTGGCTCGACCACCTGGCGGCCCTGACCGGAGACCGGGCAGCTGGTGCGGACCGGGCAGACCCGGCACTTGGAGTTGGCCACGGCGGCGAACGTCGAGGCGGCCATCGTCTCGGCGGTACGGCGAACCAGCGCGGTGGCCCACCCGGCCTCCGGCCCCTCCCCGGCCGCTGCCTGGGTCTGCTCCTTCGCGTCCCGCGCTCCGGTGCCGAGCTGCACAAGCGCGGCCCCGCCCGGCTCCTCGCCGAACTCGGCGAACCCGCCCGCCTCCACCGCCGCCTGGTACGCGCCGAGCTGCGGATGCTCGGCCACCTCCCGCTCGGTGACCGCCGTCGACTTGCCGGTCTTCAGGTCGATCACCACGAGCCGCCCCTCGGCGTCGACCTCCAGCCGGTCGACCCGGCCGGTCAGCTGGATCGGGCGGGCCGGGTCGTCGAGGCGGACCGCGAACTCGTGCTCGATCGCGAGCAGCCGGCGCGGGTTGCCGGCCAGCCAGCGCAGCAGCTTGTCCACCATCGCCTCGGCGCGCTGCCGCTCCGGGCCGGCCATCCACCGGGCGGCCAGCTCGATCGCGTCGAACCGGGCGGCCACGTACTCCAGCAGCGCCTCCCGGTCGACGCTGGCGTCCTCGGCCAGCATCGCGGCGGCGTGCACCAGGTTGCCGACGCCCTGCGCGGCGCTTGCCGGCGGGCTACCGCCGTGCCGTTCCAGCAGCCAGCGCAGGCTGCACCGCAGCGCGCTCTCCATCGCCGACGGCGTGACCCGCACCGGCTCGCCCTCGTCGACCAGCGGCCGGTCGTCGGAGAGGCCACGCAGCCCCCACCAGTCGTCCGGGTGCGCGCCGGGCACCCCGGCGGCGGCCAGCCGCGCCAGCTCACCCGCCGCCGCGTGCCGCCGGGTGACCGGCGCCGCCGGGTCGGTGACCGCGGTACGCAACTCCGCCACCAGCGCGGACAGGGTGAGCCCGCGCGGCGGCAGGGTGACCGGGAGGGCGGTCGGCGGCCCGTCCTGCGGATGCTCGTCCCCGTGCGGCACCGGCCCGTCCGCGGCTTGCCCTCGGGTGGCCGGGCCGGCCGGGCCGGTCGGGTTCGGGCCGGTTCCGCCGGTGGCGGGCGGGTCGGCGGCGGCGAGTTCGTGCAGGAAGCGGCTCGGCTGCTCCTCGTGGTCGTCCCCGCCGACCGCCGCGGACGCGACAGCGGTGACCAGCAGCCGCCGCCGCGCCCGGCTGATCGCCACGTGGAACAGCCGCCGTTCCTCGTCCAGCAGCGCGGACGTCTGCCCGACCAGGCTGGCGCGCAGACCGGCGCCGTCGGCCCGGCCGGCCAGCACGTCGACCAGGCGCTCCGAGCCGAGCAGGCTGCCGCGCAGGCGCAGGTCCGGCCAGACGCCCTCCTGCACCCCGGCCACCGCGACCAGGTCCCATTCCAGGCCCTTCGCGGCGTGCGCGGTGAGCAGGCGTACCGCGTCGCCCCGGTCGGCGGCGGCGGCGAGCGTGTCGGCGGGCAGCTCCTGCCCGAGGACGTGGTCGAGGAACACCTCGGTACGCGCGCCGGGCAACCGGTCGGTGAACCGGGCCGCCGCGTCGAAGAGCACGAGTACGGCGTCCAGGTCACGGTCGGCGGCCTCGGCCCGCCACCGCTGGGCGGTCTCGTGCTCGCCGGTGGCCGCCCGCCCTCGGGTGATCGCCCCGGCCCAACGCTCGGCCAGCCCGCTCTCCCGCCACACCGCCCAGAGCACGTCCTCGACTGTCGCGCCCGGGGCGGCGGCGGCCTGCCGGGCGGTCTCCAGCAGGTGCGCCACGGCCTGCGCGGGGGCCGCCCAACGGCGCTCGATGGTGGACAGCTCGGCCGGATCGCGCAGCGCCTCCACCAGCAAGTCGCCGGAGGGACGGCGGTCGCCGCCGGCCAGCGCCAGCGCCCGCAGGCCCTGACGCAGCCGCCGCTCGGCCAGCGGGTCGGCCCCGCCCAGCGGCGAGTGCAGCAGCGCTACCGCCGCCTCCTCGTCCAGCCGGTCCGGTTCGAGCGCGCAGCGCAGCAGGAGCAGCAGCGGGGCCACCGCCGGCTGGAGGTGCAGCGGAAGGTCCTCGCCGTGCACGACGGTCGGCACGCCGGCCGTGTGCAGCGCGCGCCGCAGCGAGGGCAGTTGCCGGCCGGTGGAGCGGACCAGCACCGCCATCCGGGACCACGGCATGCCGTCGAGCAGGTGCGCCTCGCGCAGCGCGTGCGCCAGCCACGCCGACTCGCTCGTGGCCGAGCGGAACGTCCGCACCTCCACGGCGCCGGCCGGCGCGCCGGGAAGCGGGCGCAGCCGCCGGTGCGCCGCCGGGCCGCGCAGCCGACGGGCCAGCCGGGCGGTGGCCGCCAGCAGCTCCGGCCCGGCCCGGTACGAGGTGGTCAGCGTGATCTGGGCCGCGGGCGCGCCGGAGGCGGTCCGGAAGCGGTGCGGGAACGTGGCGACCCCGGCCGGATCGGCGCCCCGGAAGGCGTACGTGGACGAGTCCGGATCGGCGAACGCCACCAGGGACCGGCCGCCCCCGGCCACCACGGCGAGCAGGTCGAGCTGCGCCGGGTCGGTGTCGGCCAGCTCGTCGACGTAGACGTGGGTCAGGCGGCGGCGCTCGGCGGCGAGCAGCTCGGGATCGTCGAGCAGCATGCCGGTGGCGGCACGCACCAGCTCCGCCGGGTCGTACGCCACCGAACCCCTGTTGCTCACGTCACGCAGCGCGAGCACGGCGACGTACTCGCGGAGGAAGCGGGCGGCGGCCGGCCAGTCGGCGCGGCCCAGCTTCTCGCCCAGCCGGGCCAGCTCCACCGGCCCGACACCGCGCTCCGCGGCCCGCATCAGCAGGTCGCGGAGCTGCTGGGCAAAAGCCCGGGTACGCAGCGCGGGGCGCAGGTCCTCCGGCCAGCCGACCGGGTCGTCGCCGGGCTCCTCCCCCACCACGTCGAGCAGCTCACGGATGATCAGATCCTGCTCCGGGCCGGTGAGCAGCCGGGGCGAGGGCTCGCCCCGTTCGGCCGCGGCGCGGCGGAGCAACCCGAAGGCGTACGCCGGGAACGTGCGCACCAGCGGCTCGCGGATCACCCGGTGTCCGTCCCCGGCGATACGCGCCTCGATCCGGTGGCGCAGCTCGGTGGCGCCCCGCCGGCCGAAGGTGAGCACCAGGATGCGCTCCGGGTCGACGCCCTCGGCCACCCGTGCGGCGACCGCCTCGACGAGCGTGGACGTCTTGCCGGTGCCGGGACCACCCACGACGAGCATCGGCCCGTCGGTGTGCGCGACCACCTCGGCCTGCACCGGATCGACCCGGCGCGAAATGTTCGTGCCTTCCCCGGCCCCGATCCGCGGCGTGCCGCTCCCGCTCGACGGCGGGGATGCTGCGACCCCGGTCTGCGGCGTGCCGCTCCCGGGCGACGGGGGCGATGCTCCGGTCTCGTTCTGCGGCGAGGCGCTTCCGGGCGGCGTGGCGGTCTGCGGGTGCGCGGCATCGCCCGCCGACCCCCCGGATCGCGGCTCCGCATCGGCCGGCCCACCGGGCCGACCCACCCCCTGCCCCGCCCCGGCGTCGTGGGTGACCCCCGCCCCCGCGCCGCCGGGCCGGCGCACCAACCGGTACGCCTGCATCACCGACATCCCACCACGCCGGTACGACACCCGGAAACCGCCTGCCGTCCCGCCCGCCACCAGCTCACCTGTCCGCAGCGTGCACCACTGCCGGGCTCCGCCCCACGCCGGGCTCCCCGGGCGTCCACGCCACCTCGGCGAAGTGGCCGCAACCCACCCCTAGATCAACACCACCACGGGGAAGTGGCCACATCACACCCACCTGGACACCACCACCTCCCCGAGATGGTGACGATCAAGCACCCGAGGTGGCGGTGATCAGGCGCGGGCCGACCGGGTGCGCGTCAGGTCAGGCGGGCGTCGATCAGGTCCAGCGCGGCGGGCACGCTGTCGGCGACCATCAGCAGGTCCAGCGCGGCCGGCTTGAGGAAACGCTGCTCGCCGAGCCCACGGATCCAGTCGAGCAGCGGCCGGTAGAAGCCGTCGACGTCCACGATCACCATCGGTTTGGCGTGCAGGGCCAGGGTGGCGGTGGTCCACACCTCGAACAGTTCGTCAAGCGTGCCCAGGCCGCCGGGCAGTGCCACGAACGCGTCGGACTTCTCGTCCATCAGCGTCTTGCGGTCGGCCAGGCTGTCGGTGACGAGCAGTTCGTCGGAGGCCAGGTCGGCGACCTCCAGGTCGACCAGGGACTGCGGGATGACGCCGATCGTGCGGCCGCCGGCCGCCCGCGCGCCCTCCACCACGGCGCCCATCATCCCGACGCAGCCGCCGCCGCTGACCAGCGTGTGACCGCGCCGGGCCAGTTCCTCGCCGGTCTCGGTGGCCAACGTGAGCCAGCGGGTGTCGAGGGTGCGGGAGGACGCGCAGAAGACACAGACGTTCGCCACGCTCAGCTCCGTCCGGCCGGGCCCTCGGGGGCGGCCTCGGCGGCGGCGCGCTGGTCGGCGGCGGCCCGGGCGACCGCCTCCTCGCGGACCGCCTCCTGTTCGGCGGAGAGCACTGCCTCGGCCTCCACGATGTGCCGGACCGCCTCGTTGACGTCGTCGGTCAGCCGGATCAGGTCGAGGTCGGCCGGGCCGATCTTGCCCTCGGCGGCCATCGTCGCGCGGAGCCAGTCGAGCAGTCCGCGCCAGTAGTCGGTGCCCATCAGCACGACCGGGAACCGGGTCACCTTGCCGGTCTGCACCAGGGTGAGTGCCTCGAACAGCTCGTCCAGGGTGCCGAAGCCACCGGGCAGCACCACGAACGCCTGGGCGTACTTGACGAACATGGTCTTGCGGACGAAGAAGTAGCGGAAGTCGATGGCCAGGTCGACCCAGTCGTTGAGGCCCTGCTCGAACGGCAGCTCGATACCGAGCCCGACGGAGAGACCGCCGGCCTCGCCGGCGCCGCGGTTGGCCGCCTCCATCACGCCGGGGCCGCCGCCGGTGATCACCGCGTAGCCGGCCCGGGCCAGTGCCGCGCCCAGTTCCTCGGCCAGCCGGCACTCCGGGCTGTCCGGCTTGCTGCGGGCGGAACCGAAGACGCTCACCGCCGGGGGCAGGTCGGCGAGGGTGTCGAAGCCCTCGACGAACTCGGACAGGATCCGCAGGGCCCGCCAGGCGTCCTTGGTCTTCCAGTCACTGCGTCCCCGGGAGTCGAGCAGTCGCTGATCGGCAGTACTCGTCGTAATCGCCCGGTTTCGCAGCGTCACCGCACCGCGGTGCCGTTCCCCCCGGTGCCGATCCTCCCGCTGCCCCTGCCCGGCCGACTTCCCGCTGCTCTCGCCCATGTGGTCACCGTAATGGAGCGGATCCGGCGCGACGCGCTGGCCCGGGAGCCCGAGAAAATCTGGGATACGGGCAACTAAATCGCTGGCTCGCACGTCTTACTATTCACATACCCGGTATACCCCGGGCGACGCGCCTTCGGGGGAGGAGCCAGCGTTGATCAGTAACAGCGAGATGATCCGGATCCGCCGTCAGATGCAGCGGCGGATCCGCGACGTGGTGGCCGAGCGCCGCCGCGCCCGGATGATGGAGACCCACCGCACCGACCTCACCGGCGAGACCGGCGAGGCGGATGCGCCCCTGACGACGAGCGTCTGACGATCCGGGGCCCGCCAGGCGGGTGCGGGCCCCGGATCGCGGCGCGTCAGGCCGGGGCGAGCCAGCGGTGCAGGGTGGCCGCACCGTCCCGGATCTTGGTCAGTTCGACGTGCTCGTCCTTGTGGTGCGCCAGGTTCGGGTCGCCGGGGCCGAAGTTCAGCGCCGGGATGCCCATGGCCGCGAACCGCGCCACGTCCGTCCAGCCCAGCTTGCCGATCGGAGCGGCGCCGACCGCCGCCAGGAACTCCTGCGCCGCCGGGTTGTCCAGCCCGGGTGGCGCGCCGGCCGCCGCGTCGGTGACCGCCAGGTCGAAGCCGGCGAAGACCTCGCGCAGGTGCGCCTCGGCGCCCGCCGGGTCGCGGTCCGGGGCGTACCGGTAGTTGATCTCGATCTCGCACCGGTCGGGGATGACGTTGCCGGCCACCCCACCGGTGATCCGTACCGCGTTGAGGCCCTCGCGGTAGTCGCAGCCCTCGATCGTCACCCGGCGCGCCTCGTACGTGGTCAGCCGCCGCAGCACCTCGCTCGCGCCGTGGATGGCGTTCACCCCGTGCCAGGAGCGCGCCGCGTGGGCCCGCTCCCCGTGCGTCGTGATCACCGCCCGCATGGTGCCCTGGCAGCCCGCCTCGACGATCCCGTACGTCGGCTCCAGCAGCACCGCGAAGTCGGCCTCCAGCCACTCCGGGTGGCTCTGCGCGACCAGGGTGAGGCCGTTGTACTTCGACTCGATCTCCTCGGCCTCGTAGAAGAAGTACGTGACGTCGTAGCGCGGGTCGGGCAGCGTGACCGCCAGGTGCAGCGCGAACGCCACGCCGGACTTCATGTCGGAGGTGCCGCAGCCGTACATCAGGTCGCCGCGCATGGTCGAGGGGAAGTTGCCGTTGAGCGGGACGGTGTCCAGATGGCCGGCGAGCACCACACGCTGTGCCCGGCCCAGGTCGGTACGGGCCATGACGGTGTTCTGGTGCCGATAGGTGGCCAGGTGCGGCACACGGAGCAGCACCTCCTCGACGCAGTCGGCGATCGCCTTCTCGTTGAGGGAGACCGACTCGATGTCGACCAGGGCGCGGGTCAGCGCCACCGGATCGGCCAGGACCTCGGGGGTCAACGGGTTCTGCATGTCTCGCACGGTACCGTCAACCTCGGCGGGCCAGGGAACACGTTCGGCGAGGCCCGCGGCCGCGAGCAGCGGCGGACGCCGTTGCCGGAACGAAAGGTGACATCGTGACGTCCGCACCATCCGCCTGGGGCATCGGCCTGGCCACCGTCACCGCCGAGGACCAGGTGCTCGACACCTGGTACCCGACCGGCAAGCTGGGCCTGGGCGAGCTGCCGCTGGTGCCCGGCGAGGACCAGGCCGACGTGCTCGACCTGCCGCCGGGCGCGATCGGCGCGCGTGCGCTGCCCGGCCTGCGCACCGTCGAGGTGACCACGGTGATCGGTTCGCTGGACGACCCGATCAAGGACGCCGCCGACGCGTACCTGCGGTTGCACCTGCTCTCCCACCGCCTGGTGCGGCCCAACGAGCTGAACCTCGACGGCATCTTCGGCAAGCTGGCGAACGTGGCCTGGACCTCGGCCGGGCCGTGCCCGCCGGAGCGGGTGGACGAGCTGCGCGTCATCGAGCGGGCCGCCGGCCGCCACCTGTCCGTGTACGGGGTGGACAAGTTCCCCCGGATGACCGACTACGTGGTGCCGTCGGGGGTGCGGATCGCCGACGCGGACCGGGTCCGGCTCGGCGCGTACCTGTCCTCCGGCACCACCGTGATGCACGAGGGCTTCTGCAACTTCAACGCCGGCACGCTGGGCACCTCGATGGTCGAGGGCCGCATCGTGCAGGGCGTGGTGGTCGGCGACGGCTCCGACGTCGGGGCGGGGGCCTCGATCATGGGCACGCTCTCGGGGGGCGGCACCGAGAAGGTGCGCATCGGTGAGCGGAGCCTGATCGGCGCGAACGCCGGCATCGGCATCTCGCTCGGTGACGACTGCGTGGTGGAGGCGGGCTGCTACGTCACCGCCGGCTCCAAGGTCACGCTGCCGGACGGCCGGGTGGTCAAGGCCCGCGAGCTGTCCGGCGTCGACGGGCTGCTGTTCTGGCGCAACTCGGTGACCGGCGCGCTGGAGGCGAAGCCCCGCACCGGCCAGGGCATCACGCTCAACGCCGCGCTGCACGCCAACGACTGAGCCGCACCCCCGTCCGGGTCCGCGACGGCGTCGCCGCGCGGACCCGGACGGCCGGCTCACCGCAGGCGGTACGCCTGGATGATCCGCTGGGTCACGGTGTTGCCGGCGTCGTCACGGGCGGTGGCCCGCAGCGACGCGTACCCCGGGCCGGCCGGGTGCCGGACGGTGGCCGTCCACGCCCCGCCCTGCTTCTTGAGGGTCGCCTTGCGCCAGGTCTTCCCGCCGTCGTAGGAGACGTCGACGGTCAGCGCGACGACCCGGCCGGACGGCGCGCCGGGCTGGCGCTGCACCGCCACCGGCACGGTGAACGTCCGGCCCGCCGGGGCCGAGCTGTCCACCGCGAGCGGCGGGGTGAACCGGACCGCCATGGCCGGCAGCCGGGCCGGCACGTCGCCCGGCACCCGCTTGGAGCGGAACGTCCAGCTCGCCGAGACCTCGGTGCTCAGGTCGGTGAAGCCGCGCGTCGCGGTGGTCTCCAGCCGGTAGTTGGCCGCGCCCGGCGGCACTGTGAACTCGCCGTAGCCCGGGTAGGGCGACTCGGCGAGCAGCTTGCCGTTGCGGTAGAGCCGGGTCTGCTCGGTGTCGTTGAGCGAGCCGCCCGGGTGGCCGGCCGCGTCGCTGTGCACCGGCAGCGAGACCACGAGGTTGTCGCCGGTACGGGTGATGCTCTGCTCCGGCCAGCGCGGCTGCGGGAACGACGGGCCGAAGGGGCCCTTGTTCCACTCCTCGGTGTAGGTGTGCCCGGCCCGGTAGCGGGTGGGCCCGGACCGCAGCACCGCCCGCGGCTCCAACCAGCCGTCCTCGTCCCGCTCACCGAAGTCCAGCTCGGCGCTCCAGCGGGTCTTGGCGGTGGAGAGGTGCTCGATCCGCTTACCGGGCACCTGGACCGGCAGGACGATCGCCGAGCCGCCGATGTCGTAGTCGGACTCCGGGTACACGGCCCGTTCGTTCTCCATCCCGGTGTAGCCGGCGGCGAACCGGCTCGTGACGGTGGCCAGATCGGCGGGCCGGTAGTGCCGGACGAAACCGGTCGGGAACCGGCCCGGGAACAGCTCGTTCAGGCCGTAGAAGTACGGGCTGCGCTCGGGCGCCCTCGCCTCGGTCCACTGGCTCGCGACCGCGCCGACGAAGAGGTTGCCGGAGACGTTGCGGCCGACCTGGGCCGAGTAGAGGCCGTCGAACGTGTCGGCCCAGAGCCCGAAGCTGGCTTGGAAGTCGTCGAGCTTCCAGGCCGCGGTGAGGTCGATCAGCAGCGGCACCGCGCCGCGCTGCGGCACCGTGGTACGGATCGGCTTCCCCGCCCGCGCGTCCAGCGTGAGCCGCTGGTTCCCGGTCACCACCAGCTCCGGCTGGGCGAGGAAGGTGACTTCCGACCAGCCCTGCTCGCCGGCCTGGAAGATCAGGCTCTGCACGCCGTACCGGCCCTTGGGCACCCGCAGCCGGGCCTCGCCGTCGGCGTCGTACACGTCGCGGTAGCTGGCGTCGTCGAGCCCGAGCAGGCTCGTGAAGTAGTCACCGGTCAGGGCGCCGGAGCGGTTGCGGTGCGTCACCGTCAGGTCGTAGCTCTCCACCTCGCGGTCGACAGCGAGCGGGGTCACCGTCACCGCGTCGCCGGCGCGGGCGACCAGGCGGCCGGTCCAGTAGCCGTCGGCGCCACCGAGCCGGGTGTCCACGACCACTGTCACCTGGGCGCTGCCGCCCGCCGGGACGGTGAGCCGGGAGGCACTGAGGGTGAGCATGCCGGCCGGCGCGGACCGCCCGCCCGGACCGGTGAACTCGGTGCTCAGGTCCACCGTGAGCGGGGCGTTTCCGCCGTTGCGGTAGGTGACCGTCCGGCTGATCGGCTGGTCGTCGGTGTGCGGCCAGGTCGCCAGGCCGAACGAGACGGAAGGCGGGTCGCTGGTCACCTGCTGGGTGATCGCGCGAGCGAGGTCGACCCGGCCGGCGCCCTGCTGGAACGCGGTCTGCTCCGGGTGCGGCTTCGCCGAGGCCATCAGCGTCGCCTTGTAGCGGGCAGGCGTCCAGCCGGGGTGCTGCTGGGCGAGGAGCGCGACCGCGCCGGCCACGTGCGGCGTGGCCATCGACGTGCCGGACAGCGAGGCGTACTTGTCGCCCACCGGGTCGCCGATCTCGCCGTGCGCCGCCCGGGCGGCCACGATCTCCACGCCGGGCGCGGTGATGTCCGGCTTGATCGCTCCGTCGCCGACCCGGGGGCCGCGGCTGGAGAAGTCGGCGAGCGCGTCGTCGCGGTCCACCGCGCCGACCGCGAGCGCGGCGTCGGCGGTGCCCGGCGAGCCGACCGAGCCGTCGGCGCCGTCGTTGCCGGCGGCGACCACGAAGAGCGTCCCGTGCTGCTCGGTGAGCGTCCCGATCGCCTCCTCCAGCGGGTCCACCTCCGGGGAGTCGCCGCCGCTGAGGCTCATGTTGACCACCGCGGCGTGCTGCTCGGCGGCGGCCCACTGCATGCCGGCCAGGATGGCCGAGTCGGTGCAGCCGTAGATCTCGCACACCTTTCCGGACAGCAGCGTGGCGTCCGGCGCGACGCCCCGGTACTTCCCGCCGGAGGCGGCCCCGCTGCCGGCGATGGTCGAGGCCACGTGGGTGCCGTGCCCGACGATGTCGTCCGGGTTCGTCTCCTCGGTGAAGTTGCGCGACTCGGCGACCTTGCCCGCCAGGTCCGGGTGGGTGAGGTCGACGCCGGTGTCGAGCACCGCGACCCGGACGCCCTTGCCGGTCCAGCCGGCGGCCCAGGCGGTCGGCGCGCCGATCTGCGGCACGCTGTGGTCGAGCGTCACCCGCCGCCGGCCGTCGAGCCAGATCCGCTCGACACCCCCCGCCGCGTCGAGCCGGGCGCCGGAACGGTCGGCGCTGACCGCGTTCCAGAGCGCGCCGGTGTCGCTCTTGGACGCGACGACCGCCGCGCCGGTGATCGCCGGCAGGTCGCGGGTCACCCGGACGCCGGCGAGCGGGGCCGCCGTCCGCCGGTTCGCCCCCGGCCGGTACGACACGAGCAGCGGTACGGTGTCGCGCCGCGCGTCGTCGTAGCCGGCCTCGATCAGCCCGGTGACGTCGAACAGCCGCCGGTCGAGCTTGCCGGAGCGGACCAGCGGGAGCGCGTCCTGCGGCAGTACGGTGAGGCGGCCGCGCTCGCGGCGGACCATGAACTCGATGCCGGTACGGCCGGCGCCGGGGCGTACCGCGGCGCGGCCTCCGGCGGCGACGGTGACCCGGTCCCCGGTGATCAGGGTGACGGTGGTCGCGCGGCTGCCGGCCCGGTCGGACGGACCGGTGAGCGCGGACGGGCCGGTGGGCGCGGCGGCCTGCGCGGGCACGGGCAGACCGAGCGCCAGCGCCAGGGCCATGCCCAGCGCGGCCAGTTTTCTGCGATTCCGGAGCAACCTTCCTCCTTCGTCGAACGTTTCATCGATGAAGGACACATCGATGCGGGTATCAGCATTACATACCGCGTATGCATCGGGAAGTCGCTGATCCGACGGAACCGCCACCACGCTCCCGACCGGGCCGGGACGATCGAGCGATGACCTCCATGAAGGACCGGATGCTGGCGGGCGAGCAGTACATCGCCGACGATCCCGCGATCATCGCCGACCTGGAGCGCGCGGCCCGGCTCAGCGAACGCTTCAACCGCAGCTCCGCCGACGACCCGGTGGGCCGCCTCGCCGCGCTGCGCGAACTGCTCGGCTCGCTCGGCGAGGACGCCTGGGTCCGGCCGCCGCTGCACTGCGACTACGGATACCAGACGCACATCGGCCCGCGTACGTTCGTCAACTTCAACGCGGTCCTCCTCGACGTCGCCCGCATCACCATCGGCGCCGACGTCCAGATCGGACCGAACGTGCAGCTGCTCACCGCCACCCACCCGGTCGAACCGGAGGCACGCCGAGCCAAGTGGGAATCCGCACAGCCGATCACCATCGGTGACAACGCCTGGCTCGGCGGAGGAGTGATCGTCCTGGCCGGGGTGGCCATCGGCGAGAACACGGTGGTGGGCGCCGGCGCGGTGGTAACCCGCGACCTGCCGGCCAATGTCGTGGCGGTGGGTAACCCCGCTCGTCCGATCAGGAGCCTGACCAAACCATCCTGAGCTGCATAAACACCGTTCCAGCGGATGCGTATCCCGAAACCGGCATGCACTCTGAGTAGTAGAGCGTTTACCGGGAGGCGCTATGGAACGGGTCCTCGAACTGCGGGTGCACGGAGTCTCCAACACACCGCCGGATCAGCTGCTCGGCCTGAGGGCCGGCGCGAACGGTGACGGTGGGCAACCAGCACTTGTCGCCGGCGGTCAGGTGACCGGCTTCTACCGGTCCACCACGGCCGGCCGGGACGACCCGATCATCGTCGAGGCGTACAGCTGGGGGCAGCTGACCTCCGGCGCGCGGACCCGGCGGGACGTGGAACGGGCGCTCTGGACGCTGATGCTCCCTTTCGCGCTGGCGAACGTCGCGCTGCACGCCCGCGCGAGCATCCCGCCGGACCCGGACCAGGAACGCTGGGCCAGCCGGTCCGGCATCACCGCCTGGCTCATCCGCCTGTTCTGCCTGAGCCTGACCTGCACGCTCGCCATGACCGTCACCGGTGTCGGCGTGGACCTGATCGGCTGGCAGTGCGTCGAGGCGGACTGCCTCGGCCGACTTCCCGGTCCGTGGGAGTTCCTCGGCGACCCCTGGTGGCGGCAGGGCACCCGGACGCTCGCGCTCGGGCTGCTGCTGCCGCTGCTCGTGCTGGCCGCGATCGGACTCGTCGCCTTCCGCACCTACCAGTACGAGGCACAGATGCCCGCCGACCCGCACCACCACGCGCCCGTCCCGGAGAACGGCGAGCCGGCCGAACGACCCGAGCCGCGCGAACCGCCGGAGAACCCGCTCCAGGACCCGACGTTCTGGAACGGGGAAGGGCAACTACGCCGAGCCGCGGTGCTGCACCTGTGCACCGGGGCGGTCACCGCCGCCGCCGTACCCGTCGCCGCGGTCCTGATCATGGATCCGCCGCGCGGCCTGCGGGCCGCTGTCGCCTGGCCGACCGTCGCGCTGCTCGCCGCCGTGGTGGCGATCGCCGTGGTCGCAGTGGCCCGGCCCTGGTTGAGCCGGCGCCAGGGCGCGACCCCGCTCGGCCGGTGGAGCGCTGCGGTCGCGGCGCTCACCACGCTCGGCCTGGTCGGCACGTTCGTCCTGCTGCTGGTGCCCGAAGGCCCGGCCGGCGAACCGCTGTCGACGTACCGGCCACCGGTCGGGTGCGCGGAGCAGCCGGAGGCCGCCGGCTGCCGTGCCGACCGGTCACTGCCCGGGTACGACACCGCCACCGCCTGGCTCGTCGCCTACCAGGTGCTGCTGCTGGCGGCCATCGCGGCGGCGAACCGCTCCGGCCGGCGGGCACTGGCCGGTCCCGCCGGCGGGGCGCTGCTGCTGCCGCTGGGCGCGACCTGGATCGAACGAGGAATGCCCGGCCTGCCCGACGCGCCGGACGCGCTGCACACCTGGATGCTCGTCGGCCCGGTCGCCGCGCTGGCCGGCGCCGGACTGCTCCTGCCCCGCCTGCGCCCGGCGGTGCCGACCCAGCCGCTCGGCGCGTACACCGATCTCGCCTGGCGGGGGTGCGCCCCGGCGGTCATCGCCGGTTTCGGCTGGATGATAGCGGTGGCCTACTGCGCCGGACTGCTCTACTGGGTCAGCGACCGGCTGGACGCGTCGGCCGAGCCGAGCGGCCCGAGCCGGGTGGTTCCGCCGCTCGCCGTCTTCTGGGCCGGGCTGGCCTGCGCGGTCGGCCTGCTCGCGCTGATCGGGCTGCTGATCCGGGTCGCGGTCCTGCTGCACCGCCTGCGCCTGGTGGAGTACGCCCGGCTCACCGCCAACCCCCGCCTGTCCGCGCACGACCGGCGACGCTGCCGCGACGTCAGCACGTACCGGGCGCTGCACCGGCTGGTCGGCGAGCACGCGGTCCGGCTGATGGGCTGCTACGCCGCGTTCTGCGCGATCCTGGTCACGCTCTGCTGCGCCGCCGCGCTCTCCGGCGAACGGCCGAGCCCGCTGTCCCCGTCCGGCTGGCAGACCGCGATCCACTGGACCGCCGAACGGGGGGACGCCATCCTCGGCTGGCTGCCGGTGGTGATGGCGGCGCTCGGGCTGCTGGTCTACCGCACCGACTCGGTACGCCGCTCGGTCGGCGTGATCTGGGACGTTTGCACGTTCTGGCCCCGGGCCGCGCACCCGCTCGCCCCGCCCAGCTATGCCGAGCGCGCCGTACCGGAACTCCAGACCCGGGTCGCGGGCCTGCTGGCGCTGCCGCCGCACCACAGCGACCGGATGGACGGCGTCATCCTCTCCGGGCACAGCCAGGGCACAGTCATCTGCGCCGCAGTGCTGCTGCAACTGCCCCGCCGGTGGCGGATGCGCACCTGGTTCTTCTCCTACGGCTGCCAGCTCACCCGGCTCTACGGGCGGGTCTTCCCGTCCTACTTCGGACCGGAGCGGCTACGTACGCTGGCCGGCGCGCTCACCTGGCCCGGCGGCCACGTGGCCTGGACGAACTTCTGGCGGGACACGGACCCGCTCGGCTGGCAGGTCAGTGCCGGGCAGCGGGACGTACCGGTGGTGGACCCGGAGGCGCTGCACCCGACCGGCGGCGAGGTGGCCGACCCGCCCATCCGCAGCCACAGCGGCTACCCGGAGGCGGCGGAGTTCACCCGCGAGCGCGCCGTGGTGGCCCGGCTGCTGCGCCGCACCGTGCCCTCGCCCCGGCAGCGGGCCGGCTGACGCGCGTCACTCCGGTGCCGGGTCGGCCAGGCGTACCACCAGGTCGGCGTGCACCGCCGTGGCCGCGACCAGCCGGGCGTTCTCCTCGTCGCTGCCCAGCGCCCAGGCGCGGGCCTGCTCCGGCGACTTCCCGTACGCCTCGTGCCGCGCGGTGAGCCGGCGCACCCGCACCTCCGCGTCCAGGTCGAGGAACCACACCTCGTGCAGGAGCGTCCGCACCTCCTCCCACGGGTCGTCCCGCAGCAGCAGGTAGTTGCCCTCGGTGACCACCAGGCGCGCCTCGGGCGGGACCTCGATCGCCCCGGCGACCGGCTCCTCCAGGTCACGGCGGAACTCCGGCGTCCACACCGACGTCGGTTCGAGCCGGCGCAACCGGCGCAGCATCGAGGCGAAGCCGTTGACGTCGAACGTGTCCGGCGCGCCCTTGCGCCCCGCCCGGCCGAGCCGCTCCAACGCCGTCCCGGCCAGGTGGAAGCCGTCCATCGGGACCAGCCGGGCGACCGGGCCGAGCGCGGCCACCACCCGCTGGGCGAGCGTCGACTTGCCCGCCCCCGGCGCGCCCGCGATGCCGAGCAACTGCCGCGGGCCCGCCCCGGCCAGCGTCCGCGCCCGGGCGACCAGCTCGTCGAACGGGAGCACCTGTGCCGGCGGCATCAGTCCAGCACCGGCTCGCTGATGGTGAACCGCGCCTCGACCGCCGCCTGCACCGGCTGCGGCGCCGGGTCCAGCTCCAGCTCCGGCTGCTCGCCGGAGCGCGCGTACGCCGCCTTGACCATCATCGGCGGGGACGCGCTCAGCCCGGTGTCGGCCAGCTCCCGCAGCGCTGTCACCCGGGCGCCGAGCGCCTCGGCGTACTCCCGGGCCCGGATCAGCGCGTCCGCGATCGCGGCCTGCCGCGCCTCCCGGTAGGCCGGGCTGTCCGGCCGCAGCGACCACACCGGGCCGGCCACCTCGACCTGCTCCTGATCGGCCAGGCGGAGCATCAGCTCGCCGAGCGCGGTGAAGTCGCTCGTCGTGACTGTGGTGCTCACGCTGCCCTGGTAGGCCACCACCCGGTCGCCGGAGCGCTTAGTCACCGGCCAGACGTGGACCTGGCCGGTCTCCCGCCGCTCCACGGCCGGCTCCGCCGCATCGAGCAGCGCCCGCACCGCGGCGGCCCGTTCGGCCAGCCGGGTCAGCGTGGTCTCACGATCCCGGTCCCGGGCCGTCGCCGTCACAGTGAACCGCGCCAGCTCGGGCGCCACCTCCCGGTACGCCTCACCGCGTACCGCCACGACCGGTGCGTCCGCCATGCCGATCAGCCTAACGGCGGGGTGGCCGGCAGGTGCCCCGTGTAGGTGACCGCGCCGCGCGCCTCGCGTACCTCGGTCAGGTGGCCGCCCGCGGCGCCCAGCTCCCGCAGGTACGCCAGCTCGCCGACATGGTCGGCGGCGCGCAGGAACTCCCGCCGGTGCGCGGTGAACTCGCGCGCCCGCAGCGTGGACCGGGTCTGCCGCCCCTCGGCGAGCCGGTCGGCCAGCGTGGCGGCGTCGCCGGCGCGCAGCGCCTCGGTCAGCTCGCCCAGGAAGACGCCGAGCGCGTCCAGCTCGGCGAGTACGCGGTCCCGGTTCCCGAGCAGCATGTTCGCGGTCCGTTCGGGCGGCCCGCCGGCGACCCGGGTGCCGTCGGAGAAGCTTCCGGCGGCGAGCGTCAGCACCGCGTCCCGCAGCGCCGACCGGTGCACGGTGCCGGCCAGCGCCCCGGCGAGCACGTGCGGCACATGCGAGGCGAGCGCCGCCGCTCCGTCGTGCTCCGGGGCGGACATCGGCACCACCCGGGCGTGGAAGACGTCCACGAGCAGCGCGGCCAGCCGTCGGAAGGCGTCCAGCCCGGTCGGCCCCGGGCAGAGCACCCAGGCGGCGCCGGCGAGCAGATCCGGGTCGGCCGCGTCCGGTCCGGCCCGGTCGGCCCCGGCCATCGGGTGGCCCGGCACGAACCGGTGACCGAGCCCCTGCACGGTGGCGGCGGTGCTCACCTCGGCCTTGACGCTGCCCACGTCGGTGAGCACGCACGTGTCGTCGGTGACGGCGGCGACCCGGGTCAGCGTCGCCGGCAACGTGGGCAGCGGGCCGCAGAGGAACACCACGTCCCGCCCGGCCGCCGCGTCCTCGACCGTGTCGGCCACCACGACGCCCCGTTCGCGTACCCGACCGCGGATCGCCGGGTCCGGGTCCCAGCCGGTGACGTCGAGCCCGGCGTCGCGCAGCCGGAGCAGCACCGAACCGCCGATCAGCCCGGTGCCGAGCACCGCCGCCCGTGCCAGCTCGCCCGCCATGTCAGAACTCGGCGAGCCGCCCGGCCACCGCGTCGACACGCTCGTCGGACTCGGTGAGCGCCACCCGGACGTGCCGGGCGCCGGCCGGGCCGTAGAAGACCCCGGCCGCGACCAGGATGCCCCGGCGGGCCAGCCAGTCCACGGTGTCCCAGCAGTCCTCGTCCCGGGTCAGCCAGAGGTAGAGGCCGGCCTCCGAGTGCTCGACCGTGAAGCCGGCTCCGGTGAACGCGGCCCACAGCTTCTCCCGCCGGACCCGGTAGCGCTCCCGCTGGGCGTCGGCGTGCTCCTGATCGCCGAGCGCGGCCACCATCGCGGCCTGCACCGGGGCCGGCACGATCAGGCCCGCGTGCTTGCGGATCTTGAGCAGCTCGGCCACCAGCGCCGGGTCACCGGCGACGAAACCGGCCCGGTACCCGGCCAGGTTCGAGCGCTTGGACAGCGAGTGCACCGCCAGCACGCCGTCGTACGAGCCGCCGCACACCTCGGGCGAGAGCACCGAGACGGGTTCGGCGTCCCAGCCCAGCGGCAGGTAGCACTCGTCGCTGGCGACCACGGCCCCGCGCTCACGCGCCCACTCGACCACCTTGCGCAGGTGGGCGGTGGGCAGCACCCGGCCGGTCGGATTACCCGGCGAGTTGACCCAGACCAGCCGCACCCGGGGATCCGGGCCCAGCGCGGTCAGCGAGTCGGTGCGTACGGTGGTCGCGCCGACCAGCCGAGCCCCGTCCTCGTACGTCGGGTAGGCCACCGACGGCACCACGACCACGTCGCCGGGGCCGAGCCCGAGCAGCGTGGGCAGCCAGGCCACCAGCTCCTTGGAGCCGATCGTGGGCAGCACGCCGAGCCCGTCGACGCCCGCGCCACAGGCCCGCGCGACCCAGGCCCTGATCGCGTCCCGCAGGACGGCGGTGCCGGCGGTCAGCGGGTAACCCGGCGCGTTCGACGCGTCGGCCAGCGCCTGCCGGATCAGCTGTGGCACCGGGTCGACCGGCGTGCCCATCGACAGGTTGATGAGACCGCCCGGGTGCGCCGCGGCCGTGGTGGCCGCGGCGTCCAGGGTGTCCCAGGTGAAGTCGGGCAGCCGCGCCGAGACCGGCGTGGGCCGGTTCAGTGGCCCTCGCCGCGCGGCGGCTGCGCGGCGACGAAGGTGGCGTCCTTCTCCACCTTGCCGATCTTCGAGGCGCCACCGGGCGAGCCCAGGTCCTCGAAGAACTCGTAGTTGGCCCCGGTGTAGTCCTTCCACTGCTCCGGGACGTCGTCCTCGTAGAAGATCGCTTCGACCGGGCAGACCGGCTCGCAGGCACCACAGTCGACGCACTCGTCGGGGTGGATGTAGAGCATCCGGTTGCCCTCGTAGATGCAGTCGACCGGGCACTCCTCGATGCATGCCTTGTCGAGCACATCCACGCACGGCTCGGCGATGATGTAGGTCACCGGTCTTCTCCTCCGCAGACTCGTCGCGATCACCGCAACGGTAAGAGCCTAGTATCTCGCCGGGGAGGGGGTCGATCGTGCTCCGACAGCAGGACGTGGGACACCGGATCGTGGTCCGCCGGATTGTGGGGATTCGTGAGGGCCGCACGCTGTTCTCCGACGCGCTCGGCGAGCTCGTCGAGCTGAGCGAGACCCACATCACCCTCTCCACCGACGCCGGTCCGCTGCGCGTACCGGTCGCCGAGGTGCACCGGGCCAAGCGGGTGCCGCCGGCCCGCCGGCCCACCGCCGCCGCCGTGGTCGCGCTGGAGCTGGCCGCCGACGAGGCGTGGCCCGCACCGGTACGCGGACGGCTCGGCGACTGGCGGCTGCGCTGGGCCGACGGCTGGACCGGCCGGGCGAACAGCGCACTGCCGGTCGGCGACCCGGACCGTCCCCTGCCCGCCGCGCTGGACGCCGTGCAGCGCTGGTACGCCGAGCGCGGCGGCACCGCCCTGGTGAACACCCCGCTGCCGCTGGCCGCCCCGGTCGGCGCCGAGCTGGACGCGCGCGGCTGGACGGCCCGGCCACCGGTGCTGGTGCAGACCGTCCCGCTGCGCGCCCTGGCCGCGCCGGACCCCGCCCCCACCAAGCCGCCGCCGGTCACGCTCGCCGACGCGCCCGCCGACGACTGGCTGGCGATCGCCGCCGGCCGCAAGGGTGGCCTGCCGGACGCCGCGCGACACGTGCTCACGGCCGTCGACCGGGTCCGCTTCGCGGAGCTGCGGATCGACGGCCGGCTGCTCGCGGTCGGCCGGGGCACGGTGACCGGCGAGGGTCGCTGGCTCGGCGTCAGCCTGCTCGAAGTGCTGCCCGAGGCGCGTCGGCGGGGATTCGCCGTCGCGGTCGTCCGCGCCCTGGCCGGCTGGGGCGCGGCCGAGGGCGCAACGCGCGCGTTCCTGCAGGTGGAGCAGAGCAACACCGGCGCGGTCGAGCTCTATCGCAGGCTCGGGTTCACCACCCACCACACCTACCTGACCCGGGTCGCCCCGGCCCCCTGAGCGGCGGGCCGGCGGTCAGCGGCGGACGATCCGGCGCGGCCGGGAACGCCGCATCTCGGCGTACCGCTTGAGCTGGCGGGACCGGTAGTCCCGGCCGAGCGCGGTGAGGATCAGGTAGCCGACGAGCACACCGGCCGCGGTGGCGGCGAGATAGAGCCAGATCTGCGCGAAGAAGAGACCGGCGCCCCCGCCGAACGGGTTCTCCCCGACCACCAGCGGACCGACGAACACGGTGAGCGCCAGCGCCACCCCCACCGCGGCGGCCAGGTCACCGGCCAGGCGGCCGAGCGGCCGGTCGGCCCCCCACCGGAACGCGGCGCCCGCCAGGATCAGCCCGATCACCAGGAACATCACCAGCGAGACCCGGTCGGACGCGGCGTCGTCGTCCGGGAACGCGAATCTGGTCACCAGCCGGGCCACCACGTTCACCACGAACAACGCGGCCGCCAGCACGCCGACCGCACGCCACCGCTGACCCATCGCACGCCTCCCGCCGTACCGCCCGCTTCCTCCGCGGGCCTCTGGCAGGAATGTCTACCACCGTCGCCTGTGTGGCGTCAGCACCTCATCGGCCAGGCGGCGGCGTCACCAGGTGCCGGAAGCCGACCACGGCGAACGTGACCGCGCCGGCCACGATCAGCGCCAGGCCGAGCACGTTGTCGCCGACCAGCGCGAGATCACCCTCGACGGTCCGGACGCCGCCCGCCACGATCACCAGGAACCACGGCAGCGCGGCAAGCACCACCGCCCAGCGGCCGCCGGTCGAGCGGTGCGCGAACGAGCCCAGCAGCACCGTCGCCGCCACCACCACCGGTACGCCGACGACCACCGCGCCCACCCCGACCAGCGCCTGCGCCGCGCCGGAGCGGCCCTGCACCAGCTCCCAGGCCCAGGTCGCGAAGATGAGTTCGAGCAGTGCGAGCAACACGCCGGCCCAGACCGTCAGCACGCCGCCGGTCACCCGCAGCGCGCGGTCGAGCGTCCGCTCCGCCCGGCTCGGCGGCGCGGCCTCCGGCGGCTGCTCGGCAACTGTCGACACGGGTACGGCCGGCAGCGTCACCGGACACCGGCCGCCGCGACCGGGGACCGGTCCGGGGCGTCCAGGGCGATTCCGGCGAAGAGGTCGTCCTCCCAGCCGTACGGGCCGCGGCCCGGCCCCTTCTCGCCCACCGCGAGCGTGAAGTACTCGACGCCCATGAACTCGCCGCCGAAGTTCCCGGCGATCGAGTAGAGCCAGGAGTTCGCCGGGATCTGCGTGGCGTGGGCCCGCATCGCCGCCTCCTTGGCGGCGTGCTGCTCGGTGCCGTCGATCCGGGCCGCGATTTCCGCGTCCGGCGTGCCGAACGGCAGCTCGTCGGCGCTCTCGATGCCGGCGAACGGGTTGTCCGAGGACTCGGTGAACGTCTCCAGCCCTACGTCGAGCACGCTGCGCGGCATGGCCGTCCAGTAGACCTTCGCCGGGGCGATCCCCTCGGCCGCGGCCAGCTCGACCGCCCGCATCGCCACCCGGTGGGCCTGGATGTGGTCCGGGTGGCCGTAGAAGCCGTGCGGGTCGTACGTGACGAGCACCTGGGGGCGGACCTCGCGGATGACCTCCAGCAGATGGCCGGCGGCGACGTCCAGGTCGGCCTGCCAGAACGCCCGCGGATGCTCGTTGGTGGCCATGCCCATCATGCCCGAGTCGCGGTAGCGGCCCGCGCCGCCGAGGAACCGGTGGTCGGTGACGCCGAGCGCGGCGCAGGCGTCGGCCAGCTCGCCGATCCGGTAGCCGCCGAGCTGGTCCGCCTCGGACGCGCAGAGCTGAGCCAGCTCCGGGACGTGGATCTCGCCCTCCTCGCCCAGCGTGCAGGTGACGAGCGTGACGTGGGCGCCGGTGGCGGCGTAGTGCGCCATCGTCGCGCCGGTGCCGATCGACTCGTCGTCGGGATGCGCGTGGACCAGCAGAAGGCGTCGGTCGGGCAGCGTCGTCACGCCCGTCACTCTAACCGGCGGTCCTGCCCGCTCGACGGTGATGCGTCCGCGCAGGTCGGCCACATCACCTCCGGCGCCCGCCTACGCTGCAGGCGTGGACTTTCCCGAGCTGGCCGCCCGTACTCGTCGGTTCAGCCACGGGGCGCCGCGCGCCGTCGCCGTCTCCGGCGACGGCTCCCGGGTCGTCTTCCTGCGCTCCGCGGGACCGGAGGACCCGGCCGACGCGCTCTGGCTGCTCGACATCGACAGCGGCGAGGAACGCTTAGTAGCCGATCCGGCGGTGCTGCTTGGCACGGACGCCGATCCGGCCCCTCTGGCCCCCGGTGAGCGGGCGCTGCGCGAGCGGCTGCGGCTCAGCTCCGGCGGCATCGGCTCGTACGCCCTGGACGCGGCCGGCCGGGTGGCCGCGTTCGCGCTGGCCGGACGACTGTTCCGGGCCGACCTGGTGCACGGCGACGTGGTCGAGGTGGCCGCCGGCGGGCCGGTGATCGACCCCCGGCCCGACCCGACCGGCGAGCGGCTGGCCTACGTCACCGACGCCGCCGAGGGCGTACGCCGGGGCCAGCTGCGGGTGGTGGAGCCGGACGGTACGGACAACCTGCTCGCCGGTGAGGACAGCGGCGTGACCTGGGGGCTGGCCGAGCACATCGCCGCCGAGGAGTTCCACCGCTACCGCGGCTACTGGTGGGCGCCGGACGGGCGCAGCGTGCTGGCCGCCCGGGTCGACGACTCCCGGCTGGAACGCTGGTACCTGCACGACCCGGCCGACCCGGCGAGCCCGCCGACGTCGCTGGCGTACCCCGTGGCGGGTGGCCCGAACGCGGAGGTCAGCCTGCACCTGCTCGACCTCGACGGCGGCTGGGTCGACGTGCACTGGGACCGGGAGACCTACCCCTACCTGAGCTCGGCGGACTGGGCCGACGGTGGGCCGCTGATCACCGTGCTGCGCCGCTCACAGCAGCACGGCCTGGTGCTGGCGGTGGACCCGCGCACCGGGGAGACGCAGGTGCACGCGGAGCTGGCCGACCCGCGCTGGGTGGAACCGATCCCCGGCACCCCGGCCCACCTGCCCGACGGGCGGGTGCTGGTCGGCGGCGAACTGGCTCACGACGGGTACGACGCACGCTGCCTGTTCGCCGACGGCACACTGCTCACCCCGCCCTCGCTGTACGTGCGGCGGGTGGTCGGGCGGCTGCCGAACGGCCCGAGCGCGACCGCCGACCTGCTGGTGGAGGCGAGCGAGGGCGAGCCGAGCCAGCGCCACCTCTACCGGGTGCGGACCACGATCGGCGGCGGCATGGACGCCCGCCGGATGGGCAGCGACCCCGGCTGGCACACGGCCGCGATCGGCGGCTCCACGCTGGCGGTGGGCGTCGCGTCGCTGGAGCACCCCGGGGTCCGCTGGCGGGTGTGGCACGGCGACCACGAGGTGGGTGAGCTGCGCTCGCTGGCCGCCACCTGCTCGTACGCGCCGCGGCCGACGATGGTCCGGGTCACCGACCGGCGGCTGCCCAGCGCGGTGCTCTACCCGGCCGAGCACGTCAAGGGCACCCGGCTTCCGGTGCTGCTGGACGTCTACGGCGGCCCCGGCCACCAGGAGGTCGTCGCGGCCCGCAGCGTCTGGCTGGAACGGCAGTGGTGGGCCGAGCAGGGCTTCGCGGTGGTCACCATCGACAACCGGGGCACCCCCGGCATCGCGCCCTCGTTCGAGAAGGCGATCCACCGCCGGGTCGCCGACGTGATCCTCACCGACCAGGTGGACGCGCTCACCGCGCTCGCCGACAAGCACCCCGACCTGGACCTGGAACGGGTGGCGGTGCGCGGCTGGTCGTTCGGCGGCTGGCTGGCCGGGCTGGCGGTGCTGCGCCATCCGGAGTTGTTCAAGTGCGCGATCGTCGGCGCGCCGGTCACCGACTGGGCGCTGTACGACACCGCGTACAGCGAGCGCTACCTGGGCATGCCCGACGACGGCATGGACGTCTACGCCCACCACTCGCTGGTCGAGCTGGCCGCCGAGCCGCTCGGCGACCCGGCGCAGGCCCGGCCGATGCTGCTGGTGCACGGCCTGGCCGACGACAACGTGCTGGCCGCGCACACGCTGCGGCTGTCGGCGGCGCTGCTGTCCACCGGCCGCCCGCACGCGGTGCTGCCGCTGACCGGGGCGAGCCACCTGGCCGCGGGCGGGGTGTCCGAGCGCCTGCTCCGGCTGGAGCTGGACTTCCTACGCCGCTACTTGTAAGGAAGGGCCCCTTCTTAACGCCTGGCGTTAAGAAGGGGCCCTTCCTTACAGCTCAGCTGCGGGCTACTGCTTGACGTACGCGTTCACGAAGCTGGGCCAGCCGAAGATGCTGCCGATGAAGATGCCACCGGCCTTCTCGCCGTGCGCCACGGAGACCACCTCGTTGTAGAGCGGCACCGCCGGCGCGGACTCCTTCATCAGCTTCTCGTCCAGCTTGCTCCACTCCTCGGCCTGCTTGGCCGGGTCCAGCGCCAGCACCCGGTCGAACTCGGCGTTGATCGCCTCGTTGTTGAGCTGGGACGTGTTGCTGTTGCCCTCGGCCTTGAGGCTGCGGCCGTCGAAGAGCACCGGCAGGATCGAGGCGCCGCTGGGCCAGTCGGCCGCCCACGAGTCGACCCACAGGTCCCACGGGTTGCTCTTCTTCTTCACGAAGTCGAGGTAGCCGTCCTCGGGGATCGGCTTGACGGTCACCGTGAAGCCGGCCTTCTCCAGCGCGTTCTTGACCTGGGTGGCGGTCTCCTGCGAGGCGGTGTCGTCCGAGGTGCCCAGCACCAGGTTCACCGACTTGCCGCCCAGCGTCTCCTTCGCCTTCGCCGGGTCGCCGCTCTCACCGGCCGGGTACGCGTCGAAGTTCTTGTACCCGAGCGTGGTCGGGGGAAGCAGCGTGGTCAGCGGCACCGCGCCGTACGGTCCGCCGAGGTTCTTGGTGATGCTGCTGCGGTCGATCGCGTAGTTGATCGCCTGCCGCACGGTCAGGTCGGTGACCCGGGTGGTGTTGATGCTCAGCCGGTACGCGTTGGGCGTCGCCGCGACGATCATCCGCGCCTTGAGCGCCGGGTCGCCGGTCACCTTCGCGATCAGCTCGGGCGGTACGCCGCCGGTGGCGACCGCCGCCGCGTCGTTGCCGGTGCCGGCGAGGACCCGGTTGGTCTGGGTGGTGTTGTCCGAGCCGAGCGCCCAGACGAACTTGTCCGGGTACGCGTGCCGCACCGGGTCGGTGGCCGGGTCCCAGTTCGTGTTGCGCTCCAGCACCATCTCCACGCCGGGCTGGATCTTGGTGAACCGGTACGGCCCGGACGAGAACGGCATGTTGTCCAGGTTGACGCCGGTGTCCTTGTCCGGCGGCAGCGGCGCGGTGGCCGGCAGCGACACCGCGAACGGCAGGTCGCAGCGGGGCTTGTTGAACTCGAAGCGCAGCGTGCGCGGGTCCGGCGTGGTCAGGCCGGGCGGCAGCGAGGTCTTGTTCTTCTTGAAGTCCCACTTGGTGTCGTACTGCGGGCTGTCGGCCAGCCACTCCTGCAGGTAGGTGGGGCCGCCGGTCAGGTCCGGGTCGAACGAGCGGGCGATGCCGTACGCGATCTCCTTGGAGGTGATCGGACGGCCGTCCTCGAACTTGACGCCCTCCTTGATCGTGAACTCCCAGACCTTGCAGTCGTTGTTCACGTTCTTGCCGGGCGTCTCGGCCAGGTCGCCGACCAGCGTGACGTTGCCCTTGCCGTCGTCCTTGAAGGTGGTGAGGAACCGGGCGTAGAGCTGGCTGCCCATCAGGCCGGCGAACGAGTAGACCCGCTGCGGGTCCAGGTGGGAGATCTTGCTCTCGCGCAGGATGTAGAAGGTTCCGCCCTTGGCCGCGCCGGGCACGTCGGCCGCGGGGCCGAGCGAGTCCTTCGGGTCGGTCGCGATGGCGCCGCTGCGGGGCTTGTTCGTGTCCGCGGTGTCGCCGTTGTCGCCGGTGTTCTTGCTGCACGCACTGAGGGCGACCACCAGTGCCATCGCGCCGCCCACGGCGGTGGCGAGTCTTGCTCGCATACTCAACTCCTCGGGTCCGATGAAGGAAAGCTTCGCTTAGCTTTCACTCGCGGTAAATTTCGAGCAGGTAACGGGGCCACAACGATCGACCACCGGCGACGCCCGGATCAGCCCAGACGCACCCGCGGGTCGATGAACGCGTAGAGCAGATCGACAACGATGTTCGCCACCACCACGAACAGCGCCGACACCAGGACGGTGGCCATGATGGTCGGCAGGTCGCCCTGGCGCACCGCCTCCACCGCCGTACGCCCGAGCCCCTGGATGCCGAACGTCGTCTCGGTGATGACAGTGCCGCCCAGCGCCGCGCCGACGTCGATTCCGGCGATCGTCACGATCGGCGTGATCGCCGCGCGCAGCGCGTGCCGTCCGTACACATTGCGTTTCGCCACGCCCTTGGCCCGCGCGGTCCGCACGAAATCCTCGGAGAGCGTCTCCAGCATCTGCGCCCGCGACAGCCGGGCGTAGATCGCGGAGAAGAGCAGCGCGAGCGTCACCCACGCCAGCACCAGGCCGCGCGCCCATTCGATCGGATTCTCCAGGAACGGCACGTAGCGGGGTGTCGGCAGGATCTTCAGCGAGTACACGAAGACCAGCAGCAGCACGGCGCCGACGAAGTAGAGCTGCAGCGAGGCGAACGTCAGCGTCAACCCGATCGAGATGCGGTCGAGCAGCGAGCCCCGCCGTAGTGCCGAGATCATCCCGAGTCCCACCCCGAGCGCCAGCCAGAGCACCGCCGCCGGGAGCACGATGTTCAGCGTCACCGGCAGCACCCGGGCGAACGTGTCGGTCACCGACTCGCTGTTGACGTAGGAGTAGCCGAGGCAGGGCGCCTCGCACTTGCCGCCCTGCGCGCTGCCCAGGTCACGGCCGACGAAGATGCCCTTCATGTAGTTGACGTACTGCGTCGGCTTCGGGTCGTTGAGCCCCAGTTCCGTACGCACCCGTTCCAGCCGCTCGGCGTTGCAGTTCTTCGGGCACATGCCGGTCACCGGGTCGCGGGGCAGCGCGAAGAACATGAGGAAGCTGACGATGCTCACCGCCAGCAGCACCGAGACGGCGAGCAGCAGCCGCTTCAGCAGAAACCGCACCATGGCGTCGAACCCCCTACCGTGACGACTTCGGGTCGAGCGCGTCGCGCAGCGCGTCGCCGAAGAGGTTGAACGCCAGCACGAGCGCGAAGATGGTGATGCCGGGGAAGAAGACGTACGCCGGGTCGGTCTGCAGGTAGTCGATGCTCCGGTAGATCATCCGGCCGAAGCTCGGCACCGACTCGGGCAGGCCGACACCGAGGAAGGACAGCGCCGCCTCGCCCGTGACGTACGACGGCACGGCGAGCGAGAACGCCACCAGGATCGGGGCCCAGATGTTCGGCAGCAACTGCCGGAACAGCATGTGCCCGAGCCCGGCGCCGCTGGCCCGCGCCGCCTCCACGAACTCCCGCTCGCGCAGCGAGACCACCTGGCCCCGGACGAGGCGGGCCGTTCCGGTCCAGCCGAACGCGGCGAAGACCACGATCAGCGTGGTCACCGCGAACCACGTCGGCACCGCGTCCCGGGGGCCGTAGAAGCGCAGCGAGAACGTCGGCACCACTGCCAGCGCGAAGATGAGGAACGGCAACGCCAGTGCGACGTCGGTGATCCAGCTGATCACCGAGTCGACCACGCCGCCCAGGAAGCCGGCGACGATCCCGAGCACCACGCCGATCGTCGTGGTGACGAGCGCGGCGCCGAGCGCGATCAGCAGCGACGTCCGGATGCCGTAGATCATCCGGATGAAGATGTCCCGGCCCAGGCCCGGTTCCAGCCCGAACCAGTGGTCGCCGCTGACGCCGCCCACGTAGCCCAGCGGCATGCCGGTGGCGTCCAGCAGCTCACCGAACTGCTGGTTCGGCGACACGCCGTAGAGCCGCTGGATCAGCGGCGCGGCAACCGCCACCAGGATGAACAGGGCCAGCACGATGCCGCTGACCATGGCGGTGCGGTCGCGCCGCAGGCGGGCCCAGACGAGCTGGCCGGGTGAGCGGCCGACCAGCCGCTTCTTCTCGTCCGGCTCCTGCCCGGGGGACTCGATCTCGGCGAGCGCCACGCCCTCGACCGGCGACAGGCTCATTTCGACACCTCCACGGGTTCGCCGGTCGGCACGCCGACCGGTCCGCTCTCCGGGTAGTGGCAGGCGGTGAGCTGCCCGCCGCCGTCCCGGGTGACCAGCGCCGGCTCCTCGGCGGCGCAGTGGTCGGTGGCCTTCCAGCAGCGGGTACGGAAGCGGCAGCCCGACGGCGGGTTCAGCGGGGTGGGGACGTCACCGGTCAGACGGATGCGGCCGGCGGGGCCGAGCGCTGTGACGTCGGGGATCGCGGAGAGCAGCGCCCGGGTGTACGGGTGCTGCGGCCGGGTGTAGATATCGTTCCGGTCGCCGATCTCGACGATCTTGCCGAGGTACATGACGGCGACGCGGTGGCAGAAGTGGCGGATGACGGCCAGGTCGTGGGCGATGAACACGAACGCCAGGTCGAGGTCGCGTTGCAGGTCGCGCAGCAGGTTGATGACCTGCGCCTGGATCGACACGTCCAGCGCCGAGACCGGCTCGTCGGCCACGATGAGCTTGGGTTTGAGCGCGAGCGCGCGGGCGATGCCGATGCGTTGGCGCTGCCCGCCGGAGAACTCGTGCGGGTACCTGTTGTAGTGCTCCGGATTCAGGCCGACGAGTTCGAGCAGTTCCTGGACCCGCTTCTTGACCCCGCCGGGCGGGGTGATCCCGTTGACCTGCAACGGCATGGCCACGATCCGCCCGACCGTGTGCCGCGGGTTCAACGACGCGTACGGGTCCTGGAAGATGATCTGCAGGTCCTGCCGCAACGCGCGCAACTCACGCCGCCCACCGTGGGTGATGTCCCGCCCCGCGAACTCGATCGACCCGGCGGTGGGCTCCAGCAGGCGCACCAGCATCCGCCCGGTCGTGGTCTTCCCACACCCCGACTCCCCCACCAGGCCCAGCGTCTCGCCCGGACGCACGTCGAAGTCCAGGCCGTCCACCGCCCGCACCGCACCCCGGGCGCGCAGGCCCTGCCGCACCGGGAAGTGCTTCGTCAGCCCCCGCACCCGCAGCAGCGGCTCGGTTTCGGCGCTCATCGGGCCACCCCCACCTGTGCGACCTCGTCGCGGTAGATCCGCTCCCGGTCGGCCGCCGACAGGTGGCAGGCCACCAGGTGACCGGGTGCTCCGGCCGGCCCCAGCTCGGGCACGTCGGTGCGGGAGCGGTCGCCGTTGACGTCGGCGTACCGGCAGCGCGGGTGGAACGCGCACCCCGACGGCAGGTTGATCAGACTGGGTGGGTTGCCGGGGATCGGCACCAGATCCGCGTCGGCGTCGGCGTCGGCGTCGGCGTGCAACGACGGCACGCTCGACAACAACCCCCAGGTGTACGGATGCTGCGGCGCCCGCAACACCCGCTCCACACTGCCGTGCTCCACCGCCCGCCCGCCGTACATCACCAGCACGTCATCAGCCACCTGCGACACCACACCCAGGTCATGGGTGATCAGGATGATCGCCGAGCGGAACTCCTCCTGCAGGTCGCTGAGCAGGTCCAGGATCTGCGCCTGCACCGTCACGTCCAACGCCGTCGTCGGCTCGTCGGCGATCAACAGATCCGGGTCGTTGACGAGCGCCATCGCGATCATCGCGCGCTGCCGCATCCCACCCGAGAACTCATGCGGATACTGGTCGAACCGCTTGGCCGGCTGCGGAATGCCGACCCGGTCCAGCATGTCCACCGCCCGCGTCCGCGCCTCGCGCCTGCCGGCCCTCGGGTGGTGCACCCGGTACGCCTCGGCGATCTGCTTCCCCACCGTGTAGTAGGGGTGCAACGCCGACAACGGGTCCTGGAAGATCATCGCCATGTCCCGGCCCCGCAGCCGACGGATCTCCTCCTCGGACAGCCCGACGAGCTGACGCCCACCGACGGAGATCTCCCCCGAGATGGTCGTGCGCTTCGCGTTGTGCAGACCCAGGATCGCCAGCGACGTGACGCTCTTGCCCGACCCGGACTCGCCCACGATCCCGAGCGTGCGGCCCCGCTCGACAGCGAACGACACGCCGTCCACGGCCTTGACCACGCCGTCCTCGGTGTCGAACCGCACCCGCAGGTCTCTGACCTGGAGATAGGGCCCGTCGCCGGATCGCTGCTCCGGCACCTCCGGACGGTCCGGCTCCCCGGACGGCACCGCCTCCGACCTGCCCATTGACCGCCTCCCCTTCGGTGATGAAGAGAACCTACAGGAAAACCCAGGAGGCGAAAATAAGCTACATCGAGCGGTCTGTCAGCGGCCTGAGCGTAACGACTGGGTTTCCGTCTCGCACGCCCGTCACCTGGGACATCCACGCCCGCGACTGCCCGTCGTCGCCTCGCCGCCGCACCCGTGGTGCGACGATGGTCCCGGCGACGAAGGGACGATTCCCGTCGGCACGAGGTGGAGGCGACCATGACCGCGGCGGTGTTCGGCCACGACGGCCGGCCTGGAACTACTACGCCGCCGCGGGCATCGAGTGGTACCTGCTGGTGGAGCAGGAGACCGGCACGCTGCACCTCCACCGGCGGCAGGGTCGGCACTACCGGGAGGTGTCGGTGACCAAGCCCGGTTCCGTGCTGGAGCTGACCGAGCCCGTCCGGGCCACGATCCGGCCGGAGGATCTCGTCCCCTGACGGATGTCGGCCCGCTCGCCTAGGGTCGGGCGCATGAGCGAGCGTCAGCGAGCGAATCATCGGGGCAGCGCGAAGGTGCCTCATGCCGGCACGCAGCGCAGCGGAGCGCCGGCATGAGCGAGTTCGACGCGGCGACCGCCGCCGTCCAGGCCGCTCTCGACGCGGGCGCCCGGTACGCCGACGCCCGGGTCATGCACCGCCGCTACGAGTCGATGTCGGCCCGCAACGGCGACATCGAGGAGCTGAGCCAGGACGAGAGCATCGGGCTGGGCGTACGCGCGCTCGTCGGATCGGGGTGGGGCTTCCACGCCGTACCCGATCTGTCCGACGCGGCGGCCCGCGACGCCGGCCGGCGCGCCGCGGCGATCGCCACCGCGAGCGCGCGGGTTCCCGGCCCGCCGATCGACCTGGTGCCGGCCGAGGCGGCGGTGGCGAGCTGGGCCTCGGAGTGCGCCGTCGACCCGCTCGGAGTGCCGCTGTCGGACAAGGGTGACCTGCTGGTCCGCGCCACGGCCACGATGCGTGAGCACGGCGCCGACCTGGCCGAGGGGCTCTACCAGATCTGGGACACCACGAAGTGGTTCGTCTCCAGCGAGGGCCATCGGATCGACCAGCACATCCGGGAGTGCGGCGGCGGCATCTCCGCCACGTCGATCGGCGACGGCGAGACGCAGCGCCGGTCCTACCCGAGCTACCGGGGGCAGTACGGCACCACCGGCTGGGAGCTGGTCACCTCACTCGACCTGGCCGCGCACGCCGCCCGGATCGCCGAGGAGTCCCGCGAGCTGCTCACCGCCCCGCAGTGCCCGGCCGGCGAGACCGACCTGATCCTCGGCGGCGAGCAGCTCGCCCTGCAGATCCACGAGTCGGTCGGGCACGCCATCGAGCTGGACCGCATCCTCGGCTGGGAGGCGGCGTTCGCCGGCACCTCCTGGCTCGACCTCGCCCGGCTCGGGTCGCTGCGCTACGGCTCGGAGCTGATGAACGTGACCATCGACCCGACCATCCCCGGCGCGCTGGGCAGCTTCGGCTACGACGACGAGGGCTCCCCGGCGGTCGCCCGGGACGCGGTCCGCGAGGGGCGGTGGGTCGGGGTGCTCGCCGGCCGGGACTCGGCCGCCGTCGCCGGCCTGGACTACGGCGGCAGCGTACGGGCCGACGGCTGGGCGCGTCTGCCGATGGTGCGGATGACGAACGTGGGCCTGGAGCCCGGCCCGCACACGCTGGACGAGATCATCGCGGCCACCGACGACGGGGTGCTGATGGACATCAACAGGTCCTGGTCGATCGACGACAAGCGGCTCAACTTCCAGTTCGGCTGCGAGGTCGGCTGGGAGGTGAAGAAGGGCCGTCGGGGGCGGATGCTGCGCAACCCGACGTACACCGGTATCGGGCCGGCCTTCTGGCGCTCGATGGACATGCTCTCCTCGGAGACCGTCGCCTGGGGCACGCCCAACTGCGGCAAGGGGCAGCCCGGCCAGGTCGGGCACACCGGCCATCCGGCCGCGCCGGCCCGGTTCCGGGGCGTCCGGGTGGGGGTGCGCGCATGAGCGAGCGCAGCGAGCGAATCAGCAGACTCAGGGCGACGGTGCCTCATGACGGCACGGAGCGAAGCGGAGTGCCGGCATGAGCGCCGAGTTGGGGATCGCCGCGGGGGTGGTGGACCTGGTCCGGCGTACCGCCGGGGCGGATGCCGAGGCCGAGGTGCTGGTGACCCGCTCCGACCTGGCGCTGACCCGGTTCGCCAACTCGTTCATCCACCAGAACGTGGCCGAGACCGGCGTCGCCGTACACCTGCGGTTGCACGTGGACGGGCGGACCGCGACCGGCAGCGGTAGCCGGGCCGACGCCGACGGGCTGGCCGCGCTCGTCGAGCGGACCCGGGCCGCGGCCCGGCTCGCGCCGCCCGACCCGGCCTGGCCGGGACTGACCGCGCCGACCGCGACGCCGTCCGGCCCGGCCGTCGACGAGGCCACCGCGTTCGCCTCGCCCGACGAGCGGGCCGAGCGGGTACGCGCGTTCGTGGACGCGGTCGACGGGCTGGAGGCGGCCGGCTACTGCCGCACCGCGTACCGGTCGGGGGCGTTCGCCAACTCCGCCGGGCACACGGCGGCCGGAAGCGCGGCCGAGGCGGCCATGGACGGCATCGCCCGCGCCGGCGCGGCGGACGGGGTGGCGCGGCTCTGCGCCGACCGGCTCGCCGACCTTGACGGCGCGGCCCTCGGCGCGCACGCGGCGGCGAAGGCACGGGCCGCGGCCGACCCGGTCGAGCTGCCGCCGGGGCACTACGAGGTGGTGCTCGAACCGGCTGCCGTCGCCGACCTGCTGCAGAACCTCGCCTGGTTCGGCTTCAACGGCAAGCGGTACGCCGAACGGCAGTCCTTCGCCGAGCCGGGCACCGCCCAGTTCGACCCGCTGGTGACGCTGGTGGACGACCCGCTGCACGCCGGCACGCTGCCGTTCGACCTGGAGGGCACGCCCCGGCGGGCGCTGCCGCTGGTGGAGGCGGGCACCACCCGGGCGGTGGCGTACGACAGGCGCGGCGGTGCGGCGGCGGGCGCCGGGTCCACCGGCCACGGTATGCCGGGTAGCGCGACCTTCGGGCCGATCCCGCACAACATCCGCCTACTGGCGGACCCGGGCGTCGCCGATGCGGGCGCGACCGTCGCGGCCGGGCCGGTGAGCGCGGGCGTCACCGGAGCGGTGGGCGACCCGGACACCGCCGCGCTGGTGGCCGGGATGCGGCGCGGGCTGCTGGTGAGCGACTTCTGGTACACGCGGGTGCTGGACCCGAAGCAGTTGGTGGTCACCGGGTTGACACGCAACGGGGTCTGGCTGGTCGAGGACGGCGTGCCGACCCGGGCGGTGCGCGACTTCCGGTTCACCGAGTCGTACCCGCGGGCGCTGGGGGCGGGGCGGGTGCTGGGCCTGGGCCGGGCACCGGTCCGGCTGCCGGGCCGGGTCGACGGGTCCTGGTACGAGGCGCCGGCGTTGCGGCTGTCCTCCTGGCACTTCACCGGCGGCGCGTCCGGGTGATCCCGGCGCGCCGCCGGGCGCACCGAGGCGCCGGTCGGCGCACCGTTCGACCGACCCGCCACATTGATCATGAAGTGACTCTTTCCAAGCTGCGGGACACACGGGACACTGCGTTGCGCGGCCGGGCCGTGAAGATCGGCGTAACGTGTGTCACTTAGCCGCACCGGTTCGCCGGTGTGGCCTCGTGCGTGCGCAAGACGTGACAGTGACGTCAGGGAGATGACTCGAATGACAACTACGTCGGCCAAGACGCCGAGATCGCAGCCGCGGGGAGGGCGGGCGCGCGCCGCCATCGCGGCGAAGACCTTGCGGACCGACCGATGGTGGTTCGCTCCGCTGATCACCGTGGTCGGGCTCAGCGCCTGGGTCATCTACGCGACGGTCCGGGTCTTCATGCACAAGTGGTACTGGGTGGAGCAGTACCACTACCTGACACCGTTCTACTCCCCCTGTGTCACCGACCGCTGCGTCGAGGGCTCCTCGCACTTCGGCCAGTTCCTGCCCGGCTGGTGGATCATCCCGGACGCGGCGCTCACCCTGCCGTTCCTGCTGCTGTTCCGGCTGACCTGCTACTACTACCGCAAGGCGTACTACCGGTCGTTCTGGCTGTCGCCGCCGGCCTGCGCGGTACCGGACGGGCACCAGTCGTACAGCGGCGAGACGCGGTTCCCGCTGCTCGGGCAGAACCTGCACCGCTACTTCTTCTACGCCGCCGCGATCATCTCGCTGGTCAACACCTGGGACGCGATCCTGGCCTTCCACTCCCCAGAGGGCTTCGGCTTCGGCCTGGGCAACATCATCCTGGTCGGCAACGTGGTGATGCTGTGGGCGTACACGATCTCCTGCCACTCCTGCCGGCACATCATCGGCGGGCGGCTCAAGCACTTCTCCAAGCACCCGATGCGCTACAAGGCGTGGACCGGGGTGTCCTGGTTGAACGTCCGGCACATGCAGCTCGCCTGGATCACCCTGGGCACCCTGGCCCTCACCGACTTCTACGTGATGGCGGTCGCCGCCGGCTGGATCAACGACCTGCGGTTCATCAACTGAGAGCCTGGACATGACTGAGACGCGAATCGAACGACACCACTACGACGTCGTCGTGATCGGGGCCGGTGGCGCCGGCCTGCGCGCGGCGATCGAGGCCCGGCTGGCCGGCAAGAAGACCGCGATCATCTCGAAGTCGCTGTTCGGCAAGGCGCACACGGTGATGGCCGAGGGCGGCGCCGCCGCCGCGATGGGCAACGTGAACTCGCGCGACAACTGGCAGGTGCACTTCCGGGACACCATGCGCGGCGGCAAGTTCCTCAACAACTTCCGGATGGCCGAGTTGCACGCCAAGGAGGCGCCGCAGCGGATCTGGGAGCTGGAGACGTACGGCGCGCTGTTCGACCGCACCAAGGACGGGAAGATCTCGCAGCGCAACTTCGGTGGCCACGAGTACCCGCGCCTGGCGCACGTCGGCGACCGGACCGGCCTGGAGCTGATCCGGACGCTCCAGCAGAAGATCGTCTCGCTCCAGCAGGAGGACAAGCAGGAGTTCGGCAGCTACGACGCGCGGATCCGGGTCTTCTCCGAGACCACGATCACCGAACTGCTGCTCGACGGTGACCGCGTCGCCGGCGCGTTCGGCTACTACCGCGAGTCCGGCGAGTTCGTCCTGTTCGAGGCGCCCGCCGTGGTGCTCGCCACCGGCGGCGTCGGACGGTCCTACAAGGTCACCTCGAACTCCTGGGAGTACACCGGGGACGGTCACGCGCTGGCGCTGCGCGCCGGGGCGACGCTGATCAACATGGAGTTCCTCCAGTTCCACCCGACCGGCATGGTCTGGCCGCCCTCGGTGAAGGGCATCCTGGTCACCGAGTCGGTACGCGGCGACGGCGGGGTGCTGAAGAACTCCGAGGGCAAGCGGTTCATGTTCGACTACGTCCCCGACGTGTTCCGCAAGCAGTACGCGGAGACCGAGGAGGAGGCGGACCGCTGGTACACCGACCCGGACAACAACCGGCGTCCGCCGGAGCTGCTGCCCCGTGACGAGGTCGCCCGCGCGATCAACAGCGAGGTCAAGGAAGGCCGGGGTACGCCGGCCGGCGGCGTCTACCTGGACATCGCCTCCCGTAAGTCGGCCGAGGAGATCCGCCGCCGCCTCCCGTCGATGTACCACCAGTTCAAGGAGCTGGCCGACGTCGACATCACCAAGGAGCCGATGGAGGTCGGCCCGACCTGTCACTACGTGATGGGCGGCGTCGAGGTGGACCCGGACTCCGGCGCGGCGTTCGGCACGGTGCGCGGGCTCTACGCCGCCGGCGAGGTGTCCGGCGGCATGCACGGCTCCAACCGGCTCGGTGGCAACTCCCTGTCCGACCTGCTGGTCTTCGGCAAGCGCGCGGGCGGGCACGCGGCCACGTACACCGATCAGCTCACCAGCCGCCCGGCGGTGTCGGTGGCGGCGGTGGAGGCCGCTGTGGAGACGGCGCTGGCGCCGTTGCAGCGCGACACCGGCGAGAACCCGTACCAGCTCCAGCAGGACCTCCAGGTGGTCATGGGCGATCTGGTCGGCATCATCCGGCGCGAGGGTGAGCTGGCCGACGCGCTCGGCCGGCTGGCCGAGCTGCGCGAGCGGGTGGCGAAGGTGAGCGCGGTCGGCGGCCGGCGCTACAACCCGGGCTGGCACCTGGCGCTGGACCTGCGCAACATGCTCGTGGTCTCGGAGTGCACCGCGATGGCGGCGCTGGAGCGGCAGGAGTCGCGCGGCGGGCACACCCGGGAGGACTACCCGGCGATGGACCCGAAGTGGCGCGGCGTCAACCTGGTCTGCTCGCTGGACGGGGAGACGGTCCGGCTGACCCACAAGCCGCTGCCGAAGATGCGGCCGGAGCTGATCGGGCTGTTCGACCGGGCCGAGCTGGCCAAGTACCTGACCGACGAGGAACTCGCCGAGTTCGACGCCCTCACCGAGGAGGCGAACAACTGATGGGAAACAAGCGCCAGTTCCGCATCTGGCGGGGCGACGAGACCGGCGGCGACCTGAAGGACTACACGGTCGAGGTCAACGAGGGTGAGGTGGTCCTCGACGTGATCCACCGGCTCCAGGCCACCGAGGCGCCCGACCTGGCGTGCCGGTGGAACTGCAAGGCCGGCAAGTGCGGCTCCTGCTCCATGGAGATCAACGGCAAGCCGCGGCTGGGCTGCATGACCCGGATGTCGACGTTCGAGGAGGCCGAGACCGTCACGGTGACCCCGCTGCGTACGTTCCCGGTGATCCGGGACCTGGTCACCGACGTCTCGTTCAACTACGAGAAGGCCCGGGAGACCCCGGCGTTCGCGCCGCCGGCCGACGTGGCGCCCGGCGACTACCGGATGCAGCAGGTCGACGTGGAGCGCTCGCAGGAGTTCCGCAAGTGCATCGAGTGCTTCCTGTGCCAGAACGTCTGCCACGTGATCCGTGACCACGAGGAGAACAAGCCGGCGTTCTCCGGCCCCCGGTTCTTCATCCGGGCGGCCGAGCTGGACATGCACCCGCTGGACGCCCGTACCGACCGCCGGGAGTACGCGCAGTCCGACATGGGACTCGGCTTCTGCAACATCACCAAGTGCTGCACCGAGGTCTGCCCCGAGCACATCAAGATCACCGACAACGGGATCATCCCCATGAAGGAACGGGTCGTCGACCGCAGGTACGATCCCCTTGTGTGGCTCGGTAACAAGATCTTCCGGAGGGGTCAGGTGCCTCAGACCAGCGCGACCAGCGGGCATTCCAGCGGTGCCGTCACGTCCGGAGGGGCGCACGGCGGGGCGCACGCGCACTCCGGCGGGACGCACTCGCACGGCGGGGTGCACTCGCACGCGGGCGGCTCGCACGACAGCGCCGCCGAGCGGCAGGCCCAGCAGGGCGTCAACTGGCACCGCGAGGTGCCGCACCCGACCGCCCCGGCGGTGGACGCCAACGGCAAGCTGCCGCTGACCGAGCTGACGTTCAACCGGGCCGCCGCGCCGTCGCCGTTCGGCGACGACGTGACGTTCCCGCTGCCCCCGGAGCACCTCAACTTCGCTCACCCGCAGCAGGACGAGCCGAAGCACTGAGCAGCGGCGCGACGACGACGGGGGCCAGCGGCACACGCCGCCGGCCCCCGTCCCGTTTCGGCCCGGCTGTCCGGCTCGGCCCGCCGCGCTCAGTCGGCGGCGAGCAGCGGGCGCAGCGCGGCCACGATCGGCACGTCGGCCGGCAGCCAGTCGACGCTGTCCAGCTCGGCGGCGGAGAGCCAGCGCAGGTCCGCGTGTTCCAGGGCCTTCGGCTGGTCGCCGTGGAGCAGCCGGGCGGCGTAGACGCGCAGCACGGACCGGCCATGAGCCATCCGTACGTCGCGACCGACGCGGGCGCCGACAACCACCCGTACGCCCAGCTCCTCGGCGCACTCGCGGGCCAGCGCGTCGGTCTCGGCCTCACCCGGCTCGACCTTTCCGCCGGGGAACTCCCACCGGCCCGCCACCTCGGGGGGCGCGGAGCGCTCGCACGCCAGCACCCGGCCGCCCTCGATGATCGCGGCTCCGACGACCACCCTCGGCTCCCGCCGGTCGGCCTGCCCGTTCCCGCTAATCCGTTCGGTCCGCACGGGCCACCAGCGTGCCAGATCAATCGGCGGTTTGGGTAGCTGCGTCGACCGTCAGGTCAGCAGAACACGGAAGTGTGGGCGTGGACACACCATCTGAGTGGCGAGAGACTAGAGGGCGTCGACTGGGACACGGGATGGCGACGATTTGGCCACAAGCCGGCAACGACGCCTGGGAGGTGCGGTGATGCGCGTGCTGTTCAGCGGCCGTGCGAAGCACGACTACCTCAGCGACGCACTGGCCCTGCTGTCCGGATGGACGCGCGAGGGCGAACAGATCCGCCGCACGATCGTTCTCGACGACACCCAGCACGCCGCGCTCACCGAGCGGGTCGCGGTGGTCGCCGACGCGCTGCGGCTGCGCCCGGAGATCAGCCGCCGGGCCGATCGTACCCAGATCCGGCTGGGCCACGGCGACGGCGAGCCGCTCACCGAGGGTGAGGTGCTGCTCGCGGCACGCATCGAGGACGCGGTCCGCGCGGTCACCGAGACCTGAGCGCTGGCGCGCCCCGCCTACCCTCGGGTACATGTCTGGCCCCACGTACGACCGCAAGGAACAGTTCCAGCAGATCCAGAGCGGGCTGCTGCCCGGTGAGCAGATCATCGCCGTCTACGACGCGGTGGGCACCGGCACCGGCTTCATCGGCCTGACCGACCGGCGGGTGATCATCCAGGACCGCTCCTTCGTCGGCAAGCGGTACGCGATCACCAGCATCCCGTACTCGAAGATCACCAGCGTGAGCGTGGTGAGCAACAAGTCCTGGGGCGGCTCGTTCTTCTCCACCGGGTCGATCGCTGTGCACGTCGGCACGCACACCTACGAGGTGGAGTTCCGGGGCGCGGAGAAGAGCCACCACGTGCACAACGTGATCCTGCACCACATCTCCTGACCCGCGCTGGCACAATCGCCGCCATGCGAGGGCTGACGGCGCGATGGCGGGCCTGGCGGGGCGACCATCGGCAGGCCGTACGCCTGGTCCGCCGGCTGCTGGTGCTCGCCACGGCCGCCGTGGTCCTGCTGGGCGCCGCCACCGTCGCCAGCGTGACCTGGGTCCGCGGCGCCGCCGAGGGTCGCCTGTTCGACGCCGCGGACGTGCCCGAGACGCCGGTGGCGCTGGTGCTGGGCACCAAGGTGGAGCCGGACGGCACCCCGGCGCCGTTCCTGGCCGGCCGGCTGGAGATCGCCCGCCAGTTGTACGCCGCCGGCAAGGTCCAGGTGCTCCTGCTCTCCGGCGACCACATGGACTGGGACTACGACGAGCCGGACGCGATGCGGCGCTGGCTCGTCGACCGGGGCGTCCCGGCGGAGAAGACGGTGCTGGACCACGCCGGCTTCGACACGTACGACTCGTGCGTCCGCGCGCACCGCGTCTTCGGAGTCCGGCGGGCCACAGTGGTCACCCAGTCGTTCCACCTGCCGCGCGCGGTGGCGCTGTGCCGGGACGCCGGCATCGAGGCCGTCGGCGTCGGCGACGACACCGCCCGCCGGTACGCCGACCAGTGGCGGATCAGCTCCACCCGGGAGCACGCCGCCTGCGTCAAGGCCGCCGTGGACGTGCTCAGCGGGCGTGATCCGGTGCACCTCGGCCGCCGGGAGACCGGTGTGGACGACGCGCTACGGGCGTAATCCGGTTGTCCCCCCGGACGGCTGCTGGTCTGCTGGACCCCTCGAAGCCGACCGGAGGGAGCACCGCCATGCCACACGCTGCGAAGCCCAGCCGACCCGTCGTCACCCTTGCCGAAACGAGGCTTCGTGTTTCCGTACCCCATTCCGGCGGAGGTCGCTGACCTCGCGCCGCGTCCTGCCCCTTCCGCCCGGCGGGAGGGCGTGTGATGTCCGTCTTCGACGATCCCGGCCTGTTCGGCCGGCTCTGGGCCGACACCTACGACGGCCCCGGCAATCCCGACCCGGCCCCGGCCGTCGACTTCCTCGCGCCGCTGGCCGACGGCGGCCCGGTGCTCGAACTGGCAGTCGGCACCGGCCGGGTGGCCCTGCCGCTGGCCGCCCGCGGTCTGACCGTGGAGGGCGTCGAGGCGTCCCCGGAGATGGTCGCGCACCTGCGCGCCAAGCCGGGCGGCGCGGACCTGCCGGTGACCATCGGCGACATGGCGGACGTCCCGGTCACCGGGCCGTACCGTCTGGTCTTCCTGGTGTTCAACACGCTGTTCAACCTGGTGTCCGAGGAACGCCAGGCGGCCTGCTTCCGCAACGTCGCCCGGGTGCTCGCGCCCGGCGGCGCGTTCGTCATCGAGACCTTCGTGCCCGACCCGGCGGACTTCGACCGGGACGAGCAGGTCCAGGTGCGGGAGGTGACCGAGGACTCGGCCACCATCCGCCTGCACCGGTACGACCGGGCGGCGCAGACGTTCGTGCGGCAGACCGTCACGTTCGACGCCTCCGGCGTGCACCTGAAGCCGTTCGCGATGCGCTACGCCTGGCCGGAGCAGGTCGATGAGCTGGCGGAGCGGGCCGGGCTCCGGCTCGCCGAGCGGTACGCCGACTGGGACCGGTCGCCGTTCGACGCGGACAGCAACTCGCACATCTCCGTCTACCGGCGGCGGTAGCGCTCACGTCGAGGGGCCGGGCATCACGTCCCGGCCCCTCGGCGCGCGACTACGCTGACGACCGCCGGGTCCGGACAGGGGGAACCGATGACCGTCACCGTCGCCGCCATGGACGACTCGCACGCCGACGCCGTGCTGGAGATCTACCGTCTGGGAATCGCCGAGGGCAACGCCACGTTCGAGACCGAACCGCCGGACTGGGCGCGGTTCACCGCCACCCGTCTGCCCGGCCACCGCTGGGTGGCGCTCGACGAGGCCGGCGACGTGCTCGGCTGGGTGGCCTGCTCGGCGGTCTCCGACCGCTGCGTCTACGCCGGGGTGGTCGAGCACTCCGTCTACGTGCATCCGCGCGGGCGTGGGCGCGGGGTCGGCCGGGCGCTGCTGGAGGCGTTGATCGCCTCGACCGAGGCGGCCGGGATCTGGACCATCCAGTCCGGCGTGTTCCCGGAGAACACCGCGAGCCTGGCGCTGCACGCGACGTGCGGCTTCCGCGTGGTCGGCACCCGGGAACGGGTCGGCCGCCACCACGGCCTCTGGCGCGACGTGACTCTGCTCGAACGCCGCAGCCCGCGCGTCACCTGAGCCGGCTGCCGTCGCTGATCACCGGGACGGCCGGTCAGCCGCCGACCAGGTGCCGGCGTACCAGGGCGTGCGAGCCGTGAGCGGCCGCGCGTACCCGAAGAAGACTTGACGCCCCGGCCCGCGAGCGCCATGGTTAGTTACATGAGTAATGAACCAAAGAACCAGGATGGATGACGGCCGGCCGATCTTCGTCCAGATCGCGGAGATGATCGAAAACTCGATCATCGACGGGACGTACGCGGAGGAGACCCAGGTGCCGTCGACGAACGAGCTGGCGGCGTTCCACCGGATCAACCCGGCGACCGCCGCCAAGGGGATCAACCGCCTGGTCGATGACGGGCTTCTCTACAAGCGCAGGGGGATCGGAATGTTCGTGGCAACGGGCGCCGTCGAAACACTCCGGGAACGCCGCCGGCGCGAGTTCTCCGACCAGTACGTGCGGCCCCTCATCGAGGAGGCACGCAAGTTGGGCATCGGCACCGAGGAGCTGAAGAAGCTCATCGACACAGGGGAGGAACAGCGATGAGCGTCGTGGCGGCAGCCGGACTCACGAAGCGGTTCGGCGAGGTGACCGCTCTCGATGACGTCACCTTCACGTTGACGGGCGACAAGATCTATGGGCTTCTCGGCCGCAACGGCGCCGGCAAGACGACGCTGATGCAGCTGATCACCGGCCAGAACAGCGGCACCAGCGGCGACCTCATGCTCTTCGGTGAGCGGCCGTACGAGAACGAGCGGGTGCTGTCGCGGGTGGTCTTCATCAAGGAGAGTCAGACGTACCCGACCGCGTACCAGGTCCGGCACGTGCTGAGCCTGGCCAAGCGGCTGTTCCCCAACTGGGACGAGGACTTCGCGCAGTCCCTGGTGGACGACTTCGACCTGCCGCGCAAGCGCAAGGTACGCAAACTGTCCCGCGGCATGCTGTCCGCGCTGGGCGTGACGATCGGCCTGGCCGCACGCGCGCCGCTGACCTTCTTCGACGAGCCGTACCTCGGTCTCGACGCGGTCGCCCGGCAGCTCTTCTACGACCGGCTGCTCGCCGACTACGCCGAGAACCCGCGCACCGTCGTGCTCTCCACGCACCTCATCGACGAGGTGGCCGACCTGATCGAGCACGTGCTGCTGCTCGACCGCGGCAAGCTGCTGCTCGACGCGCCCAGCGACGAGCTGCGCGGCGAGGTGGTGGAGGCGTCCGGCCCGGCCGCTGCGGTGGACGAGTTCGCCGCCGCGCACCAGGCGCTGCATCGTGAGCAACTCGGCGGCGCAGTCCGCGCGTCGCTGCGCGGGTCGTTCGACGACGCCGAACGGACGCGCGCCGAGAAGCTCGGCATCGACCTGGCGCCGGTGTCGCTCCAACAGGCCGTGGTGCGCCTGACGACGGAAAGGACGAACGCGCGATGACTCGTATCCTCGACGTCGCCCGGATGCACACCATCGCCTGGGTCAGCCAGTTGGCCTGGCCATGGGCCATCATGGCCATCTCGCTCGGCGTCAACCTGCTGATCTTCGCCTCGATCGACGAGGCCTCGCCGGGCAAGAACACCACGGGCGGTCTGGCCAGTATCTACATCGTCTGCTCGATCGTCGCCGCCGCCTCGATCAGCCAGGCGTTCCCGTTCGCGCTCGGCATGAGCGTCACCCGGCGCACCTTCTACCTCGCCACGGTGCTCGTCAACGTGGTGCAGGCGGTCGTCTACGGCGTCCTGCTCTACCTGCTCAACCTGATCGAGGGCGCCACCGGCGGCTTCGGGATCCAGCTGCGGTTCTTCCGGATCCCGTACGTCGACGTCGACAACGGGCTGCTGCAGATCGCCGTCTACGCGGTGCCGTTCCTGTTCCTGAACTTCGTCTCCGTCTTCGTCGCCGTCTGGTACGTCCGGTTCGGCATGAACGGCCTGTTCGGGGCCGGCGCGGCCCTGATCCTGGTGACCGGCCTGCTCGTCGCGTTGATCACCTGGCAGGGATGGTTCGGTGACATCTGGCAGTGGCTGAGCAGCCAGCACCAGGTCAGCCTGCTGGTGGGGTGGCCCGCCCTGATCGCCGCGGTGGCCGCCCTCGGGGGGATGGCGGCCATCCGCCGGGCCAACGCCTGACGGCGGGCACGGATGGTCGGCCGACGATCCGCGCGATGCGGGTCGTCGGCCGCCACCCGCAGCTCCCCGGTTCGGTCGCATCGACAGCTGTTGTCGGACCCGCTCGCTAGCATTGCCGCGATCGCCGACGGGAGGGGTGCGCCGTGGACCAGAGTGACCTCACGACGTTCGTGGACAGGGACCTGCAAGGCGCGCGCTTCACCAGGTCGACGCTGGCCGGCGCGGTGATGCGCGGCGTCGACGTGCGCGGGCTCGACATCGACGCGCCGTGGCTCACCGACGGCGCGCTGCTGGTCAACGGTGTCGACGTCGTGCCGCTCGTCGAGGCCGAACTCAACCGGCGGTTCCCCGGGCGCGAGCTGAGGCATGCCGAGGATCCCGACGGCCTGCGCGCGGCGTGGGCGGCGCTCGAACGAGCCTGGGCGGCCGCGGTCGACCGGGTCGTGTCCATGCCCGACGGCGCCGCCGACATCTCGATCGACGGCGAGTGGTCGTTCGCGCAGACCCTGCGCCACCTCGCGTTCGCCACCGACGCCTGGCTCGGCAAGGCGATCCTGCGACTGCCGCAGCCCTTCCATCCGCTCGGGCAGCCACACGCCGAGTACGAGACGGACGGACTCGACATGTCGATCTTCCCCGCGGCGCGTCCGAGTCTCGCCCAGGTGCTCGATCTGCGGGCCGAGCGGCAGGCCATGGTGCGGGAATTCCTCACGGGCGTCACTCCAGAGCTGCTCGCCGAGCCTCGACCGACAGCGTGGTCACCCGGACACGAGAAGCCGGTCCTGCACTGCCTCCACGTCATCTTCGACGAGGAGTGGGAACACCTCCGCTTCGCAGTGCGCGACCTGGACGCGCAGGAGTAGCGTCCGGTGTCCACGTGGACCGGCCTCGCATCGGAGGCCTCGTCGGACGGCTCTGGCAAGGCACGCATCGTCACCGGGTTGCTGTGCGACGGCGACCGGATACTCCTGTGCCACCGCTCTCCCCTGCGTCGTGTGCTGCCCGACGTCTGGGACCTGCCCGGCGGGCACGTCGAGCCCGGGGAACCGCCCCGTGTCGCACTTGCTCGTGAGCTCCGAGAGGAACTGGGCGTCGACGTGGCGGTGCCGTCGGGTCCGCCCGTGCACGAGGTTCACGCCGACACGTTCTCCATGCGGATCTGGCTGGTCGAAGCGTGGACGGGGTATCCGGCCAACCTCGCGCCGGAGGAACACGACGCCATCGGCTGGTTCACCGAAGACGCGCTCGGAGCGCTACCGCTGGCTCATGCCAGCTACCCCGCCCTGTTCCGCAGGGTCCTTGCCGAGCGTCGCGCCTGACCACGACGGACACGTTTCTCGGCACGAGCGCGCGCAGGGGGAGCCTGCGGCTCGGTCGATCCCTCGCCGGGCTGGGACCAAGGCTGAAGCAGGCTACCGGCGGCCCGGGTGGCGGTGGTCAGCGACGTCGCAGCCAGTCCGGCGTCGGCGGCGACGAGACCCGGATCGGTCCGCGGCGGTCGCGGACGTACGTCGCGTAGTCCGCGACATGACGGCGGCGGCTCAGGTAGTGCGGGTAGTGGTCGAAATGCCACCGGCACTCCTCGATGAACCCGGTGTGGTCGTCGAGTCCGAGGCGGGCACAGGTGCGAGCGAACTCGTCCAGACCGTCCAGCATCTCGGCGCACTGTGCGGGTGTAGCGCCGTCGGTGCCCCACAGCACCCCGGCCGGAAGCTCGTGCACCGCGTGTTCGAGCCACCGGCGGTCATGCCGGTAACGGTCCTGGTCAGCGCTCACGTCGCGCCTCGCGCCACAACTCGTGGCCGCGCATCAGCCAGCCGACCCAGAACACCGCGAACATGATCAGGAAGCACGCGAACAGCACCACGGCGAGCACCGCCGCGATCGGCTGGAACCGCCCTGCGTCGCCGTTCCATCCGCTCGCCGCAAGGGTCCCGAGGCCACCACAGACGATCATGGAGATGAGCAGGCCCGGCCGGTCAACCGGGTGGGGCTCACGGGGCAGACGCACATCGGCTCCTCGGTCGATGAGACACGAGACGTCCACACACGGCCGCCTCCGACGGCCTGCATCGTCGCAGTGCCAGCCAAGAGATCAAAGACCCGGAATCCGGCGTACGGGAGCCCGACCGCTCGGACCGATCGCCGGCCTGGCCGAACCCTCTCGCTGCCACTGCGCCGCCCGGTCGTCCCGCTCCCGCTCCCAGCGCTCCTGACCCCGCTCGCGTTCCAGCTCCCATCGCCGGTCTTCGCGACGCGTCGTCAGGACCTGAGCCGAGATGGCGGCCCCGAGAGTGCCGACAACGCCGAGCGCGGCGACGAGAGGCACTGGCCAGATCTGGTTCATGGTGGCAGTGTCCAGCCCTGATGCAACGAGACCCGCACCCGACCCGCGGCTGCGAACCGGAGGTGACGCGCGTGGATACCGGCCGGCTGGTGACCTGGCGGGAGGATCTGCGGAAGGCGGTCGCTTCCGCGGTGCTCGACTTCGAGCACCGCTACGGGTACCCGCCTGGCGAGAACGCCGTCAGTGAGCCCGCGACGACCTCAGCCGCGCTGATCGCCGCCGCCCGTCCCACCGTCCCCGCTGTCCTTGCCGGCCTGTACGCGGTGGTGGACGCCGTCGACCTGGCCGACATCGACAACGGGTTCTTCCTGCACAGCGCCTCCCACATGGTCCACGTCCACGAGGCACGGGACCTCTGGCGCGTACGTGGCCGCCACGACGCCGACGTCGTCGTGTTCGCCAGCGACGGCGGCGGCACACAGTACGCGCTGGCGACTCCGGACGGGTCGCCCGTCTACCGGCTCCCTCCCGACCTCGTCCTCGACGGCATCTACACCTCGGAGGACCCGCGCTTCGACGTGGCGGCCCCGGACCTGGCCACCTTCCTCGACCGCTTGCTCCAGGACGTGAAGACGTTCGCTGCGTCGAGCACGTGTCGGTAGCCTCGCGCAGTGACATCTGCTGATCGGGAAGGCTGGTCGTTCGCCACCGCACGGGTACCCGCCGAGTTCGGCGCTGCGATCCACCCGCTCACACCCGTTGTGCAGCACGCCTGGAACGGCGAGGAAACCCTGTGCGGCCTCATCGAGGATCAGATCGAGTTGTATCGGCACCTCTTCGACGGCGAAAACGACTCGGCCTGCCCGACCTGCCGGCAGCAGGCCGCCGCCGCCCCGACCCGGCCTTGCGCACAGGAACGCCTGCACGACCGGGTCCTGGCGACTGCGGCGGGGCCGATGCGCGAGGAGCTGCTCGCCGCTCTGCGCCGAGGCGCCCGGATCAAGCTATGGATCAACGGCCCCGCCGCCAGCCTGGCCAGGCACTACGCCCGGCTGGACCAGATCGTCGAAGGCGACCCCGCGATGGTCGCGGCACTTGGCGTCAACGGATCGATCGGGCTTGCCCGGGTCGAGCACGGACCGTGGCAGTTCATCGTCGTCCTGCCCGACCATGGGGCATCCCGGATCGCTCGCGCAACGGCCGACCGGTAGGCGCCCGCCTCCACCACCGGGCCGTACTCAACGTTGAAGCGGGCTGCTGTCACCAACTCCGCTCGCGCCTGTCAAGTCCTCAGCCCAAAGAAGCACCCGGAGGACTGCGGCTTGAGTCAGCCCCTCTGCCGGATCGACATCGACCAACAGCGTCGGTGCCTTGCGGCCCTCGGCCCAGGCATGCGCCTCCGGCGTCAACGCATCGTCGATCCACACCGCAGGTCGTGAGCCGACATAGCTGGCGATGGCAGGCACCTTCTCCCGTGGCTCGAACGGGATCGGAGGAAAGCCGATCACGGGTAGCTGTGGAAGCTGTAGCACCGGCGCGAGAAGTTGGTTCGCCTCGGCACCCCACCCGGTTGCCCAAGCCATCTCGAACCGGTCACCCAGTTCCCGAAGCCAGGCCACGTGAGCGCGGCACAGTCGTACCGGCTCCTCGTCAGGGAAGAAGTCGAACTCCTCGTAGCCAGGTGGACACCGGTCGGCCCCGAACGGGTTCAGAACCCCGTCGACGTCCAGCAGGAGAAGAGGCAGACCGCGTGACATGGCTGCCACGATACGGATCCGGAGCACACGTCGACTCGTCCGTCGGTGTGCCCCAGAGCGAGAGGCCGACGTACTGACCTGCGGAGCCGGGCCGGATTCAGACGTTGAAGCGGAACTTAGAGCCGCACTCCCACCGCCAGCGTGAACGCTGGTCGGCACCTGCTCACACGGCGTATCTGGCTGCCATCGTTGGTGGTCGGTTCACGACGTTTGACGCTGTCTTGTGCCCCCTGTGTGCCCCACCGGCCGGTGAGTTCCCCCCGCTTTGATGGAGCGGTGGTTACCTGCTGCCGGCTGGTGCAGGGGTGGCGATAGGTGGCTCGGCTGGCTCGGTTCGGTGGCTGTGCCAGGCGGTCTCGTACTCGTTTGGGCTGAGGTAGCCCAGTTCCTTCTGGATGCGGCGGGTGTTGTACCAGCCGTCGATGTAGGCGAAGATCGCGTTCTCGGCCTCGTCACGGGTCCGCCATGAGGTGCGGTAGACGAGTTCGATCTTCAACGTCGACCAGAAGTTCTCCATCAGCGCGTTGACGCTCCTATAGCTGTCAAGTGGCGATGGTGGTCGTGCGGAGAGGGCGGAGCAGGGCCCAGATCTCGCGGGCGAGGAGTCGTTTCAGGCAGCGGATGATCTCAGCTTTGGTCTTGCCGTCTGCGGTGCGGCGGGCGACGTAGGCGCGGGTGGGTTCGTGGTGTTGCATGCGGACGATGACGGCGCGGTAGAGGGCGGCGTTGGCTTGGCGGTGACCGCCGCGGTTGAGTCTGTGCCGGTTGGTCATGCCGGAGGAGGCGGGGATCGGTGCGACGCCGCAGAGCCTCGCCCAGGCGGGTTCTGAGCGGACCCGGTCGATGTTGTCGCCGGCGACGATGAGCATCTCGGCGGCGGTGTCGGCGCCGACGCCGAACGCGGCGACCAACTGCGGCACGAGCTGGCCGGTGAGCTCGACGAGTATCGCTTCGTGGGTTTTGATCTCGTCGTTGAGCTGTTGCCAGCGGCGGGCGATCGAGCGCAGGGTGTGTTTCGTTGCGGCGAGCACGGTGGTGACCGGACCGGGGCGCAGGCCGGCGCACCGTTCGATCAGGGCCATCTTCGACAAGGGCTGCAGAGGTTCACGTAGCTCGGGGCTGGCGGTGACCAGCACTGCCTTGAGGGTGATCATCGCGGCGGTGCGGGCCTTGACCGCGACGTCTTTGGCGACCTTGATCTGGCGGATCATCTCCACGATGCCGTCGTTGGTCTTCGGGACGCTGGTGGAGTTACCGGCCAGCACCGAGCGAGCGGCGTTCTCGGCGTCGAGGGTGTCGCTCTTGCCGCGTAGCCGACGGTCGCGGCGGTCGGTGCGCAGGACCTCGATGACTCCGAGGCCCCGTCGTCGGACAGCGGAGGTCAGTCCGGCGCCGTAGGAGCCGGTGCCCTCGATCGCGAAGATCAGCCTCTTCGCCTCGAAGCCGGCCGCCCAGTCGAGCAGCTGTTCATAGCCGCCTCGGTCGGCGGGGAATGAGCGGGCGTCGAGGCGGCCGCCGATGTCGTCCAGGGCGACGGCGACGTGGACGTGCTTGTGGGTGTCGACGCCGATGACGACTCGACGTCGACGCGGGTCGGGGCTCATGCTTGACATCGCGGGCTCCAGCTCAGACCAGGGCGACAGGGGTTCGTGACGCTGGCCGGCCGGGTGGACGGGACTGTGACGGGACCTGCTGCGATCAGGCTCCTATGAGGTCACTGCCCGCCCGGCCAGCACCACTGGTGCTGCACCGCCAGGCAGACGACAGATCAACAGCAAGGACACCCGAACTGCGGGGTCAGTCGTAAGCAAGAGTCAGGCCGCCTGACGGCGCCTCAAAGTCTCACAGTCGTAGGAGTCGCCGACGGATCCCATCAAGGGCAGGATCCCGTTGTCCTGTAAGCGTTCCGCGAAGCGAAACGACGTGTAGTTCGACCCGCGATCTGAGTGGTGGATCAACTGGCCGTCGCGGACGTCGCGCGACCAGATGCCGTATTCGAGGGCGGCGAGGATCAGGTCGGTGTCGCAGCGGTCGGAGGTCTTCCACCCAACGATCCGGCGGGAGAACGCATCGCGGACCGCAGCCAACCAGAACACGCCCTCACCGCAGGGGATGCGGGTGGCGTCGGCGACCCAGAGCCGGTTCGGCCCGTCGGCGGTGAACTGCCGGTTGACCAGATCCGGCGCCGGCGTGTGCCGGGGATCCTGGCGCGTGGAGCCGCCGCGCCAGCCTCGACGCAGAAACGCCCCCTGCCAGCCCTGCTGCGCCATCAACCGCTCGACCCGCTTACGGCCCACGCGGATGCCGTCACGGCGTAGCTGCCGGTGGACCCGGTCCGCGCCGTAGGTGCGCCCCGATGTCTCCCAGATCTCGTGGATGTTGGAGACCAGACCCAGGTCGACCACGTCGCGGTCGCAGGGCTGCTCGACCTGCTTCACCCACGCGTAGTAGGTCGAGGCGCCGATGTTCAGGACCCGTAGCAGGAGCGCGACCGCGAACTGGTCACGGTGTTCGTGGATGAACCTCATGACCGTCGCCGGGTCGGGTCGAGCTCCGCCGCGAAATACGCGCTCGCGGCCTTCAGGATCTCGTTCGCCCGCCGCAACTCGGCGACCTCCCTGCGCAGCCGGCGGTTCTCCTCCGCCATCTCGCTGGTCGGCCGGTCGTGACGCTCGTCGGCGTCGGCCTCGGCTTGGCGGATCCAGTTCCGCAACGCCTCGTGATGCACACCAAGCTGCTCGGCCAGGCGCCGGATCACCGGCTTCGGATCCGACTCGCGGTACAAACGCACAGCGCGCTGACGTAGCTCATCGGGGTACTTCTTCGGTGCTGCCACGGACAACTTCCTCCCCACGGCCATCAGACCATGATCAAGAAGCTCCATGAAAGCAGGGGTAGCTCATCCGTCGGCAGTCGGCATGTCCCGTCACGGGACATGCTTGACACTGGCGTTCCACCAGATGCTTGACATGATCGGGGCGCTTTCGGTGAGGACCAGGCTCACCCGGCGATCGCCCGGTCCGGCACGATGAGGCCGTGGGAATGAGTGTGCAGGTCCGGGAGTACAGCGGTGTCGTCGTAGAGCAACTTACGGACGCCGCGAGCATCGCGTCTCTCTGCTCCTTGGCTGCATCGGAGCCGTCCCGTTACCCGTTGCTCTCCGGAGTCGACCCCTACGACGACACCTGGTTCAACAGCCGCCAGACGGCCAGGCTGGCAACCGAACTTCAGTCGATCATCGAGCGATCCAAGGATGACAGAGTGCGAGCAGCCGGCCAGGCGATACTTCAGCTCGCATCGCTCCTAGAGATCGCGCCTCGACGTCCCCACCACCGACAGCTCCTGTTCAACGGAGACTGACCGCGAAGATTCTGCCGGCCGGCACTAGGCCATCTGGCAAGCATGTGCTGGGACGGATCTGTCAAGCATGTGGTGGGACTAGACACCGTCGGCAGTCGGCAGTCGGCCGCATCCGTCGAGACAGTCCATGTCGGAGGTAGAGTCCGCGACCGTGGATGAGGTGACTTGGCTCAATGTCATCACCGTGCTCATTGCCCTGGGCGGCGTGGTCGTGGCGGTACTGTCCTGGGTGGTGTCGCGTGGCTCACGTAGCGAGGCACGGCGCTCAGCCGACGCTGCCGAGGTGTCGGCAAAGGCAGCGCAGGACTCGGCCCGGGAGGCCGCCGCTATCGCGGCGATCGAGCGTGACCGTGAGCATGACCGGCTCGGCCCTGGGCCGGTAACCGGCATCGCTCTTGAGTTGGAGCCGAACCCACGCGATAGCGGTCTGCCCGAGACGCTGTTCGGCACGATCACCGTGCCTCGCGACTACCGCGTGCGCGCCGTCGCCGTACGGGGCAATTCCTCTGCGCCGATCGGCCTGGACTTGCTGCTGCATGCTGGTCGCCCCTACCGCTTCGCCATCGAGCAGATGCATCCGAATCGCACTGAGCCCGTTGCGGAGTACGTGCTGTTCCGATTCTGGCCGCCTGCTGAGATCGATGACGTGGACACGTGGCAATGCCCCTGCGATCGACCACAAGCCGACGGGGATAACCGGCCTGGTCATTGGGAGTGGCGTGCTCCGGTTGAGTATCGACGGCCACCTACACAGGTGTTCGTGTTGCGCTGAGCCGGCGGTGACGGCAGAGCGGCTTGCGGGTTAGTTGCGAGTACCGGGGAACGATGATTGCAAGGCGGTAGCTCGTGACTCGATGAGCTGCATGCGGAGCTGCCACTCTTCGTTCGCGCTCCAGTCGCTCTGGGCCGTGATCTGGTCCGGGTGCTTCGGTACAACAGCCCTGGCTCCGCGATGAAGTAGCCGTCGGTCACGACTGACGCGGCGATCAACAGCCCAGTGTCTTCCCCACCCGGCAGTGCCATCCAGCCGCCAAGGGCGAGGGCGAATTCTCGCCGGTTGCTCGCGCTTCGGGTGCAGGATGTCGACTTCGCCGCGCGCCTGGTGCGGATCGAGTGGCAGTTCGCGCCTCAGTCCAAGGTCCGGACGGTGCCCAAGACACCGCGCTCGCGCCGGATCGTGCCGCTGCCCCAGGTCGTCGCCGACGCGCTGCGGGCGCACATGGCACAGTTCCCGCCGGCTGATGACGGCACGCTGTTCACGACCCGCTTCGCCGGCCCCTACCGGCATGACTACTACGGCACGCTCATCTTTGGCGCGGCTGTGCGGAAGGCGGGCCTTCGGGAGAGCATCACGACTCACGACCTGCGTCACCATTACGCCTCGGTGCTGCTGATGCAGGGCGAGTCGGTCATTACAGTGGCCGAACGGCTGGGGCACGAGAACGCGACGCTGGTCCTGTCGACGTACGGTCACCTGATGCCGGACTCGGAGGAGCGCACCCGCCGGGCGGTCGATGAGGCGTGGGGTTGTGCCCCAGGTGTGCCCCAGGGCGAGGCATCAACCTCCTGACCTGCGGGAACGGGCCGGATTCAGACGTTGAAGCGGAACTCCACCACGTCGCCGTCCTGCATGACGTACTCCTTGCCCTCGATCCGGACCTTGCCGGCGGCCTTGGCCGCCGCCATCGATCCGGCCTCGACCAGGTCGCGGTAGGAGACCACCTCGGCCTTGATGAAGCCGCGCTGGAAGTCGCTGTGGATCACCCCGGCGGCCTCCGGCGCGGTCGCGCCGACCGGGATGGTCCAGGCCCGCGCTTCCTTGGGGCCGGCGGTCAGGTACGTCTGGAGCCCGAGCGTCCGGAAGCCCACCCGGACGAGCTGGTCCAGGCCGGGCTCGGACTGCCCGATCGACTCCAGCAGCTCGCGGGCCTCGTCCTCGGGCAGGTCCACCAGCTCGGACTCGATCTTGGCGTCCATGAAGACCGCCTCGGCGGGCGCGACCAGGCCGCGCAGCTCGTCGAGAAACTCGGCGTTGCCCAGCTCGGCCTCGTCGACGTTGAAGACGTAGATGAACGGCTTGGTGGTGAGCAGGTGCAGCTCACGCAGGTGTTCCAGCTCGACCTTCGCGGCGGCGGCGCCCGCGTACAGGGTCACGCCGTTGTCGAGGACCTCGACCGCCTTCTTGGCTGCCTCAACGGCGGCGGCCCGGTCCTTGCGGAGCTTGGCCTCCTTCTCCAGCCGGGGCAGCGCCTTCTCCAGCGTCTGGATGTCGGCCAGGATCAGCTCGGTGTTGATCGTCTCGATGTCGTCGGCCGGGGAGACCTTGCCGTCGACGTGCACCACGTTCGGGTCGGAGAAGGCGCGCACCACCTGGCAGATCGCCGAGGCGTCGCGGATGTTGGCGAGGAACGCGTTGCCCCGGCCCTGCCCCTTGGACGCGCCGCGGACCAGGCCGGCGATGTCGACGAACGAGACGGGCGCCGGCAGCACCTTCTGCGAGGAGAAGATCTCGGCCAGCTTGGCCAGCCGCTCGTCGGGCAGCCCGACCACTCCGACGTTCGGCTCGATGGTGGCGAACGGGTAGTTCGCGGCGAGCACGTCGTTCTTGGTCAGCGCGTTGAACAGGGTGCTCTTGCCCACGTTGGGCAGGCCGACGATGCCGATGGTGAGACTCACGACGAATCAGCTTACGCGCCTCGCCGTCACCGCCGGGCAGGCAGGTACGCGAAGCCGGTCACTGCGCCGCGGCGGACAGCAGGCGTGGCTCGATCCGGGTCTCCCGGACGGTGCCGGCCGCGGCGCGGACCAACTCGTACGCGGCCACGCCCGGCCGGTCGGCCACCACCTCGGCCAGCCGGGTGCCCCGGTAGATCAGTCCGACGCCGTCGTCGGTGCAGTGGCTGGCCGGCAGCGTGCCGTCGGCGACCAGCCGGTGCATCAGCGGTCGCCGCTGCTCCTCGCTGTCGTAGTGCACGCCGTTGCCGTACGGGAGCCAGCCCAGTCCTTCGGTGAAGGGCCGCAGCGTCGGGCCGTAGCTGTCGGTGGCGCCGCCGGTGTGCCAGCAGATCGAGCCGGCGGAGACGCCGCCGAGCACCACACCTGCCTGCCAGCACTCGTGCAGGATGTCCGGCAGGCCATGCACCCGCCAGACCGCACACAGGTTCGCCACGCTGCCGCCGCCGACCCAGATGACGTCCTGCGCGAGCAGGTGGGCGCGGATGTCCTCGACGTTCGGCATCGGATAGAGCGCCAGATGGGAGGCGCGGAACCGGGTGCCGGCGAAGGCGCCGTAGAAGACGGTGAACCCGGTCGGCTGGTCCCCGGTGGCCTGGCCGAGGTAGCAGATGCGGGGTGCGTCACCGGCCCCGGCCAGCTCGGCCATCAGGTCGAACAGGGCGCTGGGCCGGGCGTCCCACGGGCCGCGGCGCCGACTGGCGAAACCCATGCTGGTGGCGACGATCGTCGGTTCAGTGGCGGGCACGGGCGTCCTTCCGGCCGATGACAGTGGCGATCATTGTGCCGGACCGGTGGTGTCGGTGTCGGCCGCGGCGAGCAGCGTACGCAGGAGGTCGGCCAGCCGGTCCTGGTCGGCCGGGGGCAGCACGTCGAGGATCCGCCGCTGCACCGCGAGCCCGGCCTCGGCGGACTCCTCGACCACCCGGCGACCGGTGTCGGTGAGTGTGACCCGCAGCGCCCGCCGGTCGGCCGGGTCCGGCGAGCGGCGCACCAGACCGGCCCGTTCGAGGCGGTCGAGCCGCCCGGTCATGCCCCCGGAGGTGAGCATCAGCGAGGCGGCGAGCGCCTTCGGCGCCAGCGTGTACGGAGAGCCGGAGCGCCGCAGCGCGGCGAGCACGTCGAACTCGCCACGGCCGATGCCCCAGGCCGCGTACACCTTCTCCTGGCCGTCGCCGACCAGCCGGGCCAGCCGGTAGATGCGGCCGAACACGGCCATCGGCTCGGGCCGCATGCCTGGTCGTTCCCGCCGCCACTGCTCGACGATCGCGTCCACCTCGTCGCCTGTCACGGCTGCCGATTGTGCCCCACGTCCCACTTCCCCTTTTCGCTCGGGCCTGATTAGCTTAGCACTAAGATACTTACGGCTGAGAAAAGAGCGCCATGAACCGCCGCTGGACCGACGTCGCGCTGACCGCCGCCGCCCCCGTCACCTGGGGCACCACCTACCTGGTGACCGCCGAACTCCTTCCCCCGGACCGGCCGCTCTGGGCCGGGGCCCTCCGCGCCCTCCCGGCCGGCCTGCTGCTGCTCGCGTTGACCCGAAGGCGACCACACGGCCTCTGGTGGAGGCGGGCCGCTGTGCTCGGCGCGCTCAACATCGGGGTGTTCTTCCCGCTGCTCTTCCTCGCCGCGTACCGGCTGCCCGGCGGCACCGCCGCCGTGCTCGGCGCCGCGCAGCCACTGCTCGTCGCGGTGCTCACGGTGGCCCTGCTCCGCGACCGTCCCACCCGGCCGGCGCTGGTCGCCGCCGTGGCCGCCCCGCTCGGCGTCGCCCTCGTGGTGCTGCGCCCCGGTGCCGGCCTCGACCCGCTCGGCGTCGCCGCCGGGCTCGCCGGGGCCGTGGCGATGGCCGCCGGGCTGGTGCTCACCCGCCGCTGGGGCCGGCCGCCCGGAGTGGGCGTCCTGGCCGCGACGAGCTGGCAGCTCGTCGCCGGTGGCCTGATGATCGTGCCGGTCGCCGCCGCCGTCGAGGGCGCGCCGCCCGTGCCTGACGGGCCGGCAGTGCTCGGGTACGCATGGCTCGGGCTGGCCGGCACCGCGCTGGCGTACGTGCTGTGGTTCCGTGGCGCGACGCGGCTGCCGGTGGCCCAGGTCTCGGTGCTCGGCGCGTTGAGCCCGCTCACCGCGGCGACGCTCGGCTGGGTGGTGCTCGGCGAGGTGCTGGATCCGGTCCAGCTCAGCGGGTTCGCGGTGGCAGTGGCGGCGATGGTGCTGGCCCAGCTGCCGGACCGATCGTCGCGCCCGCTGCCGACCGGCGACGCGGACCGCCCGACGGCGGCGCTGGCCGGCGTTCGGACGGGCGGCGGGACGGCGGCCTGGTGGCGGCGCCGTCAGCCGGCTCGCAGCCGGCGCCAGTCGTCCGGCCACGGGTCGGCGGCGACGCCCTCGGGCAGCACACCGGCCGGTAGTTGCGCCGCGGCGGCCAGCGGCAGCGTGAACCGGTGCGCGGCGGCGGAACCGGCCTCGTACGACCGGTCGAGCAGCCACCGCACCTCGTCGGCAGTCCAGCCCAGGCCGGAGCGGGCGGCGATCTCCCGGACCAGCCGCAGGCCGACGCGGGTGTCGTCGTCGTAGAAGCGCATGCACCAGTGATGCGCCCACATGCCGAGCGCGCGCAGCCCGTCCGGGTCGAGCGAGCCGGCCAGCCGGCCGCAGGCGGTGTCGGGGAAGGGGCGACCGGCATCACCGGCCCGGTCGCGCTCGATCGCGCCGTACGCGGCCGGCGCCACCATCCTCATCCGCTCGTAGAAGCCCTGCACCACCGCGGCGTCCAACGGTGCCCGCCCCGATCGCATCAGCGGACACCCCGCCCGGCCACGCTCGCCATGCCCCGCACCTTTTCTTGAGTTGGTGGCGGGACCGTACCGACCACTTACGACACTTTCTCGGGTCCGCCGATCATGATCCACGCCATCTCGCCGAGGTGGCGGTGTCCCGGGGTCGGGGATACCGCCAGCTCCCCGAGCTGGCGCGACTGCCACACGTCATGTCCGAATACCGCCAGCCGCGGCCGGGGAGCGCGAGGCAGGATCGGGGCATGGAGCTGGACTTTGAACGGTGTTACCGGGCCGTCGACAGCCGCGACCCGCGGTTCGACGGCTGGTTCTACACCGGCGTGACGTCGACCGGGATCTACTGCCGGCCGTCCTGTCCGGCGATGACGCCGAAGCGGCAGAATGTCCGCTTCTTCCCGTCGGCCGCCGCCGCGCAGGGAGCCGGGCTGCGGGCGTGCCGCCGGTGCCGGCCGGACGCGGCGCCAGGTTCCCCCCAGTGGGACGTCCGGGCCGACCTGGTCGGCCGCGCCATGCGGCTGATCGCCGACGGCGTGGTCGACCGCGACGGGGTGCCCGGGCTGGCCGGCCGGCTGGGCTACACCGAGCGGCACCTGCACCGGATGCTCCAGGCCGAGCTGGGCGCCGGCCCGCTGGCGCTGGCCCGGGCGCAACGCGCGCAGACCGCCCGGATCCTCATCGAGACCACCGGTCTCGGCCTGGCCGAGGTGGCCTTCGCCGCCGGGTTCGGCAGCGTCCGGCAGTTCAACGAGACGCTCCGTGAGGTCTACGGCGGCACCCCGTCCGAGCTGCGCGCCGGGCGACGCGGCCCGGCCTCGGCCACCGGGGCGGGCACGCTCTCGCTGCGGCTGGCGTACCGGCCACCACTGCACGCGGTCGCGCTGCTGGACTTCCTCGCGCTGCGCGCTCTGCCCGGCGTCGAGGTGGTCCGCGACGGCACCTACCACCGGGCGGTGCGCCTGCCGCACGGTCCCGGCACGGTGGCGCTGACCCCGTCCGACGGGCACGTGGCCGCCACGCTGCAGCTGGCCGACATGCGTGACCTGGCCCCCGCGGTGGCCCGCTGCCGCCGCCTGCTCGACCTGGACGCCGACCCGGTCGCGGTGGACGCCACCCTGGCCGCCGACCCGGCGCTGGCCCCGGCAGTTGCGGCCGAGCCAGGCGTCCGGCTCCCGCACGCGGTAGACGGCTTCGAGCTGGCCGTCCGCGCCGTCGTGACCCAGCAGGTCTCGCTGAGTTCGGCGCGGACCACGCTCACCCGCCTGCTCTCTGCCACCCGGTCGGCGAGCGGTTCAGGCACCGACGACCCGGCGGACGGCCTGGTGGCGTTCCCGGGTCCGGCGGAGGTGCTCGCGGCGCCGGACCCGGCGTTCCGGATGCCGGCGGCCCGCCGGGAGACGATCCGGGCGCTGGCCCGCGCCGTCACCGACGGGAAGCTGGACCTGGAACCCGGGGGCGACCGGGAGGAGACGGTCCGGCTCCTGGCAGCGGTGCCCGGCGTCGGCCCGTGGACCACCGGCTACCTGGCCATGCGCGCACTCGGCGACCCCGACATCGCCCTCACCACCGACCTGGGCGTACGCCGCGGCGCAACCGCGCTCGGCCTGCCCGACACCCCGAAGACCCTGCTCGCGTACGCCGACCGCTGGCGCCCCTGGCGGTCCTACGCGACGATCCGACTCTGGAGAGCAGCATGAGCACTGTGGACAGCACCGTCATCGACACACCCGTCGGCCCGTTGAGCGTGCTCGCCGGCCCCGACGGCGCGGTACGCGCGGCCGGCTTCACGCCCGACCCGGCGGCCCTGGCGCCGTTGACCCACCAGAGCCTGCGCGGCGACCTGCGGGAGCGGGCCGACCTCGGGCCGGTGACCGCTGCCGTACGGGCCTACCTGGACGGAGACCTCGCCGCGATCGACGCGATCCCGGTGGAGCAGCACAGCGGCGGGCTCTTCCTGACGCACGCCTGGCAGGTGCTGCGCGACGTCAAGCCCGGCGATCCGGTCACCTACACCGGGTTCGCCGCACTGGCCGGGCGACCCGCCGCGGTCCGCGCCGCCGCGGCGGCCTGCGCGCGCAACGCCGCAGCGCTCTTCGTGCCCTGTCACCGGGTGCTGCGCACCGACGGCACGCTCGGCGGCTACCGCTGGGGCCTGCACGTGAAGAAGTGGCTTCTCGGGCATGAGGGACGGGTGACGGCTAGCTGACAGCGGAAACGTCACCCCCGACGGCTACCGTCGGGTAGTGCCCGCGCCCAGCGACGGCAACCCCGCGGCGCATATCGACGCCCGGTCCCAGCCCCTGCGCAACCTCTGGCGGCTGCGGTCCTACCTGCGCCCGTACGCGACCGAGTTCGCCTGGCTGCTGGTGGCGGCGCTCGCGGCCACCGCGGCGAGCCTGGCCGTTCCGCTCGTGGTGCAGCGGGTGGTCGACGGGCCGGTGGCCCGGCACGACGAGGCCGGGCTGCTGCGGCTCGGCGGCCTCGCGCTGCTGCTCGGGCTGGCCGAGGCGGTCCTCATCTTCATCCGCCGGTGGACCCAGTCGTCGTCCTCGGTCGGCATGGAGGCGGCCATCCGCGCCGACATCTACGCCCACCTGCAACGCCTCCCGGCCGGCTTCCACGACCGTTGGCAGTCCGGCCAACTGCTGTCCCGGATCACCAGCGACCTCTCGGTGATCCGGCGGTTCCTCTCCTTCGGACTGCTGTTCCTGGTGCTCAACCTGATCACCTACGCCGCCGTGGTGGTGCTGCTGATCCGGCTGCACCCCTGGCTGGGGTCGCTCGTCGCGGCCAGCGCCGTACCGCTGTTCCTGATCAGCCGCCGCTTCGCCCGGCACTACCACGCGGCGTCGCGCCGGATGCAGGACCAGCAGGGTGACGTCGCCACGCTCGTCGAGGAGACCGCGCAAGGGCTGCGCACCATGCGGGCCTACGGGCGAGGGCCGGAACTGGCGGCCCGGTTCACCGTCGGCGCGCGCCGGCTGCACGACACCGGGATCGGCAAGGCGCGGCTGCTGGCCCGCACCTCGGCGCTGTTCGACCTGGTGCCCAACCTGACCCTCGGCGCGGTCCTGGTGACCGGCGCGGCCGCGGTCGCCGGTGGCGGGATGTCCATCGGGGAGCTGGTCGCGTTCGTCAGCCTTCAGCTCATGCTGATCTGGCCGGTGCAGTCGCTCGGCTGGATCATCGCCAACGGTCAGGAGGCCGCCACCGCAGCCGACCGGATCCAGGAGGTGCTCGACACCCGGCCGACGATCGTGGACGCGCCGCACGCCCGGTCGCTGGATCGCGCCGACGTACGCGGCCGGCTCCGCTTCGAGGGGGTCACCTTCCGCTACCCGGGCACCTCGGCGCCGGTGCTGCACGACCTGGACCTGACCGTCGAGCCGGGCGAGACGATGGCGATCGTCGGCGTCACCGGCTGCGGCAAGAGCACGCTGCTGTCGCTCGTCCCCCGGCTGCACGAGGTGACCGGCGGCCGGATCACAGTCGACGGGCGCGACCTGCGTGACCTGCGGCTCGGCTCGCTGCGCCGGCTGGTCGGGGTGGCGTTCGAGGAGCCGACCCTGTTCTCCATGTCGGTCTGGGAGAACCTGACGCTGGGGCGGCCGGACGCGGGCGAGGAGGAGGTCCGGGCGGCGCTGGCGCTGGCGCAGGCGGACTTCGCGTACGAGCTGCCCTGGGGGCTGGCCACCCGGGTCGGCGAACAGGGGCTGTCGCTGTCCGGCGGGCAGCGGCAGCGCCTCGCGCTGGCCCGCGCGGTGCTCGGGCGGCCCGCCCTGCTGGTGCTCGACGATCCGCTCTCCGCGCTCGACGTGCACACCGAGGCGCTCGTGGAGGCGGCGCTGCGCCGGGTGCTGCGGGAGAGCCGCACCACGGCGCTGCTGGTGGCGCATCGCCCATCCACTGTGGCGCTGGCGGACCGGGTGGCGCTGCTGGACAGCGGCCGGATCGTCGCCGTCGGCACCCACTCGGAGCTGCTGGCCCGGGTACCGGCGTACCGGGCGGTGCTCTCCGCCGAGCCGGAGCGCCGTTCCGACGGCGTCGGTCTGGTGCGCTCGTGACCGGCGGCGCGCCGCGGGTGCCCCGGCCCCGCGACGCGCCAGGCGACACCGGCGCGCGCACCGCCGGGCACCGGAGGTCGCACGACGCAACCGGTGCACGCCACGACGACGCGAACCGCACCGGCGGACGCGACGACCTCTCCCGCTGGCGCGGACGGGCCACCGACCCGGACGCCGACCGCAGCCGCGCCGAGGACTCCTCCCCGGCGGCGGTGACCCGGCTCCGCGCCCGCAGCCGGCTGCTGCTGCGGCAACTGCTGCGCCCGCACCGGCGTGCGCTGGGGCTGGCGGTGGCGCTGCTGCTGGCCCAGAACGCCGCCGCGATGTCCGGGCCGTACCTCGTCATGCTCGGCATCGACCGGGGCATCGGGCCGTTGCGGTCAGGCGATCCCGGCCCGCTGATCGCGGTCGCCGCCGCGTTCGTCGTCGCAACCGCCGTCGAGTACGCGGCCCGGCGCGCGTTCCTCAGCCTCGCCGCCCGGATCGGCCAGGCCGTCCTGCTGGACCTGCGACGACGGGTGTACGGGCATTTCCTCCGCCTCGACGTCGGTTTCCACGAGCGCTACACCTCCGGCCGGATGGTGGCCCGGTTGACGAGCGACCTGGAGTCGATCGCCGAGCTGGTCGACGGGGGCATCGACAAGCTGGTGATGGCGGGGCTGTCGGTGCTGTCCGTGGCGGGCATCCTGCTCTGGCTAGACCCGCCGCTGGCGGCGGTGACGTTGCTGGCCTTCCCGTTCCTGTTCATGCTGTCGCGCTGGTTCGCCCGCGCCTCGGCGGGCGCGTACCGGCGCACCCGGGAGGCGGTGGCGCTGGTCATCGTGCACTTCGTCGAGTCGCTGCGCGGGATCCGGGCGGTGCAGGCGTACCGCCGGGAGCCCCGCAACGAGCGCATCTTCGCCGCCGTGAACGACGACTACCGGCGCTCCAGCCTGCGCGCGTTCCGGCTGATCGCGATCTACTCGCCGGGTATCCGGCTGATCGGCAACCTGACCACGGCGGTGGTGCTCGGGTACGGCGGGTGGCGGGTGCTGGGCGGCGGCGTGGAGGTGGGCGTGCTCGCCGCGTTCCTGCTCTACCTGCGCCGGTTCTTCGAGCCGATGGAGGAGCTGAGCCAGTTCTACAACGCGCTCCAGTCGGCGACCGCCGCGCTGGAGAAGCTGGCCGGGGTGCTGGACGAGCGTCCGGCGGTGGCCGAACCGGCGGACCCGGTGCCGCTGCCGGCCGGGTCGCCGCGCGGGGCTGTGACGTTCCGCGCCGTCGACTTCGGCTACCGACGGCAGACGCCGATCCTGTCCGGCCTGGACCTGACCGTGCCGCCCGGGCAGACAGTGGCGCTGATCGGGCCGACCGGCGCCGGGAAGTCCACAGTCGCGAAACTGCTGGCCCGGTTCCACGACCCGGACGCGGGCGCTGTCGACCTGGACGGGGTGGACCTGCGCGACCTGGCCGACGCCGAGCTGCGCCGGGCGGTGGTGCTGGTGACCCAGGAGACCCACCTGTTCAGCGGATCCGTGGCCGACAACATCAGGTTCGGGCGGCCGGACGCCGACGACGAGGCGGTGGTCGCGGCCGCGCGGGCGATCGGCGCGCACGACTTCATCGCCGCGCTCCCCGACGGGTACGCCACGGACGTGCACCGGCGCGGCGGCCGGCTCTCCGCGGGGCAGCGGCAGCTCGTCGCGTTCGCCCGGGCGTTCCTCGCCGACCCCCGGGTGCTGATCCTGGACGAGGCGACCTCGGCGCTGGACGTGCCGACCGAACGGCTGGTGCAGCGGGCGCTGCACCAGGTGTTGCGCGACCGGACCGCGCTCGTCATCGCCCACCGGCTGTCCACCGTGGAGACGGCGGACCGGGTGCTGGTGCTCGACGGCGGCCGGATCGTGGAGGACGGCCCACCGGCCGAACTGGTCGCGGCCGACGGCCGCTACGCCGCCCTGCACCGCCAATGGCGCGACTCCCTCCTCTAACCCTCCCTCTGGCCCTCGCCGATCTTGCACTTACGGCCCACGGGATGCCCCAAAAGCGGCTTGTGCCGGGGCGGCAAGTGCAAGATCGGCGCGGACGCGCAGGGTGGGGAAAGTCGTGGATCGGGGCAGCCGGGCTGCCTACCATCGGCTGATGACCGACACGACGATCAGCGCCCGCGGCGGCGTCCCCGAGCGTCCGAGCCTGGACGGCCTCGAGGAGACCTGGGCCCGCCGCTGGCAGTCCGACGGGACGTACGCGTTCGACCGCACAAAGGAGCGGTCGGACGTATACGCGATCGACACTCCCCCGCCGACCGTGTCGGGCGAGCTGCACATGGGGCACGTCTTCTCGTACACCCACACCGACGCGGTGGCCCGGTTCCAGCGGATGCGCGGGCGGACCGTCTTCTACCCGATGGGCTGGGACGACAACGGGCTGCCCACCGAACGCCGGGTGCAGAACGTGTACGGCGTGCGCCCCGACCCGGCGCTGCCGTACGACAGGGACTGGCGACCGCCGGCCGCGCCGGTCGACGACGCGGCCCGGAAGAACCCGACGGCGATCTCCCGGCGCAACTTCATCGAGCTGTGCGAACTGCTCACGGTGGAGGACGAGAAGGCGTTCGAGGCGCTGTGGCGGCGGCTCGGGCTGTCCGTGGACTGGTCGCTGACGTACACCACGATCGGGTCGGCGGCCCGCGCGGCCAGCCAGCGCGCGTTCCTGCGCAACCTGGCGCGGGGCGAGGCGTACCAGGCCGAGGCGCCGACGCTGTGGGACGTCGGGTTCGGCACCGCTGTGGCGCAGGCGGAGCTGGAGGACCGGGAGCGGCCGGGCGCGTACCACCGCCTGCGGTTCACCGGTCCGGACGGCCGCGAGGTGCTGATCGACACCACCCGGCCGGAGTTGCTGCCGGCCTGCGTGGCGCTGGTCTGCCACCCGGACGACGAGCGGTACGCGGACCTGGTCGGCGCGGCTGCGCGTACCCCGGTGTTCGGGGTCGAGGTGCCGGTGCGCGCGCACCCGCTGGCGGACCCGGCCAAGGGCACGGGCATCGCGATGGTCTGCACGTTCGGTGACCTGAACGACGTGACCTGGTGGCGTGAGCTGCGGCTGGACACCCGGGTGGTGATCGGCCGGGACGGGCGGCTGCTGCCGGAGCCGCCGGCCGGCGTGCCGGCGGAGCCCTACGCGGCGCTGGCCGGGCAGACCGTCAACGGCGCCCGGCGGACGCTGGTGGAGCTGCTGGCGGACGCGGGTGACCTGGTGGGCGAGCCACGTCCGATCACCCACCCGGTGAAGTTCTACGAGCGCGGCGACCGGCCGCTGGAGATCGTCTCGACCCGGCAGTGGTATCTGCGCAACGGTGGCCGGGACGCCGACCTGCGGGCGGAGCTGCTGGCCCGGGGGCGGGAGCTGCGCTGGGTGCCGGAGCACATGCGGCACCGGTACGAGCACTGGGTGGGTGGCCTCACCGGTGACTGGCTGGTCAGCCGGCAGCGGTTCTTCGGCGTGCCGGTGCCGGTGTGGTACCGGCTCGACGACACTGGCGAGCCGGACTGGTCCCACCCTCTCACACCGGACGAGGCGACACTGCCGATCGACCCGAGCAGCGAGCCGCCGCCCGGATACGAGGAGTCGCAGCGCGGCGTGCCCGGCGGTTTCACAGGTGACCCGGACGTGCTGGACACCTGGGCCACCTCCTCGCTGACCCCGCAGATCGTCGGCGGCTGGGAGAGCGATCCGGACCTGTTCGCCCGGGTCTTCCCGATGGACCTGCGCCCGCAGGGGCACGACATCATCCGTACCTGGCTGTTCGCCACAGTGGCCCGCGCCCATCTGGAGCACGGCACGCTGCCCTGGCACACGGCGGTGCTCTCCGGCTGGATCCTCGACCCGGACCGCAAGAAGATGTCGAAGTCCAAGGGCAACGTGGTCACGCCGATGGCGCTGCTGGAGCAGAACGGGTCCGACGCGGTCCGCTACTGGGCCGCCAACGGCAAGCCGGGCACGGACCTCGCCTTCGACCCCGCCCAGGTCAAGGTGGGCCGCCGGCTGGCCACCAAGCTGCTCAACGCGTCGCGGTTCGCGCTCGGGCTGGGCGCCGCCGACGCGCTGCGGGCCGCGGCGACGCAACCGCTGGACACCGCGATGCTCGCCGAACTGTCCGGCGTGGTCGCGACCGCGACCACCGCCTTCGACGGGTACGACCACACAGCCGCCCTGATGGCCACCGAGGCGTTCTTCTGGCGGTTCTGCGACGACTACATCGAGTTGGTGAAGGAGCGCGCCTACGGCACCGGGCCGGCGGCGGACTCGGCCCGGGCGGCGCTGGCAACCGCGCTGTCGGTGCAGTTGCGCCTGTTCGCGCCGGTGCTGCCGTTCGTCACCGAGGAGGTCTGGTCGTGGTGGCGGTACGGCTCGGTGCACCGCGCGCCGTGGCCGACCACGTACGAGGTGGGCCGCGCGACGCAGGCGCCGGGCGACCCGGAGCTGCTCCGGCTGGCCGCGGACGCGCTGGGTCAGGTGCGCCGCGCCAAGTCGGAACGGAAGCTGTCGATGAAGGCGGACGTGCCGCTGGCCGAGGCGCTCGGACCGGCGGCGGTGCTCGACAAGCTCGGCACGGTCGCCGACGACCTGCGGGCGGCGGGCCGGATCGCGAAGCTGGACCTGCTGCCCGACCGCACCACCGAACTGGTCATCGCCTGCGCGTTCTGACCAGCTCCGCGCACACGAGGGGCGGCCGGCGTGACGCCGGCCGCCCCTCGGTGGTGCGTGGCTCAGTCGGCCGCGCAGGCCGCCTTGAGCTTGTCCCGGGCGGCGGTGAGATCCGCCCTGCTCGGCGCCTTGCCCGGCGCCTTGGCCCAGGCGTCGGCGAGGTCGGCCATCTCGGTCGCGACGCCCTTCACCGCGCTGTTGACCTCGTCGCTGCTTGTGAAGGCGTGCGTGTAGAGCGTCGCCGCTCCGGCCGAGTACTGCGCGCTGACCGCGGAATGGCCGGCCGGCGGGCCGATCTTCTCCGCCTCGGCCACCTCCTTCAGGGCGGCCGTGATGTCCTTCTCCGCCGTCGCGCAGGTCGTCCGGGTGGCGGCGTCGAGACCCGCCGGAGCCGGGGTCACCGGCGGCACGGACGTGGCGGCCGGCGCGGAGGGCGCCGCCGACCCGGCCGAGGGCGTGTCGTCGCCGCAGCCGGACATGACGATCATCGCCACCGCGGCCGGAGCGAGCAGGGCGAGTCGAGCTGAACGCAAGGTGTTCTCCCCGTGTCGGTGTCGTAGCCGCCGCAAACTAGCAGACCGGACACGGCAGGGCGGAACCCGTTTTCCGTCGCGAACGCCGGAAAACGGGTTCCGCCCCGGGGATCAGCTCGTCTCGCCGGCCACGCTGAACGAGCGCAACCGGTCAATCGCCAGCACGGTGAAACCGACCGCCACCAGCGCGGTGAGCACCGCCGCGACCGGCACCGAGACACTGGTGCCGAGCAGCGGCGTCGGCGCCATCTTGTCGGCCAGGGCGATCACCCACTGCTGGATCGACAGCACCCGGGTGCCGCCGACGAACCGGCCGAGCAGGCCCTCCCAGATCAGCACGTAGACCAGGCCGAGCAGCACCGGCCGCCGGGTCACCAGGCTCAACGCCAGGAACAACGCCGAGTACGCCAGCGCGCCCGCCGCCGAGGCGACGACCAGCGCGAGTCCGAGGCGTACCGAGTCGGCCAGCACGCCCGCGACGTAGATCGGAATGCCCACCGTGACCGCGCTGACGCCGGCCGCCACCGCCAGCTTCGGCAGCACGATCTGCCAGCGCGGCAGCGGCTTGGTGAGGATGTGCACCACGGTGCCGTCGTCGATCTCCGCGCCCAGCACGCCGGTGCCCACAACCAGGGCGACCACCGGCAGCACCACTGCCAGGCCGAGGCCGACGAGCACCGGCGGCCCCCACTGGCCCGGGTCCACGCCGAGCGACCGGCAGAGCACCGCCAGGCCGATCAGGATCAGCGGCAACGGCAGCAGCATGAGGAACCGGCTCCGGCCGAACAGGCCGCGCGCGGTGATCCAGGTGACTGTCGACATCATGCCTCCACCAGATACGAGAAGACGCTCTCCAGCGACTCGTCCTCCGGCAACAACTGCCGGACCCGGATGCCGTGCCGGAGCGCGATCCGGGGCAGGGCCCGGGTGAACGCGCCGTAGTCGCCGGCCTTGACGGTCAGGCCGGTACGGCCCAGCTCGACGCCGGAGACCGACGCCTCGGCCATCAGCGCCACCGCCAGGGCGCGGTCGTCGGTGGAGCGAACCGCGAAGACGTGCGGCCGGTTGGTCATCAGGCGGCGGATGGTCCGGTAGTCGCCGGAGGCGGCCAGCCGGCCGGCGACCATCACCTGGACGGTGCCGGAGACCTGCTCGACCTCCTCCAGGATGTGCGAGCTGAACAGGATGGTCCGTCCCGTGTCGCCGAGCCGGTGCAGCAGCGCCATCATGTGCAGCCGCTGGCGCGGGTCCATCCCGTTGAACGGCTCGTCGAGCAGCAGCACCTGCGGGTCGTGCACCAGCGCGGCGGCGACCCGGGTGCGTTGCCGCATGCCCTTGGAGTAGGTGCCGATGCGGCGGTTCTGCGCGTCCTCCATCTCGACCAGCTCGATCGCCCGCCGCGCCGCCGCCTCCGGGTCGGGCAGCTGGTGCAGCTTCGCGCTCGCCAGCACGAACTCGTACGCGCTGAGGAACGTGTGCACCGCCTCGCGCTCGCTGACCAGGCCGAGCTGCCGGTAGACGGCGGGGTTGCGCCAGGTCGGCGCCCCGTCCAGCGTCACCGTGCCGCGCGACGGCGACAGGAAGCCGGCCATCATGTGCAGCAGCGTCGTCTTCCCGGCGCCGTTGGGGCCGAGGAGACCTGTCACGCCGGGGCCGAGCCGCATGGTGACGTCGTTCACCGCCACCACGTTGCCGTACCAGCGGGAGACGCCCGCCAGGTCGAGCGTGCTCGTCGCGGTGGCGGGCGCGCCGGCCGTCGACTGGGTGCTGATCGCCGTCATCGGGCGGCCACCTTCCGGTATCGCAGGAGCAGCAGGCTGACGCAGCCGGCGACCAGCAGCACGGCGACCGCGGCGTAGACCGGCCCGAAGTCGCCGATCGGGATGCCGCCGCCCTGGCCCTGGGTCAGCGCGTCGCCGAGCGCCCAGTTGCCCACGCCGGCGACGAGCGTCGGCGGCGAGGCGAGGAACGCCAGCTCGTTGACTGTGGTCGACGGCAGGATGCTCAGTACGCCGACCACCGGCGTGGTCATCAGGAAGACTGCCACGATGCCGCCGGCGGCGAACGCGCGCTTGCCGGTGAGCGAGGCGACCAGCAGGGCGATCGAGCCGAACACCACCGCCCACAGCCCGGCGTAGAGCAGGCCGGGCAGCAGGTCGAGCAGCTCGTCCCACACCCCGCGTACGCCCCGGTTCGCGGTGAACGCGGCGCCGAGGAACATCACCAGCTGGGGGCCGCCGAGCAGCAGCCAGAGCGCTGTCACGAGCGCCAGTAGCTTGGACAGGGCGTAGTCGCCGCGCGGCAGCGGCCGGGAGAAGTACAGCGGCAGCACGCCGCTGCGCAGGTCGCGGGAGACCAGCTCGGGCGCGGCCACCGCGGCGAAGAAGATGACGAGCCAGCTCATCGCGTCGGCGAACTGGGCGTACGTCATCACCACCTCGCCGATCTGGCTGCGTACCGCGGTGAGCCCGGCGGCCACGACGGTGACCACGGCGACCACCAGCCAGGGGAAGATCTTCGCCTTGGCGCTGCGGCCGAACCCGAAGACGGTACGCACACCGTGCGCGTAGAGCGCGCCGAAGACCTGCCGGCGGCCGAGCCGCGGCCCGGTGTAGCGCTGGTAGCCGATGTCGTGGATGACCCCGGTTGCGTCAGACATGGCTGGGCTCCCTCGTGGCGAAGAGCTCGGCCACCCGGTGCCGCCGCTGGTCCAGCCGGTGCAGCGGCAGGTCCAGCTCGGCGACCGCGCCGAGGATCTGGTCGTAGGTGGCGTCGTCGGCGAGCGGGACGAGCAGCAGCCGCCCGTCGCGGGTCACCGGCAGGTCGAGCGCGGCGAGCCGGGCGGCCAGCTCGTCGGTGCCCTCGCTCACCTCGACGGCGAGCACGTCGGTGGCGGTGGTCATGGCGGACACCCGGTCCGCGCGCAGCAACCGGCCGCCGTCGATGGCGACGAGCGTGTCGCAGATCCGCTCCACCTCGCCGAGCAGGTGCGAGCAGACCACCACCGAGATGCCGAATTCCGTGCCGATCCGGTGGATCAGCGCGAGCATGGCGTCCCGGCCGGCCGGGTCGAGGCCGTTGGTCGGCTCGTCGAGCAGCAGCAGATCGGGATCGTGTACGAGCGCCTGGGCGAGCTTGACCCGCTGCTTCATGCCGGTGGAGTAGCCACCGACGGCCCGGTGCCGCTCCTCGTGCAGGCCGACGTGGCGCAGCGCCTCGGAGGCGCGTTCCCGGGCGACGGTGCGCGGCAGCCCGCTGATCCGCCCCAGGTGGGTGACCAGCTCGGCGGCGGACAGGTCGGGCGGGAGGGCGTCGTGCTCGGGCATGTAGCCGACCCGGGCGCGGACCGCGGCCGGATCGGTGGTCGGGTCGAGGCCGAGCACCTGTACCCGGCCGCTGGTCGGCGGGAGCAGACCCAGCAGGATCTTGATCAGAGTGGACTTGCCGGCGCCGTTCGCGCCCACCAGCCCGATGATCCCCGGCTCGACCGACACGGTGAGGTCGGCCAACGCGGTGACCCGGCCTCCGTACGTCTTGGTCAGCGACTCGGTCGCGAGCAGTGTCACGCCGTTCAGCGTAGGACTCCGGCGCCGCGCCGGAGCCCGTCCTGACCCGGGCGATCCCCTGATCCCTCGGCTCCGGGCCCCCTAGGTGGCCCGGGACGGGGTAGCGGCGGCGTGAGGAAGCTGCCACCGTGTGTGGGCGGAACGGACCGGGCGCCCCGGTCCGATCGGACCGTAGGGGGCGGTATGAGCGGGGGAACCGACCGGCCGGCGGTGAGCGTCGTGGTGCCCACGTACAACTGCGGGGCCCACCTCGACCCGCTTGTCGCGTCGCTGTCGCGGCAGGGGCTGCCGCCCGGCGGATACGAGGTGATCTTCGCCGACGACGGATCGACCGACGACACGCCGCGTCGCCTGGACGAGCTGGCCGCCGCCGACCCGCAGGTACGGGTGCTGCACCTGGAGCACTCGGGCTGGCCGTCGCACCCGCGCAACCAGGGGCTGGAGCAGGCGCGCGGCGAGTACGTCTTCTTCGCCGACGACGACGACTGGTTCGGCGACGAGGCGCTGGCCCGCCTGCACGCCTGCGCCCACGACCACGACGCGGACATCGTCATCGGGCGGATGATCGGGCACCGGCGGGGCGTACCGCGGGAGCTGTTCCGGGAGAACCGGTTCGACGCCACGCTGGCGAACGCGCCGCTGGCCGACAGCATGACCTGCCACAAGCTGTTCCGGCGGTCCTTCCTCGACCGGCACGGGCTGCGGTTCCCGGAGGGCCGTCCGCGACGCCTGGAGGACCACCGGCTGATGGCGGCTGCCTATCTGCTCGCCGAGCGGGTCTGCGTGCTGGCCGACCACCCCTGCTACCACCACGCCCGCCGGGAGGACGCGGGCAACGTCACCGCCACCCGGATGGACCCGGCGGAGTACTACGCGGCCCTCCGGAAGGCGCTGGACATCGTGGACGCCCACCGGCCGCCGGCCGCGGCCCGCCTCCGGCTGCACCGGCGCTGGCTGCGCAAGGAGATGCTGAACCGGCTGCGCGGGCAGGCCCTGCTGAGCGCGCCGGAGCACTGGGTCGAGCAGGTGGCGGACGAGGTGGGGCAGCTCGTGAAGGAGCGTGTCGCGCCGGACGCCGTCGCCGGGGTGCCGCCGATGTACCAGGTGATCGCCCATCTCGCCGCGCAGGGGCGGATGGCGGACCTGCGCCGGCTGGCGGAGTGGGAGGTGAGTGTCCGGGCCCACGCCGCCGTCGACCGGTGGCAGGTGGAGGGACGGACGCTGACTGTCGCCGTCTCCGCCCACCTGCGCGCCGGCGACGAGCCGCTGCGCTTCGACGAGCGAGGGCTGCCGGTGCTCCCGGTGGCCGAGGCGACGCCCGACGGTGTCGTGATGCGGGCCGGCGGGGCGAGGACCGACGTCGTGATCCGCCGCCGGGAGACCCGGGAGGAGTTCTTCCTGCCGGTCGACGCCACCACCGAGCCGGCCGCCGACGGCCAGGTCTGCCACCGCAGCACCGCCACCGTCGACTTCGCGGCGCTCGACGGAGGCCGGGCCCGGGGCACCTGGGAGGTCCGGGCCCGGGTGATCCAGGCCGGGTGGGCCCTGGACGCGAACCTGCCGCTCGTGGTGCGCTGCGCGGCCGACGGCGGCCCGCCCCGGGTGGAGGACCCGCGCCGGCTCCGCGCCCGGATCCGGCGGGCGGTCCGGCGGATCCGGGATCGCACGCTCGGCCGGACGGCGCGCGCCGGGAGCCGTTCGCACGATCGACCGGCGGCGGCCCGCCGGTAAGGATTCGATGACCCCGGTTCGTCCTCGGCGCTCTCGCCGGAACGCGCGATTACCGGGAGGCCGGGTGGCGCTCTCGACCGATCGCCGGTGGGCTGCGAAACTGTGTGCCGGCCGGCGAGTTGGGGGTTCGATGAGCAACGGGTGGCTGCTGCCCGAGGACGTTCTGCGGGATGCGCCGTCGTACGCGCCCAGGCCCGCTGAGCTGGCCGATCTCCAGTTGTTGCTGAGTGGGGCGTACGCGCCGCTCACCGGTTTCATGAGCCGGGCCGACCTGACCTCGCTGAGCCGGCGCGGCCGGCTGGCCGACGGCACGCCGTGGCCGGTGCCGGTGACGCTCCAGGTGCCGGCCGCGCTGGCCGACGGGCTCGACCCGGCGGACCCGGCCCGCCGGGCGGTGGTGCTCACCGACGGCGAGGGTGCGCCGGTGGCGGCGATGGACGTGACAGACGTCTGGCCGGGCCGTGAGGGCATGGTGGGCGTCGGTGGCACCGTACGCCGCCTGGGCGACGGCGGCCACGGACCGTTCCAGCGCCTGCGGCGCGGCCCGGAGGAGGTACGCGGCCTGCTGCCGCCGGGCCGGGTGCTCGGGGTCTTCGCCGACCGTCCGCTGCACCGCCCGCAACTGGCGCAGATCGCGCACGCGGCCCGCACGCTCGGCGCGCACCTGCTGGTGCTGATCCCGGTGGGCGAGGGGTCGAGCGGTGGTCTGCCGTCCGAGGCGCTGGTGCGTACCGTGTTCGCCGCCCGCGACCGGATGCCCCCGGCGACGCTGGTGGCGGTGCCGCTGGCCCGTCGGCGCGACGAGATCAGCGACGCGCTGCTGCGGGCGCGGGTCGCCGCCGCGTACGGCGTGACCCACCTGCTCTCCACCGAGGGCATGCTCTCCGGCGCCGGCCTGCGCGTGCTGGTGCCCCGCGAGCTGGCCTACGACAACCGGGACGGGCAGTGGCGCTGGCGCGAGGACATCCCGCCGCGCAACCGCCGGCTGGCGCTGAGCGCGGAGGAGATCGACGACCTGCTGGACCGGGGCTTCCCGCTGCCCGAGTGGCACACCCCGCCGGCGGTGGCGAAGGAACTGGTCCGGGCCCGCCCGCCGCGGCGGTACCGGGGTCTGGTGATCTTCCTGACCGGGCTGTCCGGCTCGGGCAAGTCGACCATCGCCCGGGGCCTGGCCGACGTGCTCCGCGAGCAGGGCGACCGCACTGTGACGCTGCTCGACGGCGACGTGGTGCGGCGGGAGCTCTCCGCCGGGCTCGGGTTCAGCAAGGCCGACCGGGATCTCAACGTGCGCCGGATCGGCTGGGTGGCCGCCGAGATCGCCCGGCACCGCGGGGTCGGCATCTGCTGCCCGATCGCGCCGTACGCGGCGGCCCGCGCCAACGCGCGGGAGATGGCCGAGGCGGCCGGCGCGGGCTTCCTGCTGGTCCACGTGGCGACGCCGCTCGAAGTCTGTGAGCAGCGCGACCGCAAGGGCCTGTACGCCCGCGCCCGGGCCGGCCTGCTCACCGGGATGACCGGCATCGACGACCCGTACGAGGAGCCGACCGACGCCGATCTCGTGGTGGACACCTCCGACCTGTCCGTCGAGGAGGCCATCGGCCGGGTGATGGAACACCTCACCGAGACTGGCTGGGTGGAGCCCCGCCTCCAACCCGCCTGACCGCCGGCCGCGTACCGGCACGTCAGCACCGACCGCCGTCGTCCAGCCTCTGGACGGCGGCGGTCTCGCGTCGTCCCTCATTGCGCGGTAGTGTTCGTCTTTGTTGGAACACGTTCGACCACGTGACATCGCGCGGTCGGTGACGCTCGGAGGTGTGCCCGGGATGCTGGCGCGGCAGCGGCAGACGGCGATCCTGGAACGACTGCGTCTCGCCGGTGGCGTCCGGGTCACCGAGCTGGCCGCCGAGTTCGGCGTGTCCGACATGACCATCCGCCGCGACCTGGACACGCTGCACGAGCAGGGCCTGCTCGCCAAGGTGCACGGCGGCGCGACGCCGGCCGGCCCCGGTTCGACAGACGAGCCCGGCTTCCGCGCCAAGGCCGACCGCCAGGCCGCCGAGAAGGCAGCGATCGCCGACCACGCCGCCCGGCTGGTCCGGCCCGGCGCCGCCATCGCGCTCTCCGCCGGCACCACCACCGCCGAGCTGGCCCGGCGGCTGGTCGACGTGCCCGGCCTCACAGTGGTCACCAACTCGCTGCCGGTGGCGGAGGCGCTGCACGTCGGCGGCCGGCCCGACCAGACAGTGGTGCTCACCGGCGGGGTACGCACGCCGTCGGACGCGCTCGTCGGTCCGCTCGCCGTGGCCGCGATCGCCGCGCTCCACCTGGACGTGCTCTTTCTCGGCGTGCACGGGATCAGCGAACGGGCCGGGTTCACCACGCCCAATCTGATGGAGGCGGACACGAACCGGGCGCTCGTGGCCGCCGCGGACCGGCTCGTGGTGCTGGCCGACCACACCAAGTGGGGCACCGTCGGCATCTCGTCGATCGTGCCGCTGGACGCGGCAGACGTGCTGGTCACCGACGGCCGGTTGGCACCCGAGGCACGACGGGTACTCGAGGACAGGGTGGGCGAGCTGGTGACGGTGCCCGCGAAGAGGGGGGCGGAGTGAAGCGTACGCAGATCGCGCTGGCCGACGGCCGCGAGCTGATCTACTTCGACGAGCGGGACGACGCAGTCCGGGACCAGCCGGACCGGCGGGACCTGCCCCCTCCCCCGCCCGCCTCGCAGCTGCGGTACGACCCGCTGACCGACGAGTGGGTGGCGGTGGCGGTGCACCGGCAGACCCGCACGTTCCTGCCCCCCGCCGACCAGTGCCCGCTGTGCCCGTCCCGGGGCGACCGGCACAGCGAGATCCCGGCGCCGAACTACGACGTGGTCGTGTTCGAGAACCGGTTCCCGTCGCTGAGCCAGCGGGTGGCCGACGAACCGGCCGAGATCACGCCGTTCACCCCGGTACGGCCCGGGCGCGGCAAGTGCGAGGTGGTCTGCTTCACCGACGACCACAACGCCTCGTTCGCCCGGCTCTCCCCGAGCCGGGTGCGCACGGTGCTGGACGCGCTCGCCGACCGCACCACAGCGCTGAGCGCGCTGCCCGGCGTGGAGCAGGTCTTCCCGTTCGAGAACCGGGGCGTGGAGATCGGCGTGACGCTGCATCACCCGCACGGCCAGATCTACGCGTACCCGTTCGTCACGCCGCGCACCCGCGACATGCTGGCCGCCGCCCGGCGGCACGCCGAACGCACCGGGGGCAACCTGTACGCCGACGTGCTGGCCGCCGAGCGCGCCGCCGGGGAGCGGGTGGTGACGAGCAACGAGCACTGGACCGCGTACGTCCCGGCGGCGGCGCGCTGGCCGTTCGAGGTGCACGTGGCGCCGCACCGGCCGGTGCCCGACATCCCGGCGCTCGACGACGCCGAGCGGGACGCGTTCGGGCCGCTCTACCTGGACCTGCTGCGCCGCTTCGACGGGCTGTTCGACCTGCCCATGCCGTACATCGCGGCCTGGCACCAGGCGCCGGTACGGATCGACCGGGAGCTGGGCCACCTGCACCTGCAGCTGTTCAGCATCCGGCGCGCCAAGGACAAGCTGAAGTACCTGGCCGGGTCGGAGTCCGGCATGGGCGTGTTCATCAACGACATCGCCCCCGAGCGAGCCGCCGAACTGCTCCGCGCCGCGTGAAAGGAAGGGCCCCCTGTTAACGCCTGCGGTAGAGGAAGGGCCCCTTGTTAACAACCGCGGCCCGCGCATGGGGGCGCGGGGGGCCCGGGACAGGACCCCCCGCAGGGAAGGGACGGCTGGCTGCGCTCAGCAGCCACGAAGGTCGGCCGGCCGGCGCGCGACCGTGACCCACCTTCCTGGACGCGACTGGCATCTCGTCCACCCTGTCAACGAGAGCGCACCGAGCGAGGTCACGCCGCCCCGACGGCCCTGAGGTGTTAAAAAGGGCCCCTTCTACAACGCGAGGCGTTAAGAAGGGGCCCTTCCTTGCACGTCAGGCGGCGAGCCGGCGGGCCAGGTTCTCGTCGAGCGCGTTCATGAACTCGTCGGTGGTCAGCCACGGGGCGTCCCGCGAGATGAGCAGCGCGAGGTCCTTGGTCATCTGGCCGCCCTCGACGGTGTCCACGATGACCTTCTCCAGCGTGTCGGCGAACTCGGTGACCGCCGGGGTGCCGTCCAGCTTGCCCCGGTGGGCCAGGCCCCGGGTCCAGGCGTAGATCGAGGCGATCGGGTTGGTCGAGGTCTTCTCGCCCTTCTGGTACTGCCGGTAGTGCCGGGTGACGGTGCCGTGGGCGGCCTCGGCCTCGACGGTGCGGCCGTCCGGGGAGAGCAGCACCGAGGTCATCAGGCCGAGCGAGCCGAAGCCCTGCGCCACGGTGTCGGACTGCACGTCACCGTCGTAGTTCTTGCAGGCCCAGACGTACCCGCCCTCCCACTTGAGCGCGGCGGCGACCATGTCGTCGATCAGCCGGTGCTCGTAGGTGAGGCCGGCGGCGTCGAACTCGGCCTTGAACTCGCTCTCGAACACCTCGGCGAAGATGTCCTTGAACCGGCCGTCGTACGCCTTGAGGATGGTGTTCTTGGTGGACATGTAGACCGGGTAGTTGCGGTCCAGGCCGTACCGGAACGAGGCGCGGGCGAAGTCCCGGATCGACTCGTCGTAGTTGTACATGCCCATGGCGATGCCGCCGCCGGGGAATTTGGCGACCTCCATCTCCATCGGGGTGCCGCCGTCGGCCGGGGTGTAGGTGATGGTCACCGTGCCCGGGCCGGGGACGACGAAGTCGGTGGCCTTGTACTGGTCGCCGTGCGCGTGCCGGCCGATGATGATCGGCTTGGTCCAGCCCGGGACGAGCCGCGGCACGTTCGACATGATGATCGGCTCGCGGAAGACCACGCCGCCGAGGATGTTGCGGATGGTGCCGTTCGGCGACCGCCACATCTTCTTCAGGCCGAACTCCTCCACCCGGGCCTCGTCCGGGGTGATGGTGGCGCACTTGACGCCGACGCCGTGCTCCTTGATGGCGTTCGCGGCGTCGACCGTGACCTGGTCGTCGGTGGCGTCACGGTGCTGGATCGACAGGTCGTAGTAGTGCAGGTCGACGTCGAGGTAGGGCAGGATCAGCTGCTCCCGGATCTGCTTCCAGATGATCCGGGTCATCTCGTCGCCGTCGATTTCCACGACCGGGTTGTTTACCTTGATCTTCGCCATCGGCCGGCGCTCCTCTCGGGGGACACGTGCTCAAGCAGTACGAGCGTACTGGAAACTGGTCGGCAGTCCCCAGGCGGCCCGGGGTGGACCGCCGGAAAGCGGGCTGCGCCGCACCGCGACCCGCTGGCATCATCGTCCGGATGCCGCGCAGCCGCACTCTCGGGTCTATCACGGTCACCGCGCTCTCCGACGGCGAGGGGCCCTTCTTCCAGCCCCGCGGCGAGGCGTTTCCCGGCGCCACGGAGGCGCACTGGCGGGCGGCCGACCGGCTCGACCCGGGCGCGGTGACCGCCGACGGCCGGTGGTGGCTGCGGTTCCGCGCCTTCGCCGTGCGGTCCGGCGACGGTCCGGTCACCCTTGTCGACGCCGGGATCGGCCCGGCCGACTCGCTCGCCGCGAGCTGGGCGCCGGTCCCGGGCCGGCTGCCCGCGGAGCTGGCGGCCGCCGGCATCGACCCGGCCGACGTCCGCACGGTGGTCCTCACCCATCTGCACACCGACCACGTGGGCTGGGCCGGCCCGCTCTTCCCGAACGCGGATCACCTGGTCCAGCGCGCGGAGCTGGACGCGCTGGAGCTGTTCCACCCGGAACTGCCGGCCCGGCTGCTGGGGCCGTTGCGCGCCGCCGGCCGGCTGCGGGTGGTCGACGGCGAGACCACCCTCACCCCGGGGGTACGGCTGCTGCACACGCCCGGGCACACGCCGGGCCACCAGTCGGTGCTCATCGAGGCGGACGACGATCGTCTCCTGGTCACCGGCGACCTGCTGGTGCACGCGATCCAACTGGTCGCCCCGGAGCTGGCATACGCCCACGAGGAGGACCCGGACACGGCCCGCCATTCCCGTCAGCACCTGCTGGCAACCCTCTCCCCCGCCGTCCTTGCCACCCCTCACCTGACCGCCCCCTTCACCCCCCACCCACCCCCCGATTGATCATGAGGTTGGCGGCCGAGTTGATCTCCATTTCCGCCGTCAACTTCATGATCGACGGGGAGAACCGCGGGCAGGACAGCAGAAGGCCCGCCGCGGAAGCCGGCGGGCCTTCGACGCGGTGGTACGGGCGTCACATGCTGGCGACGTCGCCCTGCTTGGCGCGGACCGCCTCGGCGGCCTCCTTCAGCGCGGCCAGCTCGTCGGCGTCCAGGTCGGTCTCGACGACCCGCTTCACGCCCTCGGCGCCGATCTCGGCCTCGACGCCCAGGTAGACGCCGGCGATGCCGTACTCGCCGTCGACCCAGGCGCAGACCGGCATGACCTCGCCGGAGTCCTCGGCCACGGCCTTCGCCATCCGGGCCGCGGCGGCGGACGGGGCGTAGTACGCGGAACCGGTCTTGAGCAGCGCGACGACCTCGGCGCCACCGTTGCGGGTCTTGACGACCAGCTCCTCGATCTGCTCGGCCGGCATGACGTCACGCAGCGGCTTGCCGTTCACAGTGCTCTTGGACGGCACCGGGACCATGGTGTCGCCGTGCGAGCCGAGCGTCAGGGTCCGTACCGACTTCACCGGTACGCTCAGCGCCTCGGCGACGAAGTTGGTGAAGCGGGCGGTGTCGAGCATGCCGGCCTGGCCGAGCACCCGGTTCTTGGGGAACTGGGTGGCGAGCTGGGCCAGCGCGGTCATCTCGTCGAGCGGGTTGGACACCACGATGACGACGGCGTTCGGGGCGTACTTGGCGACGTTCTCGGAGACCTGCCGGACGATCTTGGCGTTGGTCTCCAGCAGGTCCATCCGGCTCATGCCCGGCTTGCGCGGCAGGCCGGCGGTGATGACGACCACGTCCGAGCCCTCGATGGCGTCGTAGCCCTCGCCGTTCGGGCCGGTGGTGACGCCGACGACCTTGGTCTCGAAGCCCTCGACCGCGCGGGACTGGTTGAGGTCGAGCGCGAGACCCGCCGGCTTGCCCTCCACGATGTCGGTGATCACGACGGTGTCGAAGACGTCGTACTCGGCCAGGCGCTGTGCGGTGGTCGAGCCGTAGAAACCGGCGCCGACGACAGTGACCTTCTTACCCATGGTCGTCCCACTCCCTGATACCAGTCGGTTTTCCGGACCGTATCAGCCATCCTGGCACCGATCGGGCCAGGGGCAGACGGTTATGACCTGGCTGAGTGTCAGCCCGCCCGCTCGGCCCGTTCGACCACGTTGGTCAGGAGCATCGCGCGGGTCATCGGGCCGACGCCGCCGGGCATCGGCACCACCTTGCCGGCGACCTCGGTCACCTCCGGGTCGACGTCGCCGGTGTAGCGCCCCTTGCCGTCTTCGCCGATCACGCGGGTGATGCCGACGTCGACCACTGTCGCGCCCGGGTTGACCATGTCGGCGGTGAGCAGGCCCGGCACCCCGGCGGCGACGATGACGACGTCCGCGGCGCGGGTGTGCGCGGCGAGGTCGAGCGTGCCGGTGTGGCAGAGCGTCACTGTGGCGTTCTCGCTGCGCCGGGTCAGCAGCAGGCCCAGCGGGCGGCCGACGGTGTTGCCCCGGCCGACGACGGCCACGTTCGCGCCGCTCAGCGGCACGTCGTGCCGGCGCAGCAGCTCCACGATGCCGCGCGGGGTGCAGGGCAGCGGCGCGTCGTACCCGAGGACGAGCCGGCCCAGGTTGACCGGGTGCAGCCCGTCGGCGTCCTTGTCCGGGTCGATCGACTCCAGCGCGCGCTGGGTGTCGAGGTGCCCGGGGAGCGGGAGCTGGACGATGTAGCCGTGGCAGGCCGGGTCGGCGTTCAGCTCGGCGAGCGCCGTGTCGAGCTGCTCCTGGGTGGCGTCGGCCGGCAGCGTGACCCGCAGCGAGGCGATGCCGACCTCGGCGCAGTCGCGGTGCTTGCCGTTGACGTACGCCTGGGAGCCGGGGTCCTCCCCGACCAGCACCGTGCCGAGGCCGGGGGTGATGCCGCGTTCCGCGAGCGCCTTGACCCGGGCTCGTAGCTCGTCCTTGATCTCCGCCGCGGTGGCCTTGCCGTCCAGGATCGTCGCCGTCACGTCGTGATCGTCTCACGCCCGCGGGCGGGCCCGGACGACGACGGCCGACGATCACGCTGCGCAACGTGCCCTAAATCACGGAGAGTGACCAGTCACTGTGACGCAGCAGCCTGATCGCACCCTCGCAGGCAGGGACCGGACAGTGGTCACGGGCACCCCAGAACCTCCCGGGCACACCCGCACGGAACACCAACGGCCAAGGAAAGGCCAGGAAGGAGCGGGGTTTAGCACGCGTCAGCGGCAGCGACAAGGCGGGGCGAGCACGATCCGTCATCGATCCACCACGCGCCAGTTGTCGATGGGCCGGACCGCGACCTACCGTTACCGCTCGTTGCGCAGAGTCACCCAATGTCGGGACGACCGCGCAGCGTGAGGAGATGAGGAGACCACATGCGTGTTCGTAGGCTCGCGGCCTGGGCCGCGCTCCCGCTCGCGGTGACGCTGGGTCTGACGGCCTGCGGCTCGGGCGGCGGCAGCGGCGGTGCCAGCAACCCCGACGCGGCCGTGCGGATCGAGATCGCCGAGCCGCAGCACCTGGTGCCCACAAACACCAACGAGACGAGCGGCTCCCAGGTCCTGTCGGCCCTGTTCAGCCCGCTCGTCGACTACGACGAGGCGAACAAGCCGCACGAGGTGGCGGCGGACTCGGTGACGACGTCGGACAACAAGGTCTGGACGATCAAGCTGAAGCCCGGCTACACGTTCCACAACGGCGAGAAGGTCACCGCCGACAACTACATCGACGCCTGGAACTACGGCGCGTACGCCCCGAACGGCCAGAACTCCAGCTACTTCTTCGAGAAGGTGGCCGGCTACGACGACCTCCAGGGCGAGACGCCGAAGGCGAAGACGCTCAGCGGCCTGCAGAAGGTCGACGACCTGACCTTCACGGTGACGCTCGCCGAGCCGTACGTGGACTTCAAGTCCATGCTCGGCTACACCGCCTTCTACCCGCTGCCCGAGGCGGCCTTCTCCGCGCCGGGCGTGCTGGCCGAGGGCTACGAGCAGGCCCCGATCGGTCAGGGCCCGTTCAAGATGAAGGGCAGCTGGCAGCACGACGCCAAGGTCGAGGTGGAGCGCTACGACGCCTTCCCGGGCCAGCAGCCCAAGGTCGGCGGCGTCGAGTTCCGCATCTACCAGCAGCCGACCGCCGCGTACGCCGACGTGCTGTCGGACAACCTCGACGTGATCAAGACGATCCCGACCGAGAACCTGTCCACCGCCGCGACCGACCTGGGCGACCGCTACCAGCAGAGCCCGGCCTCGTCGCTGCAGGTGCTGGCCTTCCCGACGTTCCAGGAGGAGTTCAGCAAGCCCGAGGTGCGCAAGGCCATCTCGATGGCGATCGACCGGGACGAGATCACCAAGTCGATCTTCAAGGACTCGCAGCAGCCGGCCCGCTCGTTCGTCTCGCCGGTGGTCGCCGGCTACCGGGAGAACACCATCGGCACCGCCGGCGCGTTCGACCCGGTCAAGGCCAAGGCCGTGTACGAGGCCGCGGGCGGCCCGAAGAAGATCGAGCTGTCCTACAACGGCGACGGCGGTCACAAGGACTGGATCGACGCCACCTGCAACCAGCTCAAGGCCAACCTGGGCGTGGACTGCGTCGGCACCGCCGAGCCGAAGTTCGCGGACCTGCTGACCAAGCTCAAGCAGAAGCAGCCGGTCGGCCTGTTCCGGATGGGCTGGGTCATGGACTACCCGTCCATGGAGAACTACCTCGGCCCGCTGTACAGCAGCACCGGCTCGTCGAACTACTACGGCTACAGCAACCCGGAGTTCGACAAGCTGCTCGCCGAGGGCGCCCGGGCGGCGTCGGAGGACGAGGCGATCAAGAAGTACCAGGCGGCGGAGGACCTGCTCGCGCAGGACATGCCGGTGATCCCGCTGCGGTACGGGCAGAACAACTTCGGCCACTCGACCAAGGTCAAGAACGTCCACGTGGACCTCTTCGACCGGGTGGACCTGCTGAAGATCGAAATCGCCTGACACCCTGCTGACGGGCCGGGCCACCCCCACCGGGTGGCCCGGCCCTGGCATTGGCACGCATTTAACCCGTTTTCGGCAGACTTGCCAGCATGCTCCGGTTCATCCTGCGGCGACTGCTCCAGATGGTCCTCGCCTTCTTCGGGACCACTCTGATCGTCTACGCGCTGATGTTCGCCGGGCAGGGCGACCCGATCCAGGCCCTCGCCGGGGAGCGGCCGGTGACCGCCGCGCAGCGGGCCTACCTGACCGAGAAGTACCACCTGGACGCGACGGGTGTCGGCGGCTTCTTCTACCGCTACTTCGACTACCTCGGCAGCCTGGTCCGGGGCGACCTCGGACAGTCGCTGACCGGGCGGCAGATCAGCGACATCCTCGCCGCCGCCTGGCCGGTCACCCTCAAGCTGGCAGTGATCGCGATGGCGGTCACCGTGATCTTCGGGGTCACCGCCGGCGTGATCGCGGCCATCCGCCGCTCCGGCGTGTTCGACCACGCCACGCTCGTGGTCACGCTGCTGGTGCTCGGCATACCCACCATCGTGCTCGCGCCGCTGGCGCAGTACTTCCTCGGCGTACGGTGGCCGATCTTCCCGCCCACCGCCGGCGCCCAGCCGTCCTTCTACGCGCTGCTGCTACCAGGCATCGTGCTCGGCTCGCTGTCCCTGGCCACCGCGCTGCGGCTGACCCGGACGTCGGTGACCGAGAACCTGCGCGCCGACTACGTCCGCACCGCCCGCTCGAAGGGCCTGCGGCGACGCCGGATCGTCGGCGTGCACGTGCTGCGCAACTCGCTCATCCCGGTGATCACCTTCCTCGGCGTCGAGCTGGGCAACCTGATGGGCGGCGCGATCATCACCGAGGGCGTTTTCAACGTTCCCGGCGTCGGCTTCAACCTGTTCCGCGGCATCCGCACCGAGGACGGCCCGCTCGTGGTCGGCATCGTCAGCGTGCTCGTCGTGGTCTACCTGCTCTCCAACCTGGTGGTGGACGTGCTCTACGCCGTCCTCGACCCGAGGATCCGCTATGAGTGAGCGCAGCGAGGTGCGGCCGTGAGTGACTTCGAGACGGTGGCGGCGACGGAGAACCAGGCGGCGCGGCGCGGCGTCTCCGGCGAACCGGGCACGCCCGGCCGGGCCGGGCGGCCGGACCGGGCCCGCAGCCTGGCCGGGGACGCCTGGCGGGACCTGCGCCGCAACCCGGTCTTCTGGATCAGCCTGCTCCTGGTGGTGCTGGTCGCCGCGATGGCGGTGGCCCCCGGGCTGTTCGCCGCGAACGACCCGCGCGACTGCGTGCTCTCCCGCCAGCACGCCGGGCCGTCCGGCGGGGCCATCTTCGGGTACGACTTCCAGGGCTGCGACACGTTCGCCCGCGCGGTCTACGGCGCCCGCGCCTCGCTGCTCGTGGGCGCGCTCTCCGCGCTGATCACCGGCGTGATCGCGCTCGTCGTCGGGATGCTCGCCGGCTACTTCGGCGGCTGGGTCGACGCGGTGCTCTCCCGGGTGATCGACATCGTGCTCGGCATTCCCCTGCTGCTGGCCGCGATCGTCCTGCTCAAGCGGGTCAGCACCAGCGGCGACACGGTACGGCTGTTCGCGGTGATCTTCGTGCTGGCGCTGCTCGGGTGGACCACTGCGGCCCGGGTGGTCCGCTCCTCGGTGATCACCGCCCGGGAGCAGGACTACGTGGCAGCCGCCCGGATGCTCGGGGCCGGCAACGGCCGGATCATGTGGCGGCACATCCTGCCGAACGCGCTCGCCCCGGCCATCGTGGTGCTCACCATCGCGCTCGGCTCGTTCATCGCGGCCGAGGCGACGCTGAGCTTCCTCGGCATCGGCCTGAAGGCGCCGACCATCTCCTGGGGCATCGACATCGACGCCGGACGGGTGCACATGCGCGAGTCGGCGACGCCCCTGATCGTGCCGTCGGCCTTCCTCGCCCTGACCGTCCTCGCCTTCATCATGCTCGGCGACGCGATCCGCGACGCCTTCGACCCGAAGCTCCGGTGACCTCTCATGACGCAGAACGCGGTCCGGCCGACGCCGGCCTCACCCACCCCGCCGGGCGGGCACCTGCTGGAGGTACGGGACCTGCACGTGGAGTTCCGCACCCGCGAGGGCGTGGCCCGGGTGATCAACGGGGTGACGTACCACCTGGACGCCGGTGAGACGCTCGCCGTGCTCGGGGAGTCCGGCTCCGGCAAGTCCGTCACCGCGCAGGCGATCATGGGCATCCTGGACACCCCGCCCGCGTACGTGCGCGGCGGGCAGATCCTCTACCAGGGGCGTGACCTGCTCACCCGCCCGGAGGAGGAACGCCGGCAGGTACGCGGCACCGAGATCGCGATGATCTTCCAGGACGCGCTGTCGGCGCTGAACCCGGTCTTCCCGGTCGGCTGGCAGATCGGCGAGTCGCTGCGCGAGCGGGCCGGGATGTCCCGGGCCGACGCGCGCAAGCGCACTGTCGAGCTGATGGACCTGGTCCGGATCCCGGCGGCGGCGAAGCGGCTCGGCGACTACCCGCACCAGTTCTCCGGCGGCATGCGCCAGCGGGTCATGATCGCCATGGCGCTGGCGCTCGACCCGAAGGTGCTGATCGCCGACGAACCGACCACGGCGCTGGACGTCACCGTGCAGGCGCAGATCATGGACCTCCTGGCCGACCTGCGTCGCGACCTCGGCACGGCGCTCATCCTGATCACCCATGACCTGGGTGTGGTCGCCGGCGTGGCCGACCGGATCGCGGTCATGTACGCGGGCCGCATCGTCGAGCACGCCGACGTGCACACGCTGTACCGGGCGCCCGCCCACCCGTACACGAAGGGGTTGCTGGAGTCGATCCCGCGCCTGGACGTGCGCGGCCAGGCGTTGTCGAGCATCCGCGGGCTGCCGCCGAACCTGATGGCGATCCCGTCCGGCTGCCCGTTCCACCCCCGGTGCCCGTACGTCCAGCAGGTCTGTGTGGACGAGGTGCCGCACGACCTGGTGCTCGGCGACGGTCGGACCAGCGCGTGCCACTTCGCGCAGGAGGTGCACGATGACAGCGCCGGCTGAGCCCGCCAAGGTGCGCGGCGAGACCATCCTCGCCGTCGACGACCTGGTCAAACACTTCCCGATCAGCCAGGGCGTGCTGTTCAAGAAGACCATCGGCCAGGTCAAGGCGGTCGACGGCGTCTCGTTCGAACTGCGGCGCGGCGAGACGCTCGGCGTGGTCGGCGAGTCCGGCTGCGGCAAGTCCACGCTGGCCCGGCTGCTCATGCGGCTGGAGACCCCGACCGCCGGGCGGGCCACGCTGGAGGGCCGGGACCTGTTCCGCGCCAAGGGCGCCGAGCTGCGCCGGCTGCGCCGCAACATGCAGATGGTGATGCAGGACCCGTACACCTCGCTGAACCCGCGGATGACAGTCGGCGACATCGTCGGCGAGCCGTTCGAGATCCACTCGGAGGTCGCGCCGAAGCGCAGCCGACGGCAGCGGGTGCAGGAGCTGCTGGACGTGGTCGGGCTCAACCCGGAACACGTCAACCGGTACCCGCACCAGTTCTCCGGCGGTCAGCGGCAGCGCATCGGCATCGCCCGGGCGCTCGCGCTGCGCCCCGAGATCATCGTCTGCGACGAGCCGGTGTCGGCCCTGGACGTCTCCATCCAGGCCCAGGTGATCAACCTGTTGGAGCAGCTCCAGGACGAGTTCGGGCTGTCCTACGTCTTCATCGCCCACGACCTGTCGGTGGTGCGGCACATCTCCGACCGGGTCGCGGTGATGTACCTGGGCCGGATCGTCGAGATCGGCACCGAGGAGCAGATCTACGAGCGGGCCACCCATCCGTACACCCAGGCACTGCTGTCGGCGGTGCCGGTGCCCGACCCGGAGGCCCGCGACCGGCAGACCATCATCCGGCTGAGCGGCGACGTGCCCAGCCCGGCCGAGCCGCCGTCCGGCTGCCACTTCCGGACCCGCTGCTGGAAGGCCGAGGAGGTCTGCGCGGTCCAGGACCCGCAGACCGTGCTCCGGGCCGCCGACCCGCACCCCAGCGCCTGCCACTTCGCCGAGGTCCGCGCCGACGTCTGAGCGCGACGAAGGCCCCGTCCCCCGGAGGAAGAGGGGGCGGGGCCTCCGCTGCGGGCACGCGTGCGGAAGGCGGACCCGGAACGAACCCGAGGCGGACCCGGCGGCGTGAGGCGCGCCGCCGTACCGGTGGACGGGCAGCTCGCGGCGGAAACCGCCGGGTCGACGCGGCGGATTCCGGTGCGGCGCGAGTGCGGCGTCCCGGTGCGGACTGCGGGTTCGGTGCGGCTCAGGCGGCCGGCGGGGCGCGCGCGGCGAGCGGGCCGCGCGGCGGCAGCGGCACGACCGGCGGCCGGGGCGCGGGCACGACGGGCTCCGGGACGGCCGGACCGGCCACGCGCGGGAGCGCGGCCGGGGCCAGGTCGTCCGGTCCGTCGGCGTAACCGAGGCCGCCGCCGTGGTCGTGCCAGGGCCCGGCGGCAAGCTCCGACCAGGACCGTTCGGGGTACGCGGCACGCAGCGCGGCCGGGCTCGTTCCGCTCGCCGCGGCGGCGAGCGCTTCGGCGGGTGGCGCGGCGGCGAGGGCGGGCGGCGCGGCGGCGGGAGCGGGCGGCACGGCGGCGGATGCGCCGAGCGCTTCGACGGTCGCGGCGGCGGCCGGTGCGGTGACGGCGGGTGCGGCGGCCGATCCCAGTCCGGCCAGGACGAACGCCAGCGTGACGACGACGGCGGTCAACCGGTCGCGAACGCGCATGGCACACCTGCCGGTCTCACGGGCGGCGGAGACGGTCGATCGTCGCCGCGCACACGCTAGCAACCGGTTCCGGCGGCGGGCAACGGCGCGACGTCCGGGTGCGTCCGCCGTGTGGACGACAGGCGCACCCGGACGGGTCGGGCCGGACTCGTCAGTGGAAGAAGTGCCGCGTCCCGGTGAGGTACATGGTGACGCCGGCCGCCTTGCAGGCCGCGATGGTCTCCTCGTCCCGGATCGAACCGCCCGGCTGGACGATCGCCCGCACCCCGGCGTCGATGAGGATCTGCGGGCCGTCGGCGAACGGGAAGAACGCGTCCGAGGCGCAGACCGAGCCGCGGGCCCGCTCGTCACCGGCCCGGCTGACCGCCAGCCGCGCCGAGTCCACCCGGTTGACCTGACCCATGCCGACGCCGACGGTGGCGCCGTCGCGGGCCAGCAGGATGGCGTTGCTCTTGACCGCGCGGACCGACCGCCAGGCGAACGCCAGGTCGCGCAGCGTCGCGGGGTCTGCCGGGTCACCGGTGGCGAGCGTCCACCCGGACGGGTCGTCGCCGGGCGCGTCGACAGCGTCCCGCATCTGCACCAGCACGCCGCCGCTGACCTGCCGCCACTCCGCCGGCCGGGTGGCGAACGCGGGCGCCCGCAGCAGCCGGATGTTCTTCTTGGCCCGCAGCACCTCCAGCGCGCCCTCGTCGAAGCCCGGCGCCACGAGCACCTCGGTGAAGATCTCCGCGACCTGACCGGCCAGCTCCACGCTCACCGGCCGGTTCACCGCGATCACGCCGCCGAACGCGGAGACCGGGTCGCAGGCGTGCGCCTTGCGGTGCGCCTCGGCCACGTCCGCGCCCACAGCGATGCCGCACGGGTTGGCGTGCTTGATGATCGCCACCGCCGGCTGGTCCGGGAAGTCGTTGGCGGCCCGCCAGGCGGCGTCCGCGTCGACGTAGTTGTTGTAGGACATCTCCTTGCCGTGCAGCTGCTCGGCCTGGGCCAGCCCGGCCGGCGCGCCCGGGTCGGTGTAGAGCGCGGCCGCCTGGTGCGGGTTCTCGCCGTACCGCAGCACGGCCTGGCGGCGCAGCGCCAGGCCGGCGAACTGCGGCCAGCCGTCCTCGGCCGGCGCCACAGTGGTGGCGAACCAGTCGGCCACCGCCACGTCGTAGTCGGCGATGTCGGCGAAGGCCCGGGCGGCGAGCGCCCGGCGCTGGGCGACAGTGAAACCGCCGTCGGCGAGCGCGGCCCGCACCGCCGGGTACGCAGCCGGGTCGGTCACCACCGCCACCGAGGCGTGGTTCTTCGCCGCGGCCCGCACCATCGCCGGACCGCCGATGTCGATCTGCTCCACGCACTCGTCGGTGTCGGCGCCGGAGGCGACTGTGGCCTGGAACGGGTAGAGGTTGGACACCAGCAGGTCGATGCCGGCGATGCCGTGCTCGTCGAGCTGGGCGGCGTGCGCGTCCTTGCGCAGGTCGGCGAGGAGACCACCGTGGATCTTCGGGTGCAGCGTCTTGACCCGCCCGTCGAGGATCTCCGGGAAGCCGGTGACCTGCTCGACCGGCGTGACCGGCACGCCGGCGCCGGAGATCGTCGACGCGGTGCTCCCGGTCGACACGATCTCCACGCCGGCCTCGTGCAGGGCGCGGGCCAGCTCGGCCAGGCCGGTCTTGTCGTAGACGCTGACCAGCGCGCGCCGGATCGGGCGGCGGCCGGCGTCCTCAGTGGCGTTCACGGGATGGTGACCTTTCTTCCGGTGATCGTCCAGCCTTCACGGACCAGCCGGCCGACCTGCTCGACGAGCTGGCGCCGCTCGGCGGACTTGATGCGCTCGGTGAGCGTGTCCTCGTCGTCGCCGTCGAGCACCGGCACGGCGACCTGGGCCACGATCGGCCCGGTGTCCATCCCGGCGTCGACGAAGAACAGCGTGGCCCCGGTGACCTTCACGCCGTACGCCAGCGCGTCACGGGGGCCGTGGATGCCGGGGAACGCCGGCAGCAGCGTGTTGTGCGTGTTGAGGTAGCGGTCGCCGAACGCGGCCAGGAACTCCGGCCCGACCAGCTTGAGGAACCCGGCGCTGATGACCAGATCGGGCCGGTGCTCGGCGACCCGCGCCGTGAGCGCCTTGTCCCAGTCGGCGCGGGTGGGGTGGTCCTTGAGTCGCTCGACGAAGGACGGCACGCCCGCGGCGGCGGCCCGGTCCAGGCCGGTGATCCCGTCCCGGTCGGCGCCGACGGCGACAACCCGGGCGCCGTAGCCGGGGTCGGCGGTGGCGTCCAGCAGCGCCTGGAGGTTGCTGCCGGAACCGGAGACGAGGACGACGAGGCGGGCGACGGACGCGGGCTCGGTCACGCGGCAACCCTATCGGGCAGGTCAGGCGCTCCGGCCACGGGGAGGCGGGCCGGTCGCGTCACCTCGGGGATGGCGTGCTCGCGGTACGCTGCCGGTCGCCCGGTGTCCGGTCTCTCCCCGGCCCGCACCCCCACGAAGAAAACCGGCACCCGCGTGCCGCCGGACCGAGGAGTACTCGCATGCAGCCCGGATACCCCCCGCAGCAGCCGCAGCAGATCGACAACAACATGACGATGTCCATCGTCGCGATCTTCCTGTTCTGGCCGCTCGCGATCCCGGCCATCATCAACGCGTCGAAGGTCAACCCGCTGATCCAGCAGGGTGACTACGCCGGCGCCCAGGCCGCCGCCGCCGAGTCCAAGAAGTGGTCCAAGTGGGCCCTCATCGCCGGCCTGGTCTGGCTCGGCATCATCGTGGTGATGTGTTGCCTCTTCGGCGGCCTGGCTGGCCTCGCCGGCAGCAGCGGCACCAACTGACGCACAACCGAACCGAACTGAGGAGCACCCAGACATGCAGCCCGGTTACCCCGGACAGGACCCGTACGGCCAGCAGCCGAACCAGGACCCGACCGCTCAGCCGAACGACCCGTACGCCCAGCCGCCGCAGGCCCCGCAGTACGGCCAGCAGCCGCAGTACGGCCAGCAGCCGACCTCGGGCCAGCCGTACGGCCAGCCCACCTCGGGTCAGCCCGCCTACGGCCAGGACCCGTACGCCCAGCAGCAGCCGCCGTACGGCGCGGCGCCGCAGTACCCGGCCGCCGGCTACCCGACCGGCCCGGCCCAGGGCCAGGGCCAGAACAACACCATGGGCCTCGCCGGCATGATCGTCGGCATCGCCTCGGTCGTGCTGGGCCTGTGCTGCCCGCTGCTGGGTGTCCCGGCCGGCATCGTGGCGGTCGTCCTCGGCGTGCTCGGCCAGAAGAAGGTCCAGGCAGGCGAGGCCAACAACGCCGGCCAGGCGCGGGCCGCCCTGATCTGCGGCGCCGTCGGCGTGGTCGTCGGCATCATCAGCGCCATCGCCGGCGCTGCGATCAACATGAACAACTTCGGCGCCTGACCGTCGTTCGAACGAGGGGCGTCCGGCGACCGCCGGGCGCCCCTCGCGCGTCTCTCCCCCCGCGCAGCGCCGGACGGGTCAGCGGGGAGCCGGGGTGGCGCGAGGCGGGGGCGTCGGACGCGCCGGTCGGGTCAGGGTGCGGGTGGCGGCGGCGCCGAGTACCGCGCCCACCGCGATCACCAGGGTGGCCACCACTGCCACCGGCCAGGGCGACGGGCCGACCTCGGCCAGCCGCCCGCCGCCGAGCGACCCGCCGGAGGCCGCCGCGACCAGTCCCAGCAGCGCGCCGGCGACCGGTCCGGCAAGCGCGGCCGGCCCGAGCAGCGCCGGCCATCGCACATCGGCCCGTTCCTCGGCGGCGGCCCGGATCAGCCGCCGGGCCAGGAGCCAGCCGGCCGCCATCGCGGCCAGCACCGGCACCGCGAGCAGCGCGGCGCCGAGCCCGTCCATCGGGCCGCGCGGCAGGCCGGCCAACAGCGGTACGGCCGGCAGCGCGCCGACCGACACCTCACTCGTGCGGACGGCGGTGTCGGTGCCGACGGCGAACCCGGGACCGAGCAGGTAGCTGACCGACCAGGCGATGGCGTTCGGCGCGTACGCGAGGCTGACCAGGGTGATGCCGGCCTGACCGGCCACCCCGGTCCGGTAGGCGCCGATCATGTCGGCCGCGTCGCCGCCGCCGGTGGCCACCGCCAGTCCGGCCGCGCCCGCACCCGCGCCGAGCAGCAGCAGCGCCGCGACCAGCCCGGTACGCAGGCCGTCGCGCAGCGGCAGTGGGCAGCGGGCGGTCAGCAGCGCCCAGACGCCTGTGGTGCGCAGCGCCCCGACCAGGGCGGCCGGTACGCCGAACGCCGCGAACATGAGCGCGGCGGTGACCGGGGAGACCTGCAGGCCGCCCGCGTCGACAGCGAACGCGGCGAGCGCGCCGATCAGCGCGTATCCGATCCCGACGGCGACCGCGACGGTGAGCGCCTGGCGGGGCGAGCCGGCCCCCCGCGCGCCGACGGCCCGGCTGACGTGCACCCCGGCGCGGGTGAGCCGCCAGACGGCGAGCGCGCTCAGCGCGAGCGGGATCAGGCCCAGCGGCCCGGCGGTGGTCTGCAGCGGCACGCCGTGCCCGAGCAGCCAGCCGGCCAGGCCGGCGCGCAGCGCCCCGCCGAGTGAGCCGGCGTCCTCGCTGAGCTGGGCCAGGCCCAGCACGACGGAGACCGGCAGCCACGAGGTCAGCGCGGCCCAGAGCGCCGCCACCCCGGCCGCGACGGGCAGTGGGGCCCGGCTGCGCGGCTCCTCGCCCGAGCGCGGCGCGGGCACCCGTGCGGCCGGACGGGCGCGGCCGGGTGGCCGGTCCCCGGCGCGGGGACCGGTGGCCGGGCGGCGTGGCTGGTCAGGGGTGACACGTGACATCGCGTCTACTCTGGCACGCCGCGGGAAGGACGGCAGTCCGATACCGGGTCGGCAGCGTGGCGAGTTCGCCGAACCCCCGCTCAGCGGTGGTGATCCGGTCTAGCCTCGGCCTCAGACGCGACTTTCCCGTCGCGGCGCCTACCGCTCGGAGGAAGCCGTGCACGCTCCGTATCCGCCACCACCGCCGCCACCGGCCGTCGGCCGGGACCGGACCACGCTCTGGGGCGTCCTCGGCATCGTCTTCGGCCTGTTCTGCTGCGGCATCCTGGGCATCGTCTTCGGCGCGCTGTCGATCCGCGACGCGCGGCGCAACGGCAGGTCGCAGCTGCTCGGCTGGCTGGGCATCGCGTTCGGCGTGATCAACATCGTCGCCAGCGCCATCGTGCGGGCCCGGGGCAACTCGTACTACCCGTACTGGTACCGCTGAACGCGAGGGGGCCGACCGGCTTCCCGGTCGACCCCCTCGGCGCGCGTCGTACGGCCGCTCAGCGGCCGGACATGAGTTCCCGCATCAGGTTGGCGGTCTCGGTCGGGGTCTTGCCGACCTTGACGCCCACCGCCTCCAGCGCCGCCTTCTTGGCGTCGGCGGTGCCCGCCGAGCCCGAGATGATCGCGCCGGCGTGACCCATGGTCTTGCCGGGCGGGGCGGTGAAGCCGGCGATGTAGCCGACCACCGGCTTGGTGACGTTGGCCTTGATGAACTCGGCCGCCCGCTCCTCGGCGTCGCCGCCGATCTCACCGATCATGACGATCGCGTCGGTCTCCGGGTCCGCCTCGAAGGCGGCCAGAGCGTCGATGTGGGTGGTGCCGATGATCGGGTCACCGCCGATGCCGACGCAGGTGGAGAAGCCGATGTCGCGCAGCTCGTACATCATCTGGTAGGTCAGCGTGCCGCTCTTGCTGACCAGGCCGATGCGGCCGGAGCCGGTGATGTCGGCCGGGATGATGCCGGCGTTGGACGCGCCCGGCGAGGCGATGCCCGGGCAGTTCGGGCCGATGATCCGGGTGCGCTCGCCCTTGGACTTGTTGTACGCCCAGAACGCGGCGGTGTCGTGCACCGGCACGCCCTCGGTGATGACCACGGCCAGGTCGATGCCGGCGTCGATCGCCTCGACCACAGCGGCCTTGGTGAACTGCGGCGGCACGAAGATGACTGTGACGTCCGCCCCGGTGGACTTCATCGCGTCCGCGACGGACGCGAAGACCGGTAGCTCGGTGCCGTCGAAGTCGACAGTGGTGCCGGCCTTGCGCGGGTTCACGCCGCCGACCACGTTGGTGCCGGCGGCGAGCATCCGCCGGGTGTGCTTGGAACCCTCGGAACCGGTCATCCCCTGCACGATGACCTTGGAGTCCTTGGTCAGCCAGATAGCCATTGTCAGACCCCCGCAGCTGCCAGCTCGGCGGCCCGCTCGGCCGCGCCGTCCATGGTGTCGACCCGCTGGATCAGCGGGTTGGCCGCGCCGTCGAGGATCGCCCGACCGGCCTCGGCGTTGTTGCCGTCGAGGCGGACGACGAGCGGCTTGGTGGCCTTCTCGCCGCGCTGCTCCAGCAGAGCCAGCGCCTGCACGATGCCGTTGGCGACCGCGTCGCAGGCGGTGATGCCGCCGAAGACGTTGACGAAGACGCTCTTGACCGACGGGTCGGACAGGACGATCTCCAGGCCGTTCGCCATCACCTCGGCGCTCGCGCCGCCGCCGATGTCGAGGAAGTTGGCCGGCTTGACGCCGCCGTGCCGCTCGCCCGCGTACGCGACCACGTCGAGCGTGGACATGACCAGGCCCGCGCCGTTGCCGATGATGCCGACCTCGCCGTCGAGCTTGACGTAGTTGAGGTCCTTGGCCTTGGCGGCCTGCTCCAGCGGGTCCACCGACGCCTGGTCGACCAGGGCCTCGTGGTCCGGGTGCCGGAACGCGGCGTTCTCGTCCAGGGTGACCTTGGCGTCCAGGAGCAGCAGCTTGCCGTCCTTGGTGGTGGCCAGCGGGTTCACCTCGACGAGCGTGGCGTCCTCGGCGACGAACGCCTGCCACAGCTTCACCGCGACGTCGACGACCTGGTCGGCGATCTCGGCCGGGAAGTTGGCCGCGGTGACGATCTCCCGGGCCTTCGCCTCGTCGACGCCGGTGTTGGCGTCGATCGGGGCCTTGACGACCCGCTCCGGGGTCTCGGCCGCCACCTGCTCGATGTCCATACCGCCGGCCACGCTGGCGATGCAGAGGAAGGTGCGGTTCGCCCGGTCGAGCAGGTAAGAGAAGTAGTACTCCTCGGCCACGTCCGCGGTCACGGTGATCATGACCTTGTGGACGGTGTGACCCTTGATGTCCATGCCGAGGATGTCGGTGGCCCGGGCCACCGTCTCCTCCGCGCCCTCGGCCAGCTTCACGCCGCCGGCCTTGCCGCGGCCACCGACCTTCACCTGCGCCTTGACGACCACCCGACCGCCGAGGCGTTCGGCGATCGCGCGGGCCTCCTCCGGGGTAGTGGCGACGCCGCCGGCGAGCACGGGCAAGCCGTGCCGCTCGAACAGGTCCCGCCCCTGGTACTCGTACAGGTCCACGTTTGCGCGTCCCGTCCCGTCTCCGCGGCGCGCCGTCGCGCCGCCACCAGCTTTGGAAAATCAGTTTGACGCCTGTCATCAGAAGAGACAGGCCATTTGCCGCAGCCTAACGAGATGGGAACCGGCGGCAACCGAGCGGGTGCGGGGTGTGCGGTAATGCACAGCCGTCTCCGGCCGGCGCCGGTTCCGGGCGGGTCGCCGCCGGGGAGCCGCCGCGACGGGCGGGTGGCACGCGTCGACGACCGCCGACGTCAGCCGTCCGGGGGATGTGCCGGACCGGGCGTAACCGCCGGTCGGGGGCGTCGTTGAGTGTGATGTCGGAGCGCTGGTCAAGCGCGACGACGGGAGCGGCCGATGCCCTGTCGGTCGAGGGGTGGCGGCGGGGCATCGTGCATAGAGGGGCCGGGCGTGTGAGGGGTGCGTCCGGCCCCTCCCCCGTGCCCGGAGCCGCAATGCGGCGGGTCAGCCGACCGGCTGGGCGACGTTCTCCCGCACCCATTCGACGATCGACCCGGTGGTGGCGCCGGGGGTGAAGATCTTCGCGACGCCGAGCCGCTCCAGTTCCGGCAGATCGGCGTCGGGGATGATGCCGCCGCCGAACACCACGATGTCGGTGGCGTCGCGCTCGGCGAGCAGTTCGAGGACGCGCTTGAACAGCGTCATGTGCGCACCGGAGAGCACCGACAGGCCGACCGCGTCCGCGTCCTCCTGGATGGCCGTCTCCACGATCTGCTCGGGCGTCTGGTGCAGGCCGGTGTAGATGACCTCCATGCCCGCGTCACGCAGGGCACGCGCGACGACCTTCGCGCCCCGGTCGTGGCCGTCCAGGCCGGGCTTCGCGACGACGACCCGGATACGAGAGCTCATCTGCGCACACCTTTCACCAGGACACTGACCTGAACGAACGGTAACCCGGCGGAGCGGAGGGCGGAAAGCGGGGCCCGGACCGTCCCACGCACGGGCCACTCCCCTACCGCTCATGCGCGTACGCGGAAAGCCGGACACCTCCGCCGATCGGTCACTATCCGCGACGAATGGACAGTCGGAGGCCCACCCGACCGGCGGTACGGGATATGACAAGACAGGATGGAAACGGACAAAAGAAACGCCAGTTCGGCGCTTCGGCTTGTGACAGGAGTGGCAGTTGGCTAACGTGTCCACGGTTGTCATCAGGTCCACGGACGGGTGACGACGCGACACCGGAAGTTCGACCGAGCTTCACCGAACGGTCCGGAGTCGCATCGGATCCCCGACAACGGAGGGTGTGCGTGCGCCAGCGCCTGTCGTCTGAGCCCGACCGCTATCGCGGCCGCCGCCGCGTGCCCACCCCCCCGCGGAGCCGCTACGCGGCGGTGGTCACCACCGCATTCGTCGGCGCCGGCATCGTCGCCATCGGCGCGAACGCCCTGCCCGACGCCAAGAGCGTCAACCCCTCGGTCCTCGACGAGCTCCGGCAGGCCTCGGTCGCCAGCCAGGACGCAGCGGCCCGTGCCGACAGCGCCGACCGCGCGTCCCGGTCCGACCGCACCGACAGCAAGATCACCGAGCAGGACCCGTGGCTCCTGCCACTGCACGGCTACGACTTCAAGTCCCCCTACGGCGTGCGCTGGGGCAAGCTGCACACCGGCATCGACCTGGTCGCGCCGGAGGGCACGCCGTACAAGGCGGTCCACGCCGGGACGGTCACCAAGGCCGGCTGGTTCGGCGGCTACGGCTACGCGGTGATCGTGGAGCACTCCGACGGCACCGAGGCCATCTACGGCCACTCCTCCGCCGTGTCGGTCAAGGAGGGCCAGGAGGTGAAGGCCGGCGACCAGCTCGGCCTGGTCGGCAACACCGGCCACTCCTACGGCTCCCACCTGCACCTGGAGATCCATGTCAAGGGCCAGCCGCAGGACCCGGTGGCGTTCCTCAAGGAGCGCGGAGTGGACATCCAGCTCGAAATCGAAGCGATTTACGGCGACGTAGCCGCCTCCTGACGCTCAGTACGCCCCGTCACCGCCCGGATCACACGATCCGGGCGGTTTCGTTTGGCCGAAGTCTGCCACGTCACACCCGCCGATGTGAGCGGGGCCACAGCCGTCGGTGATCGTCTTCGCCGCGGAACCGCCCGTCCGGTCGGGAACCGGGCACGAGGCGACGGCCCGCGCCCCTTGCCCCGGCCACCCGATACCCGCAGCCACCTGCGCCGACACCAGTATTTCGTGGTCACGTGCCCCTCGACTGGTGAAGGATCCCGTGCAGCACAGCAGCCCCACCCCGTACAACGCTCCCGCCCGGCACCGGCGCCCCCGCCGCGCCCGGCGCACCGCATACGTGGTCACCGGCGCGGTCGCCCTGCTCGGCCTCGGCATCGGCGGCGTAGTCACCGTCGCCGACCGCTCCGCACCGACGCCCGCCGCCGTCGACCTCGGCGTACAGGCCCGCGTCGACGACGCGGCCCGCGCCGACCGTTCGGCCCGCGAGCCACTCACCCCGTCCGCCGTCCCGGCCAGCCCGTCGCCGAGCCCGAGCGCGACCACCCCGGCGCCGAAGAAGTCAGCGACCGCGAAACCCAAGCCCAAGCCCAAGCCCAAGAAGACGACAGTGGCGAAGAAGCCGGCCTGGGTCATCCCGATGAAGGGCGCCGGCATCACGTCCTGCTACGGACCCCGCTGGGGCACCCAGCACGCCGGCATCGACTTCGCCATGCCGGCCGGCACCCCGATCCACGCCGCCGCGGCGGGCACCGTGGTCAAGGCCGGCGACGTGGGCGACGGTTACGGCATCTCGGTCTTCATCGACCACCACAACGGCTACCTGACCCACTACGCCCACCAGAGCCGGCTCGCCGTCGCCGTGGGCGACAAGGTCAAGGCCGGTCAGGTCATCGGCTACGAGGGCTCCACCGGCGACTCCACCGGCCCGCACCTGCACTTCGAGGTGCACCAGGGCGCCATGTGGAACCAGATCGACCCGGCGCCGTTCCTGCGCGCGCGGGGCATCAACGTGGCCTGCTGACCGCGCCACGACAGGATGAGGGCCCGGTCCGGCCACAAGCCGGACCGGGCCCGCTCACGCTCAGAGCTTGTCGATGGGCGCGTGCCGCAGCACCAGCCACATGGTCTGGTCGCCGAAGTCGATCTGGGCCCGGGCGCCCGGACCGGCCCCCTCCACCGCCAGCACGCGGCCCAGGCCGTACCGCTGGTGGTTGACCCGGTCCCCGGCCGAGACCTTCGGGGCCTGCTTCAGCTCGCTCGCCGTGGACAGGCGGCTGGCGTCCACGCCCAGCCGCTTCGCCAGCTCGGTCGCCTTGGGCGTACCGCCGGCGAAGCCGCCGCGGCCCAGGCGGTCCGCCCGGCCGCCGACGCCGCCGCCCCCGCCACCCCACGAGGTGTACGACCCCTCGGTGCGCTCCCAGCGGACCAGCTCCGGTGGCAACTCCTCCAGGAACCGCGACGGCGGGTTGTACGCGGGCGCGCCCCACGCCGACCGGGTGACCGCGCGGGACAGGTAGAGGCGCTGGCGGGCCCGGGTGATGCCGACGTACGCCAGCCGCCGCTCCTCCTCCAGCTCGCGGGTGTCGCCGAGCGACCGCAGGTGCGGGAAGACGCCGTCCTCCAGGCCGGTCAGGAAGACCACCGGGAACTCCAGGCCCTTCGCGGTGTGCAGCGTCATCAGCGTGACCACGCCCTGGTGGTCCGGGTCGTCGGAGGGGATCTGGTCGGCGTCGGCGACGAGCGCCACCTGCTCCAGGAACCCGGCCAGGGTGGCCCGCTCGTCGTCGGCGCCCAGCGCCTCGATCCGTTCGGTGTACTCCCGGGCGACGCTCACCAGCTCCTGGAGGTTGTCCACCCGGCCGGCGTCCTGCGGATCGAGGCTCTCCTCCAGCTCGGCCAGGTAGCCCGAGCGGGTCAGCACCGCCTCCAGCACCTCCTCCGGCGTGCCGGTGTCGGCCAGGTCCCGCGCCGCGTCGAGCAGCGCCACGAACTCGGCGATGCCGTTCGCCGCCCGGGTGGAGATGCCGGGCGCGTCCTTGGCCCGGCGCAGCGCGGCCCCGAAGGAGATGCGGTCCCGCGCGGCCAGCGCCTCCACGCACGCCTCGGCCCGCTCGCCGATGCCCCGGCGCGGCGTGTTGAGGATCCGCCGCAGGCTGACCGTGTCGTCGTCGTTCACCACCGCGCGCAGGTACGCGAGCGCGTCGCGGACCTCCTTGCGCTCGTAGAAGCGCACCCCGCCGACCACCTTGTAGGGCAGGCCGACCCGGATGAACACCTCCTCGAACACGCGGGACATGGCGTTGGTGCGGTAGAAGACCGCCACGTCGCCCGGGCGGGTCTCGCCGTCGTCGACCAGCCGGTCGATCTCCCGGGCCACCCAGTCCGCCTCGGCGTGCTCGGTGTCGGCGACGTACCCGACGATCTGCTCGCCGGACCCGGCGTCGCTCCACAGCCGCTTCGGCTTGCGGGAGGTGTTGCGGTCGATGACCGCGTTCGCCGCGTTGAGGATGGTCTGGGTCGAGCGGTAGTTCTGCTCCAGCAGGATGGTGCGGGCGTCGGTGAAGTCCCGCTCGAACTCCAGGATGTTGCGGATGGTCGCGCCGCGGAAGGCGTAGATCGACTGGTCGGCGTCGCCGACCACGCAGAGTTCGGCCGGCGGGATCCCCTCGGTCCCGGAGACCAGCTCCTTGATCAGCACGTACTGGGCGTGGTTGGTGTCCTGGTATTCGTCGACGAGCACGTGCCGGAACCGCCGCCGGTAGCTCTCCGCCACGTGCGGGTGCGACTGGAGCAGGTGCACCGTGGTCATGATCAGGTCGTCGAAGTCCAGCGCGTGGGCCTCGCGCAGCCGCCGCTGGTAGAGCGTGTACGCCTCGGCCAGCGCCCGCTCGTTCGGCCCCTTGGCCCGGCCGGCGAACTCCTCCGGGTCGACCAGCTCGTTCTTCAGGTTCGACACCTGGGCGGCCAGGCCCCGGGCCGGGTAGCGCTTCGGGTCCAGGTCCAGCTCGCGGGCGACCATCTGCATCAGCCGGCGCGAGTCGTCCGCGTCGTAGATCGAGAACGTCGACTTCAGGCCGGCGTGCTCGTGCTCGGCCCGCAGGATGCGTACGCACGCCGAGTGGAACGTCGACACCCACATCATCCGGGCGCGCGGGCCGACCAGCGCGGCCACCCGCTCCTTCATCTCACCGGCGGCCTTGTTGGTGAAGGTGATCGCGATGATCTCGCCGGGGTGCACGTCCCGGGCGGCGAGCAGGTAGGCGATCCGGTTGGTCAGCACCCGGGTCTTGCCGGAGCCGGCGCCGGCCACGATGAGCAGCGGGGAGCCGGCGTGGGTCACCGCGTCCCGCTGGGGGCCGTTCAGGCCGTCGAGGAGGGCCTGCGGGTCCGACCCGGCGGCCCCGGGGCGGCGCGGCGGGGTCGGCCGGGACTCCGGCGCGGGCGGGGACGCGGGGATGTCGAAGAGAGGATGCATCGCAGCCCGAGTCTATGCCGCCGGCCGGACACTTCCCCGCCCGCGGCCGGTCGGCGCGCGGCGGCACGTCTCACCTGTTGGTGCGTCTTCTTGCGCGCCCGCCCGGGTGGTCGGCATACTCGACGACGTGTTCGATCAGCGCTTCTACTTTTACTACGGCACCGGGAGTCCGGCAGCCGTGGGTCGCGCCTGATCACAGACCTACGAAACGCCCCGGGCTCCCCGAGCCCGGGGCGTTTTCGTCCCGGGATCCGGGTACCGGGCCCGAGCCCCGAGAGGGACGACGATGATGACTGACGTGGTGGAGTCCAGCGGCAGCCTGGCGCGCAACGGCCGGCCTGCCGGCGCCGACCCGACCGGCGCCGCGGCGGCCCGGACCGGCACCGACGACGCGGCGGCGGCCGAGCGGATCGGCGAGATCCGGCGGCGGATCGACGAGATCGACAGCACCCTCATCGCGCTCTGGCAGGAGCGGGCCGCGCTCTCCCAGGAGGTCGGCGCGACCCGGATGGCCTCCGGTGGGACCCGGCTCGTGCTCTCCCGCGAACGGGAGATCCTGGAGCGGTTCCGCGCCGAACTCGGCGCCGACGGCACCCAGCTCGCGCTCCTGCTGCTGCGCGCCGGCCGCGGCCCGCTGTGACGTCCGCGGAGACGCCGTGACGCCCCCGGAGACGACGAACCGCCTGCCGGCGTCGAGCTGACGCCGGCAGGCGGTCCGGTTCGGGTCAGGCCGCGTCGTGGGTGACGACGATCTCCCGCTTCTCCGCGAAGTGGCAGGCGCTCGGGTGATCCGAGCCCGGCCGGATCTGGAGCAGCGGAACCTCCTGGGCGCAGACGTCCTGCGCCTTCCAGCACCGGGTCCGGAACCGGCAGCCCGAGGGCGGGCTGATCGGCGAGGGGACGTCGCCCTGGAGCCGGATGATCGCCTTCCTGTCGCGCACCGTCGGGTCGGGCACCGGCACCGCCGACAGCAGCGCCTGGGTGTACGGGTGGGTCGGCCGCTCGTAGATCTCGTCCTCGGTGCCGATCTCCACCATCTTGCCCAGGTACATCACCGCGACCCGGTCGGAGAGGTGACGCACCACCGACAGGTCGTGGGCGATGAAGACGTACGAGAGACCGAACTCGCCCTGGAGCTTCTCCAGCAGGTTCATCACCTGCGCCTGGATGGAGACGTCGAGCGCCGACACCGGCTCGTCGCAGACGATCACCTCGGGGCGCAGTGCCAGCGCCCGGGCGATGCCGATGCGCTGCCGCTGACCGCCGGAGAACTGGTGCGGGTACCGGTTGATGTGCTCCGGGTTGAGGCCGACCAGGTCGAGCAGCTCCTTGACCTTGCTGCGCCGGCTGCCGCGCGGAGCCACCTCGGGGTGGATCTCGAACGGCTCGCCGATCAGGTCACCCACAGTCATCCGGGGGTTGAGCGAGGTGTACGGGTCCTGCATCACCAGCTGGATCTGCCGGCGCAGCCGCCGCAGCGCGCCACCGGAGAGCTTGGAGATGTCCTGGCCCTTGTAGAGCACCTGACCGGCGGTCGGCTTCTCCAGGTTCATCAGCACCCGGGCCAGCGTCGACTTGCCGCAGCCGGACTCGCCGACCACGCCGAGCGTCTCGCCGGCCTTGAGTTCGAAGGAGACGCCGTCGACCGCCTTGACCTGGCCGATGGTCTTCTTGAACACCACGCCCCGGGTCACGGGGTAGTGCTTGACCAGGTCACGAACCTCGATGATGTTCTCAGTCACGGTTCACCAGTTCCTCGGCGAAGTGGCAGGCGCTGGCCCGGCCGTTGCCCAGTTGCAGCAGCGGCGGGACCTTCTCCCGGCACACCGGCTGCGCCATCGGGCAACGCGGGTTGAACGCGCAGCCCGGCGGGATGTTCATCAGGTTCGGCGGGAGGCCCTTGATCGTGCGGAGCTCCTGCCCCTTCTCGTCCATCCGCGGGATCGAGTTGAGCAGGCCGAGCGTGTACGGGTGTGCCGGCTTGCGGTACAGGTCGTAGACGTCGGCTTCCTCGACGATCCGGCCGGCGTACATGACCGCGATCCGGTCCGCGACGTCGGCGACCACGCCGAGGTCGTGGGTGATCAGGATCATGCCCATCTGCCGTTCCCGCTGGAGCTCACCGAGCAGGTCCATGATCTGGGCCTGCACTGTCACGTCCAGGGCGGTGGTCGGTTCGTCGGCGATCAGCACCTCGGGGTCCAGCGCCAGCGACATGGCGATCATGGCGCGCTGCCGCATACCGCCGGAGAACTGGTGCGGGTAGTTGCTGAACCGGCCCTTGGCGTTGGGGATCTTCACCTGGTCGAGCATCTCGATCGCGCGCTTCTTGGCGTCCGAGCGGCTCATGCCGCGCCGGATGCGGAACTGCTCGGCGATCTGGAAGCCGACCGTGAAAACCGGGTTGAGGGCCGAGAGCGAGTCCTGGAAGATCATGGCGATGCCCTCGCCCCGGATCCGCCGCCGCTGCTCGGGGGACATGGTGAGCATGTCCTTGCCGTGGAAGCGCACCTGGCCACCGGTGACGAACCCGGGCGGGGTGTCCAGGATGCCCATGATGGTCTGCGCGGTGACGCTCTTGCCGGAGCCCGATTCGCCGAGCACGGCGAGGGTCTCCCCCGCCTCGACGTGGTACGTGACTCCGTTGATGACCTTGGCGACGCCGTCCCGGGTACGGAACTCCACCCGAAGGTCGTCGACCTCGAGCAGCCGGCCCGAGGGGCGGCCGGATCCGTCGGCGCCCGGCGAGGACTGCTCGGACACGAGAATGTCGGACAACTCAGTTCCCCTATCGGAGCTTCGGGTCGAGGGCCTCGCGGACCGCCTCGCCGAGCATGACGAAGCTCAGCACGGCGGCGACGAGGAACGCGGCGGGGAAGAACAGCAGGAAGGGCGAGACCCGGATGTAGTTCTGCGCCTCGCTGATCATGATGCCCCAGGAGACGACCGGGCTCTTCAGGCCGATGCCCAGGAACGAGAGCGTGGCCTCCGCGCCGATGAACGAGCCGACCATGATCGTGCCGTAGACCAGAAGCGGGGCCAGGCAGTTCGGCAGCAGGTGCTTGAGGATGATCCGGCCGGTGCTGGCGCCGAGCGCGCGGGCCGCGACGATGTAGTCGGCCTCCTTGGTGGAGAGCACCGAGGACCGCATCAGCCGCATCACCACCGGCCAGCTCAGCACGCTCAGGGACAGGATGACCAGACCCATGATCGTCCACTCGCCGTTGTCGCTGCCGGACCCGTTGAACGTGGTCAGGATGACGATCGAGCCGAGCACGAACGGCAGGCCGAAGAAGATGTCCGCGATACGGGACAGCAGCGCGTCCACCCAGCCGCCGCGGTAGCCGGCGATGATGCCCATCGTGCCGCCGACGAGCAGCGTCAGGACGGTGGAGACCACTGCCACCACGATCGAGGCGCGGGCACCGTAGATGACCCGGGCGTAGACGTCGCGGCCCTGCACGTCGTAGCCGAACCAGGCGGCCGACGACGGCTCGACCCGGCTGCGGTCCAGCGAGCCGTTCACCGCGTCGCCGGAGGTGAACAGCCACGGGAAGGCCGCCATCACGAGGAACACCAGGATGATCGTCGCCGAGATCCAGAACAGCGGCTTGCGGCGCAGGTCGATCCAGGCGTCACCGAGCAGGCCACGCGGCTTGTTCTGCTTCGCGCTCTCCGGCAGGCCCGCGTTGGTGGGCGCGCCCGACCCCGCCTCGGTGGGCATGGTCGCGGGCGGCGTCGACACGATCGACGCGGTATTCGGGTCACTCATGCCCGTACCTCGCTGCGCTCGGCACGGGCGTGGTTGCCCGCGCAGACTGCTGGGACGTTTCGTACGCTGCGGCGGTCACTCATAGCGGATCCTCGGGTCGAGGGCGGCGTAGAGCAGGTCCACCACCAGGTTCATGATGAGATAGACGAGCACCAACACCACGACGATGCCGACAACGGTAGCGCTCTCCTTGGTGACGATCGAGCGGAGCACCTGCCGGCCGATGCCGTTGATGCCGAAGATGCCCTCCGTCACGATCGCGCCACCCATCAGCGCGCCGAGGTCGGTGCCGAGCAGGGTGACCACCGGGATGAGCGAGTTGCGCAGCAGGTGCACGCCGACCACGCGGCGCATCGGGAGGCCCTTGGCGATCGCGGTGCGGACGTAGTCGGCACGCCGGTTCTCGGCGATGCTCGTACGCGCCACGCGGGCGATGTACGCCATCGATGCGCTTCCGAGCACGAAGCCCGGCACGATCAGTTCACTGAACCGCATCTCGTTGGACACGGTCGGGTTGATGATGCCCCACTTAACACCGAGCAGCCACTGCAGCACGAAGCCGATGACGAAGACCGGGAGGGCGATCAGGAAGAGGGTGGAGACCAGGACCAGGTTGTCCAGGAAGCCGTTGCGCCGCAGGCCGGTCAGGATGCCCGCGCCGAGACCGATCACGGCCTCGATGGCGAGGGCGACCACCGCCAGCTTCAGGGTGTTCGGGTACGACGTGGCGATGATGTCGCTGATCTCGCGACCGCCGAACGTGATACCGAAGTCACCCTGCATAAGGTTCTTCATGTAGCTGGCGTACTGCACCCAGATCGACTCGTCGAGGTTGTACTTCTCGGTCATCATGGCGCGGTAGTTCGGCGGGCAACCGCGGTCGCCGCACTTGCCGGCGAAGGGGTCACCGGGCACTGACCAGACGAGCCAGTAGATCAGGAACGTCGTACCGATGAACACCGGGACGAGTTGCAGCAGCCGTCTCAAGAGATAACGGCCCATGGGGTGGTCCTCCAGACAGGGAGCGCCGGGGCGGGCCGGCGCGACGGCGACAACGTTGCGAGGGGTTCGTTGTACACCCCCTCGCGGAACGGCCCCGGGCCGGACTCACCGGTAGGCGAGCCCGACCCGGGGTCAGAGCGTTCGGATCAGAGCTCGACCGAGGTGATGTCGAGCTCGCCGACGTTGGTCAGCTCCAGCTTCTTGATCTTCTCCGAGTGGCCGGACTGCTGGCCACCGAAGTAGATCGGCATGGTCGGAACGTCCTGGTCGATCAGCTTGACGGCCTCAGCGAACTTCTTGTGGGCCTCCTCGATGCTGGGGGCCGCGGTGGCCTCCTTCGAGAGGGCGTCCACCTGCGGGTTGCTGTACTTGCCGTCGTTCGAGGAACCACCGGTGACGTAGAGCGGGTTGATCCAGTTCTCCACGTCCGGGTAGTCCTGCTGCCAGCCGGCCCGGTACGCGCCGGTCATCTTGTAGGCGTTGATGTTGGCGCGGAAGACCGCGAAGGTCGGCACGCCGACGGCGACCGCGTCGATGCCCAGGTTGGTCTTGATCTGCTGGGCGACGGCCTCCATCCACTCCTTGTGGCTGGCGTCCGCGTTGTACGACAGGGTCAGCTTGCCCTTGAAGCCACCGGACTCGGCGTACAGCTGCTTGGCCTGGGCCACGTCGAACTTGCAGGCGGTGCAGTTGCCCGGCTCGGCGCCCGGGGTCAGCGGGTTGGCCCAGCTGTCGGCCGGCTTACGGGTACCGAAGAAGATCTTGTCGGTGATCGCCTGCCGGTCGATGGACAGCGAGATCGCCTTGCGCAGCTTCGGGTCCTTGAAGCGGGCGTCGTAGATCGGGAAGGCGATGATGCCGGTCGACGGGGTGGTCGAGGCCATCGCCCGCTCGCCCAGGTCGGTCTTCCACTTCTCACCGGCCAGCGCGGAGACCGGAACCTGCTGCTGGAAGTCCAGGTTGCCGGCGAGCAGGTCGTTGTAGGCCGCCGTGTCGTCCTGGTAGATCTTGACGGTGACGTCCTTGACCTTCATCTTGTCGCGCAGGCTGTAGTCGTCGAAGCGGGTCAGCTTGATCTCGACGTCGTCCTGCCAGGAGACGAGCTTGACCGGGCCGTTACCGATCGGCTTCTTGCCGAACTCCGCCGGAGTGGTGGAGAAGAAGGCGTCCGGCAGCGGCACGAAGGCGCTGTAGCCGAGCTTGGTCGGGAACACGGCGGTCGGCGCGTTCAGCGTGACCTCGAAGTTCCAGTCGTCGACGACCTTGAGGCCGGACATGTCCTTCTTGGCCGGCTCCGGAGCCTTCTGCGCGCCGTCCGGGCCGTCCGGGTCCTCGGTGTAGACCTCGTCGAAGCCCTGGATGTCGGAGAAGAAGGAGGCGTTCTGCGCGCCGTTCGGGCCGTACGCCGCCCAGTTCCAGGCCTTGACGAAGCTCTCGGCCTTGACGGTGGTGCCGTCGTGGAACTTGGTGTTCTGCTTGATCTTGATCTTGAAGACCTTCGAGTCGCTCGTCTCGATCGACTCGGCGAGCAGGTTCTGCGGCGCCCCACCGTTGTTGGGGTACTCGACCAGACCGCTCCACATCCAGTCGATGATCGCGCCGCCACCGGTCTCGGTGGTGTTCGCCGGAACCAGGGGGTTCTCCGGCTGGGTACCGTCGATGACGATCGCGCCGTCCGAGCTGGCGCCGGCGTCGCCACCGTCGTTGTTCCCGCTGGAGCAGCCGGACGCGACGAGCGCGAATGCCGCGCCCACCGCGAGCGCGCCGCTCGCCCGCTTCGAGACTCTCATTCCGAGGGGCCTCCTCTTTCTTAACCTGGTTCCGTCGTGGGTTTCACGCACGTTTGGGGGTGACACCACCGGCGACCCGGACAGCGGGACGTCGGTTTACCGCAGAGGATTTCGGGACACCCCAGGGGTACCGATCCGCCGGGCGCCACACCTTGGACGTGGGCACCGCGCAGGGTCGACAACCACGCGGCGGACGCTGGTGGCGGCGTCACGTGGTCGGCAGGCCCGACGAGATGCCTCACACCGGGGGGTGAGGTGCTGCAACTGTGACACCCACCGGGCCTTTCCGTGAAGGTGCCGTTATCAAGACGTTAGTTGCCCGCCACGTTGCCGATACTTGAGAAAAGATCACAAAGCGTACGGACGATAGGGCCCTGAACAGGCAAGACGGGCAGGTAGGGGTTGACGGACGTCCCTGCCGCCCGCAAGCGCTGTGACGAGGACCGCGCCCGCTCCGGGCCCGTCGACAGGCGCACGACTGCGGCTTTTTTGTCCGTCCGGAGGATACCGACGTCAACTTGCGGACACCAACAACCCCCGGGGGGACGATGTCTCCCAGGGGGTCACCGTGCGGCGCGGGCTCAGACCAGGCGGCGGTCCGCGGCCCAGCGGGACAGCTCGTACCGGTTCGACATCTGGAGCTTGCGCAGGACGTTGGAGACGTGCGTCTCAACCGTCTTGATCGAGATGTACAGCTCCTTGGCGATCTCCTTGTAGGCGTAGCCGCGGGCGAGCAGCCGGAGCACCTCGCGCTCCCGGTTGGTGAGCTGGTCCAGCTCGGGGTCGGCCACCGGCGCGTCCGGCCGGGACGCGAACGCGTCCAGCACGAACCCGGCCAGCCGAGGGCTGAAAACGGCGTCACCCTCGGCCACCCGGCGGATCGCGTCGGTCAGCTCCTCCGGGGAGATCGTCTTGGTGACGTACCCCCGCGCGCCGGCGCGGATCAGCCCGATGACGTCCTCGGCCGCGTCGGAGACGCTCAGCGCGAGGAACCGCACCTGCGGGTGGGTACGCCGCATCGCCTCCAGCACGGCACGGCCACCGCCGTCGGGCATGTGCACGTCGAGAAGCACCACGTCCGGCTGGGTGGCCGCGATCCGGGTCACCGCCTCGGCCACCGAGCTGGCCTCGCCGACCACCTCGACCCGCGCGCCCAGCTCGGCGCGGACGCCGGCCCGGAACATCGCGTGGTCGTCGACGAGGAAGACCCGCAGCGGCCCTCGCGGCGCCGTGCCCTCGACCGGTTCCTGCTCGGACATGTCACCTGTCCCTTTCCGCCGTGGAGCCGGAGCCGCTGATCGGCAGGATCAGCCGGACCTCGGTCCCCTCTCCCGGCTCGGACCGGATCTCCGCCCGGCCGCCGTGCCGCTTCATCCGCCCGATGATCGATCCTCGGACGCCGTGCCGGTGATTCTCCACCGTATCCGGGTCGAAGCCCTTGCCCCGGTCCCGGACGAAGACGCTCACCTGTTCCGGCTCCACCTCGGCGAAGAGCGACACGGTCTGCACACCGGCGTGCCGGGCCGCGTTCACAAGAGCCTCCCGGGCGGCGGCCACGAGGGCGCCCACCCGCTCGTCGGTCTCCCGGTCGCCGACGACCACCGCCTCGACAGTGATGGCGAACGTGTCCTCCACCTCGGCGGCGGCCTGCTCCAGCGCGGCCGCGAACCGCTCGGTCGGCGAGGCGGTCGGCTTGTAGAGCCAGTTGCGCAGCGAGCGCTCCTGGCCACGGGCCAGCCGCTGCACCGTCTTGACGTCGCTGGCGTTGCGCTGGATCAGGGCCAGCGTGTGCAGCACCTGGTCGTGGACCATGGCGGCCAACTCGGCCCGCTCCTGCTCGCGGATGCGTCCCTCCCGCTCCGACCGGAGCTGGTTCCAGGTCCGCCAGAGGACCGGACCGGTCACCACGCCGACGCCGGCCAGCCCGACCAGCGCGAAGATCACGCCGTTGAGCACCGCGTCGAAGTTCTGCGCCGGTGAGTAGACGGCCGCCACGCCGATGATGCCGACCGCGACGAGCACGCCGCCGCCGATGAAGCGCAGCACGAACGCGCGCCGGTCGGTCTCCTCCACCACCGCGCCCAGCCAGGGCACCGCCGCGTCGCCCCACTGCCGGCGCCGCTCCGGGCCGGACTGGTGCCAGATGACGCCCGCGCCGACCGCGATGATCGCTACCAGCCAGCCGGCGGTGCCGGCCGCGCCCACCGAGTTGAAGGCGAACACCTGCAACAGCAGTACGCCCAGCCCGATCGCCACGAACGGCAGCAGCTGGGCGAGGTCACGGCGCGGTGGGACGGCGGTGTCGCCGGGGCGGGGTGGCACCACCGCCCAGAAAGCGGCGTAGAGCAGCAGCCCGAGGCCGCTGAGCCCGAGCAGGACCATGAACGCCATCCGCACCCGCAGCACCGGGATGCCCAGGTGCTCGGCGATGCCCGCGGCCACCCCTGCGGCCAGCCGGTGCTCGGTGGCCCGGTAGAGGCGCGGGACGTGCGGGGCGGGGGTGCTGCTGATCGGAAACTCCCAGGTCGAGGTGGAGACGCCGGCGACGCCGACGCTCAGATCGTCACACGACGGCGACGTTCCGGACCACGGGGACGCCCCGGACTTTCGTCGCCGGCGGATCTCAGGGTGGGGTCAGGGTCGGGTCCTGAGGCAGTCCGGGCGGCCGGGGCAGCAGTATCGGAGGCATGACCGAGGACGCTGCCCGTCCGCCCCGCCCCTGGGCGGCAGCACAGGACGCCCCGCCGCCGCCCCCACCGGGGTCGGCGCCCCCCACCGACCACGCGACCCCACCGCCCGGCGGCGCGCCGTTCACCGGCCCGCCACCCGGCGGGTACGCCCCGCCGCCCGGCGCTGCCGGCTTCACCACCCGGTACGGCCTGGTGCGCCCCCGCGAGGGCCGCTACCTGGCCGGGGTGTGCGCCGCCATCGGCCGGGCCACGAACACCGACCCGGTGCTGTGGCGCGTGCTGCTGGCCGTGCTCGGCTTCTTCGGCGGCATCGGCATCATCGTGTACGTCGCCGGCTGGCTGATCATCCCGGGCGAGGGCGACACCGCGTCACCTGTGGAGGCCATGCTCGGCCGCGGCCGGTCCAGCATGTCGCCGATCACAGTGATCGTGCTCGGCATCGTGGTGGCCCTCGGCTTCGCCTACGTCGTCACCGACGGCTTCCGGGCCATCCTGCTGGGCGCGGTGATCCTGATCGGCGGCGCGCTGCTGCTCAACCGCGAACAGCGCGGCCCGGGGCAGCGGCCGGCTCAGCCGACGCCGCAGCCCGGCCCGCCGCCGGGTCCGGTGCCACCGGTGGCCTGGCCCGCGCCGCCGGCCTCGGCGCCGGGCGCCTGGGCCGCAGGGCCCGCCGGGGCGCCGTGGACCGCCGCGCCGACGGTCCGCCCCGAAGCAGCGTCGTACGCCGAGCCCGGCTACCCGCCGGCCGGCCGCCCCGAGCCGGGCTACCCCCCGGCGACCACGTCCGAGCCGGGCTACCCACCCGCGTCCCCGTCCGAGCCGGGCCATCCGGCAACCTCCGAGCGCGAGCCGGGCCGTCCGGCGACGTCCGAGCGCGAGCCAGGGCTCGCGGGGTCCGGGACGAGCTACCCGACGCTGCCGGCGCCGGGCTGGCCCGCCGCGGCCGGCACCCGGCCGGGCTGGCCCGAGCCGACGACCGCAGCGCTGCCGCCGGTGAGTGGTCCGGTCGCTGACACCGCCACCTGGCCGGCCTACGGCGCGGCGCCCTCCTGGCCGGGTACCCGGAGCACCGACGCCCCGCTGGGTGGACCCGCAGCCGTGCCGCCCCCCGGGCCGGTGGGCGCGCCGCTGCCGCCCGGCGGCTACCGCCCGCCGTTCGCCCCGCACGGCCCGTACGCCGGGTCGCCGCCCCCGCGGCCGCCGGTCCGGGCGCCACGACCGCCGAAGCGGCCGAAGGAGCGCTCCCCGCTCGGCGCGATCACGTTCTCGCTGATCTTCCTGGCGCTGGGCGTGGTGGCCATGCTCGACCTGCTCGACGTCTTCCCGGTCGGCGCGGCCGGCTACTTCGCCGCGGTGCTCGCCACCATCGGCCTCGGCCTGCTCGTGGGCACCTGGTTCGGCCGGGCCCGCTGGCTCATCGCCCTCGGCCTGGTGACCGCGGCGGCGCTCGGCGTCGCCACCATCGCCGAGTCCTACGACCGGGTACGCGGCATCGACGGCAACGTCACCTGGGCGCCGACCGACCTGCGCGACCTGGCCAACCGCTACGAGAACAACCTCGGTGACGCCGTGCTCGACCTGCGCGGGATCAACTTCGACAAGCAGGACGTGCAGGTGACAGTCGACGTGAACCTCGGCAACGCGACTGTGGTCGTACCGCCGAACGTCGACGTGACCACAGTGGCCGACGTCAACGCCGGTGACGCCACGGTCTTCGGCCGGCGCAGCGGCGGGCTCGGCGGTCGCCAGTGGGAGACCACCGACGTCGGCGCCGACGGTCCCGGTGGCGGCAAACTGCGTCTCTTCGTCCACGTGAACGCCGGCAAGCTGGAGGTGACCCGATGAAGGCGCACCGCACCGACGTCGTGTCGTTCGCTTTCGGACTCGTCTTCCTCGGCCTGTCCGTCTGGTGGCTGCTGGCCCGGATCCTCGGGCTGTCCGTACCTCCGGTGGGCTGGTTCCTGGCCGGCGGGCTGGTCCTGATCGGGCTGCTCGGGCTGATCGGCGCGCTGCGCTCCGGGCAGGCTGCGGAGCAGCCCGCGCCACCGGAGGCGACGGTCTCCGCGCCGTACGGGGACGACAGCCCGGCCGGCGGCGGCGACGTGACGTCCGACGTGGCCGACGAGTGGGCCACCGAGGCGACGACCGACGTGTCGGAGCCCGCCACCCGCGAGATGCCGACGGTGGACCCGCCGGCGGACGAGACGCGCGAGGAGCGGCGTACGCCGGGCGACCCGGCCTGACCGCGTCACTGCGGGGCCTTCGGAACGCGGCCTATGCTGGTCGGCGGAGATCTCGCCTCCGCCGGCCGGCCCGCGCACCCGACCACGCCGGAGCCGTGTCGGGTCGCCGGAGCCGCTGCCCGCCCGTCCGCTACCTCGTCAGGAGCCCGCCCGACATGACCCAGTCCCCCGCCGTGCGCGTCACCGGTCCCTCCGGTGCGGTCCGCATCGGCGAGCGCGCCGCCCGCACGCTCGTCAGCGAGTTCGCCCGGCGCAACGACCCGAAGGCCGGCCTGCTGGTCGGCGCGACCCCGGAGTCCGCGGTTCTGGCCGCGGCGATCGAGGCGCTGCTCCCCGGCGACCGGCTCACAGTGGTGCCGGCGGAGGGCAGCGCGACAGCGGCGCTGCGGGAGCACGTGACCGCGCAGGGCCGCTGGGTCGCCGACCGGGTACGCGTGGTCGACACCCTCGCCGAGGCGGACACCGCCGCCGTGGTGGTCGTCGCCGAGCCGTTCACCGGCACCGCCGAGCAGGCGCGCGCCGCTGTCGACGGGCTGACGAAATACCTGGCCGACGGCGCGGTGCTGAGCGTCGCCGCGCCGCTGTTCCGCACCGAGGGCGCGGACGGCGAACTGGACCGGCAGGGCGTGCTGCACGGCGTGCGCACCGACCTGGTGCTGCGCAACACCCCGCCGGTACGCGTGCACCACCTGCGTTTCACCCCGGCGCCGGTCGCGCTCGCGGCCTCGCTGTCCCCGGCGTACCGGCCGTCGAGCGTGCCGCTGACCCGGGGCATGCACATCGACTCCAACGGGGTGGCCGCCGCCGGCATCACGCTCGGCCTGGCCGCCCTGACCCGCGCCGCCCGGCCGAAGTCGAATCTCTGGCTGCTGCCGGCGCTGGCCGCCGCGCCGGTGGCCGCGTTCTTCCGGGACCCGGAGCGGGACGTGCCGGAGGACCCGTCGGCGGTGGTCGCCTCGGCGGACGGCCAGGTGCTCTCCGTGCAGCGCCTGCAGGACGAGCGCTTCGGCGACGGCGAGTGGCTGCGGATCGCGGTGTTCCTGTCGGTGCTGGACGTGCACGTCAACCGCGCCCCGGTGGCCGGCAAGGTGGTCGACTACTTCGTCGCCGACGGCGGGTTCGTCAACGCCATGAAGCCGGACGCCGAGCACAACGTGGCGGCGTACACGGTGCTGGACACCGACCACGGCACCGTGGTCGTGGCGCAGCGCACCGGGCTGATCGCCCGCCGGATCGTGCAGCGGGCGCCGGTCGGCTCGCTGCTGGCGCGGGGCGAGCGCTTCGGCCTGATCCGGTTCGGCTCGCGGACCGACGTCTACCTGCCGGCCGACGCGGCGGACCCGCTCGTCGGCCCGGGCGACAAGGTGGTCGGCGGCGCGACGGTCATCGCCCGCTGGCGCTGAGCGCCGGACACGAAGAAGGGGCGCCGCTTCTCGCGGCGCCCCTTCTGTCGTTCTCGGGGATCAGGCGGTACGGCGCTGGTGCAGCCAGAGCAGCGGCCCGCTGACCAGGTAGCCCACCACCACGAGGGCGAACGTGAGCCGGATGTCGACGAGCGCGCCGATCACCGGGGCCAGCCAGAGCCACGGCGGCAGCTTCAGCAGCCGGGCGAGCTTGGCGTACGGGAAGCTCGACACCATCGCGAAGGCGAGCAGCGCCACGGCGGCCACCATCACCAGGCCGGGGACCGGCACGCCGATGGCCACGGTCAGGGCGAGCACTGCTGCCGCCATGGTGGTCGGCACGCCGCAGAAGAAGCGGCCGTCCTTCGGCGAGACGTTGAACCGGGCGAGCCGGACCGCCGCGCACGCGGCGACGAGCGCGCAGGAGACGGCGGCGGCCGCCGGGGGCGCGGAACCGGCGAGCGAGGCGTAGACCACGACCGGCGCGGCGAGGCCGAAGGAGCACATGTCGGCGAGCGAGTCCATCTGCGCGCCGAACGGGCTGGCCACACCGAGCTTGCGGGCCAGCGCGCCGTCGAGGCCGTCGAAGGCCACGCAGGCGATCAGGAAGATCGCCGCGACCTGCACGTCACCGCGCATGGCCAGGAAGATGGCCAGCATGCCGAGCATGAGGCTGCTCAGCGTGCACGCGTTGACGAGCGCGAACTTGGCCCGGCGGGCGGCGGTGCGCTCACCCGGCAGGAGCGGGATCGACATCGCCGGGGACTCGTCGTCGACCGGAGCGGCCGGCGCGAGCGCCGGGCTGACCGGGCGTACCGCCTCGATGTCGGTGTCGAGCCGGCCGTAGCGGAGGCGCTGGCGGTCGGCGTAACGGTGGTCGGGGGTGACCAGGTCGGTCCCCGGAACGGCCGCGCCGTCCCGGCGGCCCACCCGGACCAGTAGCACCTGGCGGGCGAACGTACTGCTGCGGCGCAACCTGCCCGCCCAGCGACGCCCTGCGGGGCGCGGACTGTCAGTCGTACGACGCCGGCGCCATGGGGCTCTCGGCACGTTTCCTCCATCACCGGATCGGCTGGCCGCCCTCGACGGGGCGGGTGTCCGGCTGTCTCGTGCCGGACCTTTCGGGTCCGGCAGCCCTTTTGCGGAGTACACCATTGCACAGGGAACAGGGGCTTGGCGATAGCTGCCGGCGGTACTTATATCTCCCCTAACCGCGCGAACCGCTCAATCATTCCCATCTCGGGCTTCAACGTCCGTTTTCGTCGGCCAATCCCTACTTCCGACTGTACCGGAGCTCACCCAGGGCGGCTCGGCGAGCGATTCACCTCACCCGTTGCCCGGTGGCGCGGGCCGCCACGTCGGTCATCGACAGGCCGCTGACCTGCTCCGGCGCGAACCAGGCCGCCCGTGCGGTGGAGCCTCCGGCCAGCTCGGTCACCACCGCCTCGGTCGGCGCGTCCACGCGTACCCGGTAGATCACCCGGATGCCGTGCCAGTCCAGCGGACGGCCCTCCGGGCCGAGCGCGGCCGGGTTGTGCAGGTTGTCCACCGCCATCAGGTCGACCACCCGGCCCAGCTGGCCGGCCTCCTCGACCAGCTCACGCAGCAGCCCGGTGGCCGGCTGCTCGCCGTGGTCGGTGCCGCCGCCGGGCAGGTGCCAGCGGCCCGCGCCCGGGTAGCCGTCGGCGATCATGGTGAGCAGCACCCGGTCGGCGGGGTCGGTGACCAGCCCGTACGCGGCGAAGCGCTGGCGGCGGTCGGCGGCGAGGTCGGCCGGTTCGACGGGCAGGCCCCGGGGCATGTCGGCCCGCAGCGGGGACACCGGCAGGCCGAGCAGCTCGGCGGTGAACACCATCAACGGGAGGCCGGCGGCCTCCTCCGGGGTGAACCAGCCCACCTCGTCGGTGCCACCGTCCGGCTCGGGTCGCAGCCGCCCGTCCCGCGCCTCGACCTCGAAGATCAACCGATCCGTGTGCATCGCGACGTCCTCGGCGCGGAACGCGGCCACGTCGGCGACGGCGGCCCGGATCGCGCCGGGCGCGACGGTCAGCCCGGTCTCCTCGGCGAACTCGCGGACCACCGCGTCGGCCGGGTGCTCCGCGTGCTCGACGCCGCCGCCGGGCAACTGCCACACCCCCGGGTACGGGCACCGCGCCGAGCCACGCGCCAGCAGCACCCGCCCGTCGGAGTCCCGCAGCATCCCGTACGCCCCGACCCGCCGCCGCTGCTCCACCCGCACCACTCCCCCGCGCCCCGCGCACACCCGCGCCCCACTCCGTCGATCATGAGGTTAGCGGTACCGAGGCGGACATTTCCCGCCGTCAACTTCATGATCGCCGGAGTGGGGCGCGGGTGTGCGCGGGGTGGGTCTAGAGGAGGTGGGCGGCCTGGACCGCCTCGGCGGTCACCTCGGTGAGGCGATCGGTGGGCAGCGCGTCGAGCTCCTCGCGGCGGAACCAGCGGGCCTCGCAGGTGGAGCCGCCGACGTCGGCCACCGTGGGCGTCGCCGGCTGGTCCACGACCACGCGGTAGAAGGCGCGTACGCCGTGCCAGTCGATCGGGTAGCCCTCCGGGCCGAGCGAGGCCGCGTCCCGGTGGCTGGCCACGCCGAGCAGCTCGACCAGGCGGCCGGTCTGCCCGGTCTCCTCGACCAGCTCCCGGATCAGCGCGGCGCCCGGCTGCTCCCCGTAGTCGGTGCCGCCGCCGGGCAGGTGCCAGCAGCCGGCGCCCGGGTAGCCGTCGGACACCCGGGTCAGCAGTACGCGCTCCTCCGGGTCGGTCACCACCGCGTACGCGGCGAAGCGCTGCGCCCGGTGCAGCCCGTCCGGGCCGGGTACGGCGTAGAACGAGGGGAACTCGGGCACCTCCTCCGGCACGATGTCGTCGGTGGAGGTGGGCAGGCCCAGGGCACGCGCGGTGAACGACCGCAGCGGCAGTTCCCGCGCCTCGTCGAGGGTGAACCAGCGGGCCAGGTCGGTCGGGCGGTCGACCCGCTCGGTGAGCGTCCCGCCGCGTACCGAGACGGTGTAGAGGAGGCGGTCGGTGTGGATCGTGATGCGCCGCTCGGGCAGCGCCCGCATATCGGCGAGCACGTCCTGAAGGCCGGCGACCGCCACCGAGAGCCCGGTCTCGGCCGCGGTCTCCCGGACGACTGTGTGCTTGGGGTCCTCACCGTGGTCGACCGCTCCTCCGGGGAGCGACCAGGTGCCGGGGGTGCCGGAGCGCTCCGATGCGCGGACCAGCAACACTCGGCCGTTCGAATCAGCACAAACTGCGTATGCCGCGATCCTGCGGAGCGGCTCCAGCGAGGTGGTCACGGGGTCAAATTCTCCCCGCAGCGGGTTACCGGGATCGAAAAGAGTCAGATTCCTGACTCTTCGCTGGCGTCTCAGGGATGCGTCAGGGTAGGGGTCCGGGCGGTCACCGAGGTCGCCCGCCGCGGCGCGCGGCACCGTTGAGACATGACCTCCCCGCATCCCTCCCACGCCCCGTACAAGCAGCTCCGCCGCCCGGTCAGCGACCGCATGATCGCCGGCGTGGCCAGCGGCCTCGGCCGCTACTTCGCCGCCGACCCCACGCTCATCCGGGTGATCTTCGCGACCGCCACGGTGCTCACCGGCGGACTCGCCGCGCTCGCGTACCCGATCATGTGGTTCCTGATGCCCGAGGAGCCGACCGGCGCGCCCGCCTGGCCGCACCCGCCGGGCACCGCGCCCGGGTGGCCGCCGGTCCCGCCGACCGGGCCGACCTCGCCGACCACTGTCGTCCCGCCGACCGCCGTGGTGCCGCCGACCGCGCCGGCTACGCCGCGGACGCCGGCCGGGCCGGACGCCGGACCGCCGCCCGCGGCCTGACGCCGGACCGCCGCCCGCGGCCTGAGCCGCGTCACTCCCACTCGATGGTGCCCGGCGGCTTGCTCGTCACGTCCAGGACCACGCGGTTGACCTCGGCGACCTCGTTCGTGATCCGGGTCGAGATCCGGGCCACCACGTCGTAGGGCAGCCGGGACCAGTCGGCGGTCATCGCGTCCTCGCTGGAGACCGGGCGCAGCACCACCGGGTGACCGTAGGTGCGCCCGTCGCCCTGCACCCCGACGCTGCGGACGTCGGCCAGCAGCACCACCGGGAACTGCCAGACGCCCCGGTCCAGGCCGGCCGTAGTCAGCTCCTGCCGGGCGATCAGGTCGGCCTTGCGGAGCACGGCGAGGCGCTCCTCGTCGACCGCGCCGATGATCCGGATGGCCAGGCCCGGGCCGGGGAACGGGTGCCGCCACACCATCGCCTCGGGCAGTCCCAGCTCCAGGCCGATCGTGCGGACCTCGTCCTTGAACAGCGTGCGCAGCGGCTCGACCAGCGAGAACTTCAGGTCCTCGGGCAGGCCGCCGACGTTGTGGTGGCTCTTGATGTTGGCGGTGCCGGTGCCGCCGCCGGACTCCACCACGTCCGGGTAGAGCGTGCCCTGCACGAGGTATTCCACGTCGCCGTGCGCCGCGATCTCCCGGGCGGCGGCCTCGAAGACCCGGATGAACTCCCGGCCGATGATCTTCCGCTTCTGCTCCGGGTCGGTCACCCCGGCCAGCGCGCCGAGGAACCGCTCCCGGGCGTCGACCACCTTCAGCCTGATGCCGGTGGCGGCGACGTAGTCCTTCTCGACCTGCTCGGCCTCACCGGCCCGCAGCAGGCCGTGGTCCACGAACACGCAGGTGAGCTGGTCGCCCACCGCGCGGTGCACGAGCGCCGCGGCGACCGCCGAGTCGACGCCGCCGGAGAGGCCGCAGATGACCTCCTTGTCGCCGATCTGCTCCCGGATCCGGGCGACCTGCTCGTCGATGATGTTCGACGGCGTCCACGTCGGTTCGATGCCGGCGATGTCGTACAGGAAGCGGTTCAGCATCTCCTGGCCGTGCGCGGTGTGCCCGACCTCCGGGTGGAACTGCACGCCGGCCCGGCGGCCGGCCAGGTCCTCGAACGCGGCGACCGGGGCGCCCGCCGACTCGGCGGTCACGGTGAAGCCCTCCGGCGCCTCGGTGACGCAGTCGCCGTGGCTCATCCACACCGGCAGGTCGGCCGGGAGGTCGCGCAGCAGCACACCGGGCTCGGTCAGGCGCGGGCGCAGCGGCGTGCCGCCGTACTCGCGGTTGCCGGTGCGCGCGACAGTGCCGCCGAGCGCCTGCGCCATGGCCTGGAAGCCGTAACAGATGCCGAAGACGGGCACGTCGGCGGTGAACACCCCGGCGTCGATCTGGGGCGCGTCCGGCGCGTACACGCTGGCCGGACCACCGGAGAGGATGATCGCGGCCGGGTTCTTCGCCAGCATCTCGGACACCGGCATGGAGTGCGGGACGATCTCCGAGTAGACCTTCGCCTCGCGGACACGGCGCGCGATGAGCTGGGCGTACTGGGCTCCGAAGTCCACCACGAGGACGGGGCGAGGCGTGCTCATGTGCGCAAAGCCTACCGACAGTCACCGGGCCGCCGGACGCGCCCCGGCGGTGTGGCGGGGTGAATGTGTTAACAAGGGCCCCTTCCTCTACCGGAGGCGTTAAGAAGGGGCCCTTCCTTTCACCGCAGGGCGGCGGGGGCGTGGGCGGGGACGGCGGGGCGCCGCGGCGGCACCGGCCCCACCCGGGTGTACGGCGAGCCGGGCGCCGGGCGCGGGTCCGCCTCGCCCTTGTTCGGCCAGTACGACATCGCCCGCTCGGCCTGCGCGGTGATCGTCAGCGACGGGTTGACGCCCAGGTTCGCCGAGACCGCCGCGCCGTCGACCACGTGCAGCCCCGGGTGGCCGTACACCCGGTGCCACGGGTCGATCACCCCCTCGTCCGGGGTGGCGCCGATGACCGCGCCGCCGAGGATGTGCGCGGTCACCGGGATGTTGAACGGCTCGGTGACCGCCCCGCCGGGGGTGCCGCCGATCTCCTCGGCGAGCAGCCGGGCCGCGGCGTTGCCGGCCGGGATCCACGTCGGGTTGGGCGCGCCGTGGCCGGGGCCGGAGACCAGCCGGCCCTTGCGGTACCGGGTGGTCAGCGAGTTGTCGACCGACTGCATGACGAGCGCTATCACGGTGCGCTCGGACCAGCGGCGCACGGACAGCATCCGTGCGGCCAGCACGGGCTGCCGGACGATGCTGCCCAGCCAGCGCCGGGCCCGGCGGGGACCGCCGTCGATTAGCAGCGACTGGAGCAGCCCCATCGCGTTGGAGCCCTTGCCGTAGCGGACCGGCTCGATGTGGGTCTGCGGGTCGGGGTGGAACGAGCTGGTGATCGCCACCCCCTCGGTGAAGTCGAGGCCGCGCCGCCGGGCCGCGCCGGGCGCCACCGAGGCGCCGAGGATGGCCTCGGAGTTGGTCCGGGTGAGCTCGCCGAGCCGGGGCGAGAGCGCCGGCAGCGCGCCGGTCGCCTTCATCTGGTGCAGCAGCCGCTGGGTGCCGAGCGCGCCGGCCGCGAAGACGACCTGGTCGGCGTGGATCACCTCGCGCCGCTTGCGCAGCCAGGCGCCGGTGCGTTCGGTGTGCACCGCGTACCCGCCGGCCGGGTCCGGGCGGACCGCGGTCACAGTGGTCAGCGGGTGCACCTGCACGCCGAGCCGTTCGGCCAGCCAGAGGTAGTTCTTCACCAGCGTGTTCTTGGCGCCGTGCCGGCAGCCGGTCATGCACGACCCGCAGTGGCTGCACCCGGTGCGGTCCGGCCCGGCTCCACCGAAGTACGGGTCGGCCACCCGCTCGCCGGGACGCCCGATGTGCACGCCGACCGGCGTCGGGTGGTAGGTGTGCGCCACCCCCATCCGCTCGGCCACTGCGCGAACGGCCTGGTCCGCCCGGGTGTCGATCGGGTACGTGGTGACGCCGAGCATCCGCTTCGCCTGGTCGTAGTGGCGGGCCAGCTCGTCGCGCCAGTCGGTGATGTCCCGCCACTGCGGGTCGGCGTAGAACGCGTCGAGCGGCTCGTAGAGCGTGTTCGCGTAGACCAGCGAGCCGCCGCCCACTCCGGCGCCGGAGAGCACGAGCACGCCACCGCCGGCCTTGCGGTCGGCCGAACGCAGCAGCGTGATCCGCTGGAGCCCGAAGCAGCCGAGCCGGGGCGCCCAGAGGAACCGCCGCGCCCGCCAGGACGTACGCGGGAACTCGTCGTCGGCGAAGCGCCGCCCCGCCTCCAGGACGCCTACCGAGTAACCCTTCTCGGCCAGCCGCAGCGCGGTGACGCTGCCGCCGAACCCGGACCCGATGACGACCACGTCGTAGCGCATGGACGCATCATTACCGACGAGTAGCTATAGCGCCAACGAGGCTTTTTCGCACATCATGCAGAGCGCTCGATCGCCGGGATTCCCGCCGCTGCAACCTGTCGGCCACCCTGGCGCGTCGAATCACACGGGGAGGCACGAACGTGACGAGACGACGCCTGCTGGGCCTGGCCGCGCTGGTGGCCGCGCTGCTGGTGGCCACCGCAGCGGTGGTGACCACCCGGCTGGTGGCCGACCGCCCGGCCGCCCCGTCCGCCGGACCGAGCACCACCCCGCCGGCCTCGCCGACGCCCGCCCCGACCACCGCCAGCCCGACGCCGCCGCCCGGCGCCGACCTGAAAGGCCCGCTCAACCTGCTGCTCGTCGGCGTCGACACCCGGGTCAGCATCCCCGGCTGGGAGCCGCACGCCGACGCCGTGCTGCTGCTGCACGTACCCGCCGGGCTGGACCGGGCGTACCTGTTCTCGCTCCCCCGCGACCTGGTGGTGGACATCCCCGCCTACCCGAAGGCCCGCTACCCGGGCGGCCGGACCAAGCTCACCCACGCGATGAGCTACGGCAGCCGGGTGCCGGGCGACAAGGCCAACCCCAGCACCGCCCAGGGGTACGAGCTGCTGCGCGCCACCGTCTCCCGCTACACCGGGCTGCGCATCGACGCCGGGGCGGTGATCACGTTCGGCGGCTTCGACAAGCTGGTGGACACGCTCGGCGGGGTGGACCTCTACGTGGACCAGCGGGTCGCATCCCGGCACCGCCGCCCGGACGGCACCATGCGGACGCTGAGCGGCGGCGGCTACATCGGTCCGCAGATGGTCTACGAGAAGGGCACCCGGCACCTGACCGGCTGGCAGGCGCTGGACTACGCGCGGCAGCGCTACACCGCCGGTGGCGACTACACCCGGCAGCGGCACCAGCAGCAACTGCTCCGGGCGCTGGCCCGCAAGATCGTCGACGAGGGCACCGCCCGCGACCCGCAGCGGGTCGAGCAGGTCGTCGCCGCGCTCGGCAGGACCCTGGTGTACGCCGGAGGCGGCCGGCAGCTGATCGACTTCGCGTATGCCCTGGGTGGCGTGCCGGCGGACCGGCTCACGCTCGTCGTGCTGCCCGGCGCCGGGGTGAGCAGCGGCGGCGCGTACCGGGGCGAGCAGCTCAAGCCGCTCGGCCGCGACTTCCTCACCGCGCTGCGCGGTGGACGGGTCGACGCCTTCCTGACCGCCCACCCGTCGCTGCGCGTCAAGAACTGACGCGACCTACAGCGGCTTCGGGGTGGGCGGGCGTTCGGTGCCGTACAGCCACGGGTCGAAGACCTTCGCCAGCTTCTTGCCGGAGACCCGCTCGGCCAGCGCCACGAAGTCGGCGGTGGTGGCGTTGCCGTTCTTCCGCTCCGCCGCCCAGGTACGCAGGACGGAGAAGAACGCGGTGTCGCCCACCGCCACCCGCAGCGCGTGCACTGTCATCCCGCCCCGCTCGTAGACCGAGCGGCTGAACAGGTTCTCCACCCCCGGCTTGCCCGGCGGCGTCCGCCACACCTGCGCGCCGGCGTTCGCGTACTTCTGGTCGAACGTGCGTTGCACGGTGGTCGAGCCGCTGTGCTCGGCCCACAGCCACTCCGCGTACGTGGCCAGCCCTTCGTTGAGCCAGATGTCCTGCCAGCGCTGGATCGACACGCTGTTGCCGTACCACTGGTGGGCCAGCTCGTGCGCGACCACGCCGGTGTTGTCGCCCTGCCGGAAGAAGCTGGCCGAGTAGACCGGACGGCTCTGCGTCTCCAACGCGTACCGGATCCGCTCGTCGGCGATCACCACCCCGCCGTACGAGTCGAACGGGTACGGCCCGAAGACGCTCTCCAGGTAGTCGGCGACCTCGACGGTGCGGGCGATCGACCGGTCCGGGGCGCCCTGGGGCAGCTGCGTAGTGACCGCGCTGTACACCGGCCGTCCCTTGTGCTTGCCGGTGGTGACCCGGAACTTGCCGATCGCCACAGTGGTCAGGTAGCTGGCGGTCGGCGCGCCCTCCGACCACTTCCAGGTGGTCCAGTCGCCGCTTGTCGTCTTCCCCTTCGGCACGCCGTTGGAGACCGCCGTCAGTCCCTTCGGGACGGTCAGCTCGATGTCGTAGGTGGCCTTGTCCGACGGGTGGTCGTTCACCGGGTACCAGGTGCTCGCCGACTCCGGTTGCCCGAGCGCGATCGCCCCGTCGGAGGTGTGCAGCCAGCCGCCCTCGCCCAGCGCCTCGGTCCGCAGCGCCTCCGGTCGCCCGTCGTACCGGACCTCGGCGGTGAACCCGTTGCCGGAGGTCAGCCCGGTGGCCGGGGTGATCACCAGCTCGTTCCCGGTGCGGCGGTGCCCGGCGGCGGCACCGTCCACGCTGACCGAGCGGACGGTCAGCCCGGCCAGGTCCAGGTTGAACGCGGACAGGTCGGCGGTCGCGGTGGCCCGAAGCGTGGTGGTGCCGTTGAGCCTGTCCGTCTCCGGGTCGTAGCGCACCTTCACCGTGTAGTGCGCGACGTCGTAGCCGCCGTTGCCGTAGCTCGGGAAATAGGGGTCTCCGGCGCCGGCCGCGCCCGCCGCGAAGCTGCGCGTGGCCGCCGGGGCGGCAGTGGTGGGAGCCGCCGGTCCCGGGTCCGGCTCGGCCGAGCCGCAGCCGGCCACCAGCAGCGTCGCGCAGGCCAGCAGCCCGAGCCGTCGTCGTCCGCCGCGCCGCGTCATCGCCTCGATCCCTCCGGGGTCCCGAACAGCGGCCCCGCCCACGGGCCGCTCCGCCCGCGGCAGCCTACCCAGCGGCGGTCACGCCCACGTCACGGCAGTCCCGGTGGCGTCGCGCCGACCAGCCAGGCGTCCAGCAGCGACCGCAGTGGCCGCCCGGACGTGCGTTCGGCGTACCCGACGAAGTCGGCGGTGGTGACGTTGCCGTTGCGGTGCTGCGCCAGCCAGCCGCGCAGGACGCGGTAGAACGTCTCGTCGCCCACCGCGCGGCGCAGCGCGTGCACCGCGAGCGCGCCCCGCTGGTAGACCGCGTCGCCGAACATCCCGGACCGGCCCGGGTCGACTGTGGGCTTCGACCAGTCCGTCACCGCGTACCGCTCGGCCGCGGTCTGCGCCACCGTCCGCCCACCGTCGTGCTCGGCCCAGAGCCATTCGGCGTACGTGGCGAAGCCCTCGTTGAGCCAGATGTCGCTCCACCGGGCCACCGAGACGCTGTCGCCGAACCACTGGTGGGCCAGCTCGTGCGCGACCACTTCGGTGTTCGGGCGGTCGTCCCGGAAGAAGCCCGGCCCGTAGACCGGCCGGCTCTGCGTCTCCAGCGCGTACCGGATGCGCTCGTCGGCCACCACGATCCCGCCGTACGCCTCGAACGGGTACGGGCCGAAGCGCGCGGCCAGGAAGTCGGCGATCTCGCCGGTGCGGGCCACCGACGCGGCGGCCGGCCCGTCCGCGGGCAGCGCCGCGGCGACGGCGGTGACCAGCGGCTTGCCCGCGTGCGTGCCGGTTCTGACCCGGTAGTCGCCGATCACCAGCGTGCTCAGGTAGCTGGCCATCGGCGCGCGCTCCGACCAGCGCCAGGTGGTCCAGCCGCCGGCGCTGGTGCGGCTTTGCGGCACGCCGTTCGCGAGCGCGGCGAGCCCGTCCGGCACGGTGACCGCGAAGTCGTACGTGGCCTTGTCCGACGGGTGGTCGTTGACCGGGTACCAGGTGCTCGCCGACTCCGGCTGGCCGAGCGCTATCGCGCCGTCCGGTGTGGCGTGGAAGCCGCCGTCGCCGAGTTCGGCGTTCGGCAGCGGTTCCGGCACACCGCCGTACGTCACCTCGACGGTGAGCCGCTTCCCCGACGGCAGCCCGCGCGGCGGGGTGACGATCAGCTCGGCGCCGTCGTGGCGGTGTTTCGCCGCCTCCCCGCCCACCCGGACCCGCTCGACGTCCAGCCCGGCCAGGTCGAGCTGGAACCGGGACAGCGCACGGGTGGTGGTGACGGTCAGCGTGGCCGTTCCGGTGAGCTTGTCGCCGGCCGGGTCGTAGCGCACGTCCAGCGCGTAGTGGCCCACGTCGTAGCCGCCGTTGCCTGCTCCCGGCACGTACGGGTCACCGACGTCCGCCGCGCCCGCCCGGAACCCGTTGTCGTCGCCGCCCGTGCACCCGCCGGCCGCGAGCGCCACCGCCACCAGCCCTGCCGCCCAGATCCGCCGCCGCCTCACCCGGCGAGCCTAGACGCGCGACGGCGCGGGCGGGGCCGGAACACGTCCGGGCCGCCGCCCGCGCCGTCGTGCGGTGCTCAGCGGTGCTCAGCGGTGCTCAGCGGTCGAGGACCAGCCCGACCTTCTGGAACTCCTTCAGGTCGCGGTAGCCGCACTTGGCCATCGCGCGGCGCAGGCCGCCGAAGAGGTTGAGCTGGCCGTCCGGCTCGTCGGCCGGGCCGAACAGCAGCTTCTCCATCGAGCCGAGCGGCTCGCCGGCCACCTCGAACGCGCCCCGGGGCAGCGACGGGTGGCTGGCCGCGGAGTGCCACCAGGCGCCGCCGGCCGGCGCCTCCGCGCAGAGCGAGAGCGGCTCGCCGAGCATCACCGCGTCCGCGCCGCAGCCGAGCGCCTTGGCGATGTCGCCGGAGGTCTGCATGTCGCCGTCGGCGATCAGGTGCACGTACCGGCCGCCGGTCTCGTCCAGGTAGTCGCGGCGGGCCGCGGCGGCGTCGGCGATCGCGGTGGCCATCGGCACCCGGATGCCGAGCACCGACTCGGTGGTCGACCAGTCGTCGCCGCCGATGCCCACGATCACGCCGGCCGCGCCGGTACGCATCAGGTGCAGCGCGGTCTTGTAGTCGGTGCAGCCGCCGACGACGACCGGCAGGTCCAGGTCGGCGATGAACTCCTTGAGGTTCAGCGGCTCGTCGGTGGTGGAGACGTGCTCGGCCGAGACGAGCGTGCCCTGGATGACCAGGATGTCCACACCCGCGTCGAGGATCACCGGGGCCAGCGCCAGGGTGTGCTGCGGGGAGACCCGCACCGCCACCGTGCCGCCGCCGTCGCGCAGCTCGCGTACCCGCTCGGCGATCAGGTCGGGCCGGATCGGCTCGGCGTAGACCTCCTGGAGGCGCTTGGTCGCCCGCGCGTCCTCGCCGAGACCGGCAAGCTCCTCCAGCACCTTGGCCGGGTTCTCGTACCGGGTCCAGAGGCCCTCGACGTTGAGCACCCCGAGGCCGCCGAGCTGACCCAGCCGGACCGCCGAGGCGGGGCTCATGGTCGCGTCCGAGGGGTGGCCGACACAGGGGATGCCGAACTGGTACGCGTCGAGCTGCCACGCGGTGGAGACGTCGTCGACGTCCCGGGTGCGGCGGCTCGGCACGATGGCGATGTCGTCCAGGTGGTAGCCGCGCTGCGCGGTCTTGCCCAGCCCGATCTCGACCACGTCACGCATGGGGGACTCCAGGTGGTTGGGGGTGGTGGGTCAGCGGGAGTGGTAGTTGGGCGCCTCGACGGTCATCTGGATGTCGTGCGGGTGGCTCTCCTTGAGCCCGGCCGCGGTGATCCGGATGAGCTGGCCACGCCGGTGCAGCTCCGGGATGCTCTCCGCGCCCACGTACCCCATCGCGGCGCGCAGGCCGCCGATGAGCTGGTGGGCGACCGCGGACAGCGGCCCCCGGTAGGGCACCTGGCCCTCGACGCCCTCCGGGACCAGCTTGTCCTCGGCGAGCACGTCCTGCTGGAAGTAGCGGTCCTTGGAGTAGGACTTGCCCTGGCCGCGCGACTGCATCGCGCCGAGCGAGCCCATTCCCCGGTACGCCTTGTACTGCTTGCCGTTGATGAAGATCAGCTCGCCGGGGCTCTCCTCGCAGCCGGCCAGCAGGCTGCCGAGCATCACCGTGTCGGCGCCCGCGACGAGCGCCTTGGCGATGTCGCCCGAGTATTGAATGCCGCCGTCACCGATCACCGGCACGCCGGCCGGGCGGGCGGCGCGGGCCGCCTCCATGATCGCGGTGATCTGCGGTACGCCGACCCCGGCCACGATCCGGGTGGTGCAGATGGCACCCGGGCCGACGCCCACCTTCACTCCGTCCGCGCCGGCCTCGACGAGCGCCTTCGCGCCCGCGTACGTGGCGATGTTGCCGCCCACGATGTCGATGCTGACGTCCCGCTTGAGCCGGGCGACCATCTCCAGCACGGCGCGCTGGTGGCCGTGCGCGGTGTCCACGATGACCACGTCCACACCGGCGTCGACGAGCGCGCGGGCCCGCTTGTAGCCGTCCTCACCCACGCCCACCGCGGCGGCGACCCGAAGCCGGCCCGCGTCGTCCTTGGTGGCGTTCGGGTACTGCTCGCTCTTGGTGAAGTCCTTGACCGTGATCAGGCCGCGCAGCTTGCCGCCCGCGTCCACGATCGGCAGCTTCTCGATCTTGTGCTGGCGCAGGAGGCCGAGCGCCTCGTCCTTGCTCACCCCGACCGGGGCGGTGATCAGCGGGGTGCGGGTCATGATGTCGCGGACCGGCGTGGCCGGGTCGGAGACGAACCGCATGTCGCGGTTGGTGACGATGCCCACGAGCTGGCCCTGCCCGTCCACCACCGGCACGCCGGAGATGCGGTAACGCCCGCAGAGCGCGTCGACCTCGCGCAGCGTGTCCTCCGGGCTGGCGGTCACCGGGTTGGTGATCATGCCGGACTCGGAGCGCTTCACCAGATCGACCTGGAGCGCCTGGTCCTCCACCGAGAGGTTGCGGTGCAGCACGCCGATGCCGCCCTGGCGGGCCATGGCGATCGCCATCCGCCCCTCGGTGACCGTGTCCATCGCGCTGGACAGCAGCGGCACGGTCAGCTCGATGTTGCGGGTGAGGCGGGTGCGGGTATTGACACGGCTGGGCACGACGTCCGACTCGCCCGGCTGCAGGAGCACGTCGTCGAAGGTCAGCCCGAGCGGTACCACCCGGGCCGAACCCGCCGGCAGCTCGGGCAGATGGCCACCCAGCTCCCCACCGTCGGTGCCGGCCGGGATCTCGGTGCTGGGCGAATTCTCCACGATTGCTCCCCTGAGCTGGTCGATCGGGCTGCAGCGAGGCGGCGCGCACGGGCACCGGCGGGCGCCTGGTGACGGCGCGTCGCCTCATCGTACCCACTGGCCCGTCCCCGCCCGGGCAGCGGCGGGCCCGGGGGTAGGCAGGGCCACAGCGCGGGCTGGGGCGGGCTTTCCGGCGGCCCGGGGTCTACGGTGAGGGGGTGCACGACGAGCCCATCGACCCGTTCAACGGCGATCCCGCCGATCCGGCTGCCGGTCTGCACGATCCCGGCGACGACGACGCGCTCGACCCGCTGACCGACGTCGAGCGCCAGGACGTGCTGGAGGATCTCGCCGACCTGGAGATCTACCAGGCGCTGCTCCAGCCGATCGGGGTGCGCGGCCTGGTGATCGAGTGCGAGGACTGCCGCGAGCCCCACTACTTCGACTGGGACCTGCTGCGCGGCAATCTGCGCCACCTGCTCAACTCGGGGCGCCCCCGGGTGCACGAGCCGGCCTACGACCCGGACCCGGACCATTACGTGAGCTGGGACTACGCCCGCGGCTACGCCGACGGCGTGCACGACACGCTCACCGAGGGCACCGACGAGTCCAGCGAGAGCTGAGCGCCGACGGCCTGGGCGTCAGGCCACCAGGCCGGCCCGGAACCCGGCCGCCACGGCGTGTGCCCGGTCCCGCGCGCCGAGCTTGCGGAACAACCGCCGGGCGTGCGTCTTGACCGTGTCCTCGGAGACGAACAGCTCCCGCCCGATCTCCGCGTTGCTCTTGCCCTCGGCCATGCCGAGCAGCACCTGAAGCTCCCGCTCGGTCAGCCCGACCGCGCCGCGCGGCGTCCGCGCCGGGCGCTGGGCGGCACCCGGCCGGGGCGCCTCCGCCGCGTCCGCCGCCGCCGGGTCCTCCGCGTCCTCACCCCGTTGCACAGGCACCACGGTGGGCAGGCCCGCGGCATCCACCGGCACCGCCGCCGGCCAGCCGGGCCCACCCTGGGTACGCCCCGCCGACCGGGCCGGGCCGCCGACCGCGGCCGCGTCCCGGGCGGTGTCCGCCACCCGGTGCCGGTTGCTCCGCCCGGGGGCGGAGAGCAGCAGCAGCGCCTTGGCGACCGCGCTGGTCAGGTCGTGGTCGGCGTTCTGGATCAGTCCGCGAGCGCCGGCGCTGATGGTGGCCGCCGCCGACTCCGACTCCTCGGCGCCGAGCAGCAGCACCGCCGCCTGCGGCGCGCGGGCCAGCACCCGGCGCACGAAACCGACGCTGTCCGGCCGGGTCAGGGCGGTGTCGGCGAGCACCACGTCCACCGGACGCTCGGCGAGCCGCAACATCACCTCCGGATCGGAGACGGCCGTCCGGACGACGCCGGACAGCCCGAGCCGCGCCGCGGCGGAGGTCAGATGCTGGGCCGCCAATGGTGTCCGAACGCACACAAGAACACTACGCACAGTGGGCTCCTCTCCGACTCAGAGCAGACCATGCGGAGGTGGGCTCGGGAGGGGGTTCCGGGCAATCATCCGAACTTTTCCGACAGATGGGGCATATGCCGCCGAGTGTCCGAGGTTTTCGATCACAGATGTGTGAGGCGGGGACGGCTCGGGTACCGAGGGGTTCATCCGGAACCGGCATCCCGCGCGGACCGCCGCCCGGTAGCTGGCCACGAACATTCTCCGCGGTGCCGCGCGGGAGGAGGGGTGCTGATGTCGAACGTACGTAGGCTGCCTGGACCGATCGACGAGCTCTGGGACTGGCAGCGGCTCGGGGCCTGCCGTGGCCGCGACAGCGCGCAGTTCTTCCACCCGGACGGCGAGCGCGGCTCCTCCCGGCAGCGCCGTGAGATGGGTGCCAAGTCCGTCTGCCGCGCCTGCCCGGTACGCGCCGAGTGCGCAGCGCACGCGCTCTCCGTCCGCGAGCCGTACGGCGTCTGGGGCGGGTTCAGCGAGTCCGAGCGGCTGCGGCTGCTCGCGCTCGGCTGGGAGGACCTGGCCGACCGCCGGCAGACCCGAGTGGACATCGCCCGGCTGGAGACCCGCCTCGGCCGGCCGCACAACACCGCCGTGCCGGACCAGCGCAAGGTCGCCTGACCGGCTTCACGACCCCCGACGCCGCGCCCCGATTCCGGGGCGCGGCGTCGTCGCGTCGGGCCCGCTCGGCCCCCGCGTGATCAACACCAGCTCGGCGAAATGGTCATATCGCGGAGCCTCTGATGCCACCACTTCCGGGAACTGGTGTTGATCTTTCGAGGGTGGGCGGCGGTGGTCAGGTGACCGTGACTCGCACTGTGTGCCAGCCGGTTGCGCCGTCGGGGGCGACCGGGGCCCGCTGTTCCGTCTGGGTCTCGCCGGTCGCGTCCGTCGCCCGCACCTGAAGCGTGTGCTCGCCCGGCGTGGCGTCCCACCGCCAGGACCACTGCACCCAGGTGTCCGCCGACACCGCCGGGGCCAGCGTCGCCTCCTGCCACGGGCCGCCGTCGACACGTACCTCGACGCGCCGGACACCGCGGTGCTGCGCCCACGCCACACCGGCGACAGTCACCGGACCCGCGGCGGGACGGCTGCGAGGCCGGGGCGTGTCGATCCGGGACTGCGTCTTGATCGGCCCCTGCGCGGACCAGCCGCGCGGCACCCAGTACGCGTCGAAGTCGGCGAAGCTGGTCAGCTCCAGCTCGGTGAGCCACTTGCAGGCCGAGACGTACCCATAGAGGCCGGGCACCACCATCCGCACCGGGAAGCCGTGCCGGATCGGCAACGGCTCGCCGTTCATACCGACCGCGAGCAGCGCGTCCCGCCCGTCGCGCAGCACCGAGGTGGGCGTGCCGCAGGTCCAGCCGTCGACGGCCCGGCCGACCACCTGGTCCGCGCCGTCCTCCGGGTCGGCCTCGTCGAGCAGTTCCTTGATCGGTACGCCGAGCCAGCGCGCGTTGCCGATCAGGTCGCCGCCCACCTCGTTGGAGACGCAGGCGAGCGTCACGTAGCGCTCGACCATCGGACGGGCGAGCAGGTCGTCGAAGCTCAGCTCGATCGGGTTGCGGACCCGCCCGTGGATGCGCAGCCGCCAGGTGACCGGGTCCACCTGCGGCACCACCAGCGCGGTGTCGATCCGGTAGAACTCCCGGTTCGGCGTGACGTACGGCGCGAGCCGGGACAGCGACAGGTCGGCTCCGGCCGGCAGCGGTGGGGCAGGCACGGCCGGGGCGGGCAGCGTCACCGCGTCCCGGGCCGTCGACACGCCGCGCCGGCCGGCCAGCCAGTGCCCGCCCAGCCCGGCCACCGCAGCCGCGCCGGTGAGCAGCCCGGCGCCACGCAGGAACCGTCGTCGCGACTCCGCGTCGTCGGGCCGGGCCGGCTCCCAGCCGCCCGGCGTCTCCCCCTCCCGGGCAAGCGCGGCGACCGCCGGAGGCGGCGCGGACGGCAAATCGGCGCCCAGCGGGCCGGCCACGAACGCCCAGAGCGTCAGCGCGCCGAGACCGCCGCCGACCAGTGCGGGCAGCGCGTCGAACGCGTCAGCGCCGGCCCGGCTCAGCGCGGCGGCGACACCGAGCGCGGCGAACGCGGCGATGCCGGCCAGGCCGATCGCCAGCCGCCGGACCGCCGCCAGACCGAGCAGCGCCCCGAAGGCGGCCAGCAGCAGCGCCGTCCCGATCAGCAGCGCGATCTTGTCGTACGTGCCGAAGACGCTGATGGCGAACTGTTTGAGCGGCTCGGGCACCAGGTCGACGACGAGTCCGCCGACGGCGACGAGCGGAGCCGACCGGGGGCCGGTCAGGACCGCCACGGGTTCGGCGGCGCCGAGCGCCACCACGGCGGCGACGACACCGGCCAGCGCCGCGCGGCGGCGGGAGAGGGTGCTCACGGCATCCAGTCTGGTCGACTCGCGGGGACGGCTGCCAATTCCGTCAGCGTTCCGTAAGGGGACCCGGCCCGGGAAAGCCGTCAGGGCACACCACCGGTCGGCGGTGTGCCCTGACGTCGAGCCGTACTCCTCGGGTCAGAAGCCCGGGCCGTGCTGGTGGCCGTGACCGTGCGAGTGGCCGTGCCCACCGGAGCCGGCCGGCTCCGGCTCGGCCGGCTTCTCCACCACGAGGCTCTCGGTGGTGAGCAGCAGGCCGGCGATCGAGGCGGCGTTGCTGACCGCGCTGCGGGTCACCTTCACCGGGTCGATGATGCCGGACTTGGCCAGGTCGACGTACTCGCCGGTGGCGGCGTCGAGGCCGTGGCCCCAGTCCTTGCCGACGACCTTCTGCACCACCACGTAGCCGTCGTGGCCGGCGTTCTGGGCGATCCAGCGCAGCGGCTCGACGAGCGCCTTGCGCACGATCGAGACGCCGACCTTCTCGTCACCGGTGAAGCCCAGGTCGTCGTCGAGCGCCGGCAGGATCTGGGCCAGGGCGGCGCCGCCACCCGGGACCGTACCCTCCTCGACCGCGGCCTTGGTCGCGGCGATGGCGTCCTCGATGCGGTGCTTGCGCTCCTTCATCTCGACCTCGGTGGCCGCGCCGACCTTGATCACGGCGATGCCGCCGGAGAGCTTCGCCAGCCGCTCGGCCAGCTTCTCCCGGTCCCACTCCGAGTCGGAGGCCTCGATCTCCTTGCGGATCTGGGCGACCCGGTCGGCGACCTCGGAGGCCTGCCCGCCACCGTCGACGACTGTGGTGTTCTCCTTGTCGACCACGACGCGGCGGGCGGTGCCGAGCACCTCCAGGCCGACCTGGTCGAGCTTGTAGCCCAGCTCCGGGGCGACCAGCTCGGCGCCGGTCAGGATCGCCATGTCCTGGAGCATGGCCTTGCGGCGATCGCCGAAGCCGGGGGCCTTGACCGCGCAGACCTTGACGGTCTTGCGCAGCGCGTTGACCACGAGCGTCGACAGGGCCTGACCCTCGACGTCCTCGGCGACGATGAGCAGCGGCTTGTTGTTCTGGAGGACCTTCTCCAGCAGCGGCAGCAGCTCCTCGATGGCCGAGATCTTCTGCGTGGTGATCAGGATGTACGGGTCCTCCAGGACCGCCTCCTGCGCCTCCAGGTCGGTGACGAAGTTCGGCGAGATGAAGCCCTTGTCGAACTGGAGACCCTCGGTCACCTCCAGCTCGGTGGTGAGCGCGGAGCCCTCCTCGACGGTGATGACGCCGTCGCGGCCGACCTTCTCCATCGCCTCGGCGATCAGCTCGCCGATGGTGGCATCCTGCGCGGAGACGGTCGCGACGTGCGCGATCGACTCCTTGGTCGAGACCTCGACGGCCTTGCCGAGCAGCGCCTCGGAGACCTTGGCGGCCGCCGCGTCGATGCCCCGCTTCAGGCCGATCGGGTTCGTGCCGGCGGCCACGTTGCGCAGGCCCTCGCGGACCATGGCCTGGGCCAGCACGGTGGCGGTGGTGGTCCCGTCGCCGGCGACGTCGTTGGTCTTGGTCGCCACCTCCTTGACCAGCTGCGCGCCGAGGTTCTCGTACGGGTTGGTGAGCTCGATCTCCTTGGCGATGGTGACGCCGTCGTTGGTGATCGTGGGCACACCGAACTTCTTGTCCAGGACGACGTTGCGCCCGCGCGGGCCGAGGGTGACCTTGACCGTGTCCGCGAGGGCGTTGACACCGTGCTCCAGCAGGTGCCGGGCATCGTCCGAGAAGCTGAGGATCTTCGCCATCAGTATCCCTTCGAAGCGACGTTGCCCCGGCCCGGCGAGCCGGACCGGGGCAACGACACTGATCGGTTGCTTACTTCTCGATGACCGCGAGGACGTCGCGGGCGGAGAGCACCAGGTACTCCTCGCCGGCGTACTTGACCTCGGTGCCGCCGTACTTCGAGTAGAGGACGGTGTCGCCGACCTTCACGTCGATCGGCACGCGGTTGCCCTTGTCGTCGATCCGGCCCGGGCCGACAGCGAGGACGGTGCCCTCCTGCGGCTTCTCCTTGGCGGTGTCGGGGATCACGATGCCCGAGGCGGTGGTGGTCTCGGCCTCGTTCGCCTGGACCACGATGCGGTCCTCGAGCGGCTTGATCGCAACCTTGGTCGCGGTAGTCACGGGCATACCCTCCCGGGTACTTGGTGTCGTTGCCGGCCGGCGTGCCGACCAGCGTCAATCTGCCACATGCCACCGGGCGGGGCCGTCGTCGCGGGTGCCGGTCCGCCTGGCGCTCAACTCCCGGGCACCAGGCCCGGGCGTTGGCACCCTCAGGGTGAGAGTGCTAATCGCAGGTTATTCCTCGGCTAGCACTCCGTCAAGGAGAGTGCCAACGCGTCGCCCTCCGTGTCGCGCCGAAACCGGGCCGGGACAATGGGCGCGTGGATCTCGACCAGCTCGCCGCGCTGCGTACCCCCGAGGGGTCGGCCGCGCTCGCCGCGGCCGCTCGGGTGGCCGGCGGCGACCCGCTGGCGGCGGCCGCCGCGCTGCGCTCGGCCGGGATTCCGGGCGACCTCGCCGCCGCCGCGCTGACCCAGGCGGAGCTGCGCCGCCGCGCGGTCGGCAAGTTCGGCGCGGCCGCCGCCGGGATGTTCCTCACCCGGCCCGGGCTGGAGCAGGCCACCCGCGGGGTGGTCGCCGACCGGCGGGCCGCGCGGCTGCGCGCCGCGGGCGTGACCACCCTGGCCGACCTGGGCTGCGGCCTGGGCGCCGACGCGCTCGCTTCGGCCCGCGCCGGGATCCGGGTGTACGCGGTGGAGGCCGACCCGCTGACCGCCGCGATGGCCGCCGCGAACGCCGGGGCCGCCGGGCTGGCGGAACTGGTGACCGTCGAGTGCGGCGACGCCACGGCGTTCGACGTGAGCCGGGTCGACGGCGCGTTCTGCGATCCGGCGCGGCGGCGGGCCGGCACCGGGCGGCGCGTCTTCGACCCGAGGGCCTACTCACCGCCGTGGGACTTCGTCACCGGCCTGGCCGCGCGGGTGCCGCGCACCGTGGTGAAGGTGGCGCCGGGCCTGGACCACGCGCTGATCCCGGCGGGCGCCGAGGCGGAGTGGGTGAGCGTGGACGGCGACCTGGTGGAGGCGGCGCTGTGGTGCGGCGAGCTGGCCGGCGTCCCCCGCCGCGCCACAGTGCTGCGCGAGAAGGAAGGGCCCCTTCTTAACGCCTCCGGTAGTAAAAGGGTCCCTTCCTATCACCTCACCGGCACTGGGGCGGCCGAGGCGCCGGTGGGGCCGGTCCGGCGGTTCCTGTACGACCCGGACCCGGCCGTGGTGCGCGCGCACCTGGTCGCCGAGCTGGCCACGGATCTCGACGCCACGCTCGCCGACCCGTCGATCGCCTACCTGTACGCCGACGAGGCCCGGCCCACCCCGTTCGCCCGCTGCCTGGAGATCACCGACGTGCTGCCGTTCTCGCTGAAGCGGCTGCGCGCCCTGCTGCGGGAGCGGCGGGTCGGCCGGGTCGAGATCCGCAAGCGCGGGTCGGCCCTGGAGCCGGAGAAGCTGCGCCGTGACCTGCGACTCTCCGGCAACGCGGCGGCGGACCTGGTGCTGACCCGGGTCGCGGGCGACCCCACGGTGCTCGTCTGCCGGCCGGTCCCGGCCGGCGGCTGACCCCGATGCGGTTTCGGCTCGCGACCGGCCGGCGACGGGGCTAACTTGATCCGGTGGCGGGCCCTGGCACTCCGGCGATCGCGTTGCTGAGCAAGCGGAAGATCGCCCACAGCACCCACACCTACGACGTCTCGCCGGACGCGCCGAACTACGGCGCGCTGGTCGCCGCGGCGCTCGGCGTGGCGCCGGAGCGCGTGTTCAAGTCGCTCGTCACCGAGGTCGACGGCGGGTTGACAGTGGCGGTGGTGCCGGTGACCGGCGAGCTGGACCTGAAGGCGCTCGCCGCCGCGGTGGGCGGCAAGCGAGCGGCGATGGCGGATCGCGCGGTGGCGGAGCGGGCGACCGGGTACGTACGGGGCGGGATCAGCCCGCTGGGCCAGCGCAAGCGGCTACCGACAGTCGTCGACTCCTCGGCGATGGCGCACCCGACCGTGTACGTCTCGGCGGGCCGCCGGGGCCTGCAGGTGCAGCTCACGCCGACGGATCTGGTGACGCTCACCGGGGCGGCCACGGCATCGATCGCCGCCGTCTGACGGACCTCGTGACGGTACGTGTGGGAGCGTTCCCGGAACGCGCCCGCCCGGCGGTGTCTCGCGGGTGACAACCGCGTTGCTGAATTGTTACCGCCGCCAACAAACTTCTGACCTCGGCAGTCTTGCGGCCCATGGGAGGTGAGGAATACGTTGCCGGACACAACAAAACATCACCACTCCCCCACCTCCGAAAGGACCCTGCACATGCGCAAGGGCTTCCTCACCTTCGCGGCCGTCGGTCTCCTCGCGACCGGCAGCATGGCCGCCTGTGGTGACAACGGCGGTTCTTCCGACGAGGCCGGCGGCTCCAACGCCAAGAAGCCGAAGATCGGCGTGATCCTGCCCGACAGCAAGTCCTCCGCCCGCTGGGAGGGCGCGGACCGCAAGTACCTCAAGGCGGCGTTCGACGCGGCGGGCGTCGAGTCCGACATCCAGAACGCGCAGAACGACAAGACCGCGTTCCAGACCATCGCCGACCAGATGATCACCAGTGGCGTCAACGTCCTGATGATCGTCAACCTGGACTCCGGCACCGGCAAGGCCGTGCTCGACAAGGCCAAGTCGCAGGGCGTGGCGACCATCGACTACGACCGGCTGACCCTGGGCGGCTCCGCCCAGTACTACGTCAGCTTCGACAACGAGGCGGTCGGCAAGCTCCAGGGCGAGGGCCTGAGCAAGTGCCTGACCGACAAGGGCGTCAAGAACCCGTCGATCTCGTACCTCAACGGCTCGCCGACGGACAACAACGCCACCCTGTTCAAGAACGGGTACGACTCGGTGCTCAAGCCGAAGTTCGACTCGAAGGAGTACACCAAGGTCGCCGACGACCCGGTACCGGCGTGGGACAACGCGCAGGCCGCCACGATCTTCGAGCAGCAGATGACCAAGGCCGGCGGCAAGATCGACGGCGTGCTCGCCGCCAACGACGGTCTCGGCAACGCGGCCATCTCGGTGCTGAAGAAGAACAAGCTCAACGGCAAGGTCCCGGTGACCGGTCAGGACGCCACCAAGGAGGGCCTGCAGAACATCCTCGCCGGTGACCAGTGCATGACCGTCTACAAGGCGGTCAAGAAGGAGGCGGACGCCGCCGCCGATCTGGCCATCGCGCTCGCCAAGGGTGAGCGGAAGGACACCGGCCAGACGGTCAAGGACCCGGAGGGCAACCGGGACGTGCCGGCCGTGCTGCTGGAGCCCAAGGCCATCTACAAGGACAACGTCAAGGACGTGGTGGCCGACGCCTACATCACCAAGGAAGAGCTCTGCACCGGTGCCTTCGCGAAGCTCTGCACCGACGCCGGCGTGAGCTGACCCACCCGCCTCAGGCGGCGCCGCCCGGCACGGGGAACCCGTGCCGGGCGGCGCCCGCGCCGGACGGGATCCGAGACCTCCCTCCGCCCAAAGGAGAACCCCGTGTCCGCAACCCCCCTGCTGGAGCTACGCGGGATCGACAAGAGCTTCGGTCCCGTCCAGGTGCTGCGTGACGTCGCCCTCACCGCGCACCCCGGCGAGGTGACCGCGCTTGTCGGCGACAACGGCGCCGGCAAGTCGACCCTGGTCAAGTGCATCAGCGGCATCCACCCCACCGACGCCGGTGAGTTCCTCTTCGACGGCCGGCCGGTGAGCATCAACAGCCCGCGCGACGCCGCCGCGCTCGGCATCGAGGTCGTCTACCAGGACCTCGCGCTCTGCGACAACCTCGACATCGTGCAGAACATGTTCCTCGGCCGGGAGAAGCGCAGCGGCATCGTGCTCGACGAGCCGACCATGGAGCAGATGGCCGCCGAGACGCTCGCCGGCCTGAGCGTGCGCACCGTGAAGTCGCTGCGCCAGCACGTGGCAAGCCTCTCCGGCGGCCAGCGGCAGACCGTCGCCATCGCCAAGGCCGTGCTCTGGAACAGCCGGCTGGTCATCCTGGACGAGCCGACCGCCGCGCTCGGCGTCGCGCAGACCGCCCAGGTGCTGGAACTGGTGCGCCGGCTGGCCGACAACGGCCTCGCAGTGGTGCTCATCTCGCACAACATGAACGACGTCTTCGCCGTCTCCGACCGGATCGCCGCGCTCTACCTCGGCCAGATGGTCGCCCAGGTGAAGACCACCGACATCACCCACTCGCAGGTGGTCGAGCTGATCACCGCCGGTCGATCCGGCAGCCTCGGCCTCACCGGCGAGCCGGGCGGCAACGGCGCCGCGCCCGCCGACAGCACCCCAGGAGCCATCCGATGACCGCCATCGTCGTGAAGAAGGAAGGCCCGGCCGGCGTCGCGCCGACACCGACCCTGAACAGCCACGTGAACAACTACTGGCGCCGGGTACGCGGCGGCGACATCGGCGCGCTCCCCGCGGTGGTGATGCTCGTGGCGCTGGCGGTGGGCTTCTCGATCGCCCGCCCGTCGTTCTTCACCGCCGGCAACCTGGCGAACCTGTTCACCCAGGGCGCGGCGGTCACGCTCATCGCCATGGGCCTGGTCTTCGTCCTGCTGCTCGGCGAGATCGACCTCTCCGCCGGCTTCGCCAGCGGCGTCTGTGCCGCGATCCTGGCCAACGTCGTCACAGTGCTCGGCTACCCCTGGTACGTGGCGGTGCTCGCCGCCGTCGTCACCGGTCTGGTGATCGGCACCGTGCTGGGCCTGCTGGTCGCCAAGGTCGGGATCCCGTCCTTCGTGGTGACGCTCGCCGGGTTCCTCGCCTTCCAGGGTGTCGTGCTGACGCTGATGGACGAGGGCGCCAACATCGCGATCCGCGACGACGTGCTCGTCGCGATCGCCAACCGCAACCTCTCCCCCGCGCTGGGCTGGGCGCTCGCCGCGGTGGCCGTCGCCGGGTACGCGGCAGTGCAGTTGCTCCGGTACCGCAACCGGGCCGCCCGTGGCCTGCTCACCGACCCGCTCACGGTGGTCGGCGCGCGGATCGCCGGCCTGGCCGTGATCCTCGGCGTGGCGGTCTACGTGCTCAACCTGGAGCGCAGCCGCAACGTGCTGATCACCTCGCTCAAGGGCGTGCCGATCGTGGTGCCGATCATCGCGGTGCTGCTGATCGTCTGGACGTTCGTGCTCCAGCGCACCAGCTACGGACGGCACATCTACGCGGTCGGCGGCAACGCCGAGGCGGCCCGCCGGGCCGGCATCAACGTCGACCGGATTCGTATCTCCGTCTTCGTCATCTGCTCCTCGATGGCCGCCATCGGTGGCATCGTGGCTGCCAGCAGGGGCAACTCGGTCGACCCCAACACCGGTGGCAGTAACGTACTGCTCTACGCCGTCGGCGCGGCGGTGATCGGCGGCACCAGCCTCTTCGGCGGCAAGGGCCGGGTCCTCGACGCCGTGCTCGGGGGCGCGGTGGTCGCGGTCATCGACAACGGTATGGGACTGATGGGATACAGCTCGGGCGTCAAGTACGTGGTCACCGGCGTGGTGCTGCTCGCCGCGGCGACCATCGACGCGCTGTCGCGTCGGCGGGCCGCCGCCACCGGCAACCGCTGAGCAGGGGCACGGAAACACCATGGCAGTGGCAATGCGCGCAGGCCCCAGTCAGGACGAGATCCGTCGGCAGAACCTGGGCGCATTGCTCCGCTACGTACACGTTCACGGGGCCACCACCCGTGCCGAGCTGACCACCGCGCTCGGACTCAACCGCAGCACCATCGGCGCGCTGACAGCGGACCTGACCGGCGCCGGTCTGGTCAGCGAGGGGACGCCGAAGGAGACCGGCCGGGCCGGACGACCGTCACTCGTCGTCCGGCCCGAGTCGGAACGGGTCTACGCGTACGCGTACAGCGTCGAGGTGGACCGGCTGCGGGCCGCGCGGGTCGGGCTCGGCGGTGAGGTGCTCGACCGCCGGGAGATGGAGCGGCCGCGCAACCTGATCGCCGGGGAGGCCGCCCCGCTGCTCGCCGGGGCGGTCAAGAAGATGCACCAGTTGGTGCCGCCGGACGCGATCTGCGTGGGCGCCGGGGTGGCGGTGTGCGGCATGGTCCGCCGCGACGACGGGCTGGTCCGGCTCAGCCCGACCACCGGCTGGGTGGACGAGCCGATCGGTGCGGCGCTCGCCGTCGAGCTGGGGATAGACGTACCGATCACGGTGGGGAACGTGGCCGACGTGGCCGCCTACGCCGAGCACGCCCGCGGCGCGGCCGTCGGCTGCGACAACGTCATCTACATCTACGGCGACGTCGGTGTGGGCGCCGGCATCATCGCCGGGGGCCGGCGGCTGACCGGGCACGGCGGCTACGGCGGCGAGGTCGGCCACATGGTGGTGGTCCGCGACGGCGTGCGCTGCGACTGCGGCCGGCGCGGCTGCTGGGAGACCGAGATCGGCGAGCACGGGCTGCTGCGCGCCGCAGGCCGGTCCGAGGCGCGCGGCCGGGACGCGCTGCTCGCCGTCTTCGACGCCGCCGACCGCGGCGACGCCCGCGCGCAGACCGCGGTACGGCAGGCCGGCGACTGGCTCGGCTTCGGCGTCGCGAACCTGGTGAACATCTTCAACCCGGAGATGGTCATCTTCGGCGGCACCATGCGTGACCTCTACCTGGCCGCCGCGGCGCAGGTGCGCAGCCGGCTCAACTCCAACGGGCTGCCCGCGTGCCTGGAGCACGTGCGGCTGCGTACCCCGAAGCTGGGCGACGACGCGGCGCTGATCGGCGCCGCCGAGCTGGCGTTCGAACGACTCCTCGCCGATCCGCTGAACTGATCGGCCCGGTGATCCGTACCAGTGTGCGGACGGGCGGCCGTCCACGACACCCCGCGTACCGGTCCGGACCGAGGAGGCACCGCAACCATGGCATCGCTGGAATCCGCACGCCGCAAGCTGGCGCACCGGGTGGTACTGCTGCTCGCCGCGCTGGGCGCGGGGATCGGCGTCGTTCCCGGGACGGCGCAGGCCGCGCCCAACCCCGGCGTGCAGATGAACGCCGCCGACATGACGCTGCTCAACGGGGTACGGCTGGCCGGGCTGTGGGAGATGCCGGCCGGGCAGATGGCGGCCGAGAAGGGCCAGTCCGCCCGGGTACGCGAGGTCGGCGCGGAGATCGCCAAGCAGCACGCGGAGCTGGACCAGCTGGTGGTCGAGGCGGCCAACAAGCTCGGCGCCACCCTGCCGACGGATCCGACGGCCGAGCAGCAGGGGTGGCTGACCGAGATGCGGAACGCCAACGGCGCCCGGTTCGACCAGATCTTCGTCACCCGGCTGCGGGTCGCCCACGGCAAGATCTTCCCGGTGATCGGCGCGGTCCGGGCCAGCACCCGCGACCCGATCGTGCGCAAGCTGGCCGAGGACGCCAACAAGTTCGTCAACGACCACATGACCATGCTGGAGAGCACCGGGCTGGTGCGGTGGCAGCAGCTGCCGCCGGCCGCGCTGCCGCCGGCGCAGAGCGACTCGCTCGTCGCCGCGGCCCAGGCCAACGTGGGCAACGGTGGTGGACTCCAGGTCGGCACCGGACTGGTGTGGGCGGTGTTCCTGATCGCGCTGGCCACCGGCGGGTACGCCACCTGGCGGCTGACCCGCCGCTCGTGACCCGGCCGTCGAGCGGGCCCCGGCGCACGTCCGCCGGGACCCGTCGCGCGTTCTCAGCCGTGCCAGGACCGCCACAGCGCGGCGTACGAGCCACCGGCCGCGACCAGTTCGTCGTGTGAACCCAGCTCGGTGATGCGCCCGTCGGCGACCACCGCCACGCGGTCCGCGTCGTGCGCGGAGAAGAGCCGGTGCGCGATGGCGATGACGGTACGGCCGTCCAGCACCGCCGCCAGCGACCGCTCCAGGGCCCGGGCCGCCCGCGGGTCGATCAGCGACGTGGCCTCGTCCAGCACCAGCGTGTGCGGGTCGGCGAGCACCAGCCGGGCCAGCGCGAGCTGCTGCGCCTGCGCCGGGGTGAGTGGGTGGCCGCCCGCGCCGACCGGCGTGTCGAGCCCGTCCGGCAGGGCCAGCGCCCAGTCCAGCGCGTCGACGGCGGCGAGCGCAGCGCGTACCCGTGCCGGATCGGCGTCCGGCCGGACCATCGCCACGTTGTCGGCGAGCGTGCCGATGAACACGTGGTGCTCCTGACTGACGAGCGCGACATGGGTACGCAGCTCGGCCAGGGGCATCCCGGCCAGCGGGCGGCCGTCCACGGTCACCGTGCCGGCGTTCGGCGCGTGCACGCCGGCCAGCAGCCGTCCCAGCGTCGACTTGCCCGCCCCGGACGGGCCGACCATCGCGAGCCGCTCCCCCGGCCGGGGTTCCAGCGTCACGCCGTGCAGCACGTCGTGTCCCGGGCGGTACGCGTACCGCACGTCGTGCGCGGCGAGCCGGCCCTCGCCGCCCGCCCGGACCGGCGCGGCGGGCGCCGGGGAGCGCTCGTCCGGCTCGGCGGCCACCCCGAGCAGCCTGGCCAGCGAGGCGCCGCCGACCTGGAACTCGTCCAGCCAGCCGAGCAGCCGCTCGATCGGGTCGGTGAGCTGCTGGGCGTAGAGCGTGGCGGCGGTGACCTGGCCGAGGCTGACCCAGCCCTTCAGGTGGAACCAGCCGCCGATGAGCAGCGTCGCCACCATCGGCACCAGATAGCCGAACTCGGCCACCGGCCAGAACACGGTCCGCAGGTGGAGCGTGTAGCGCTCGGCGGCGTACGACCGGCGGATGTCGGCGTCACCGCGAGCCCGGCGGCGGGCCGCCTGACGCAGCGCCTCGGTGGTCCGCGCCCCGTCGACCGTCTCGCTGATCCCGTCGGTGATGTCCGAGTAGGCGGCGTTCTCCCGCAGGTAGCCCTGCGGCGCGCGGCGCAGGTACCAGCGCGTGCCGGCCCACAGCACCGGCACCGACAGCAGGCTGGGCAGCGCCAGCAGCGGGCCGGTCAGCAGCAGCGCGCCGAGGATGAGCAGCACGGTCAGCGCCGAGATCAGCGTCTCCGGTCCGGCGAACCGGACGGTACGGGACAGCGCGGCGACGTCCCGCGAGGTGCGCGTGAGCAGGTCGCCGGTGCCGGCCCGCTCCACAGTGGCGAGCGGCAGCGCGAGCACCCGGTCGACGAACTCCTCCCGCAGCTCGGCGAGCACCCGCTCACCGAGCCGGGCCGAGGCCAGGTGCGCGAAGCGGACCAGCACCGCCTGCACCACCACGAACACGGCGATGGCCGCCACGACCCGGTCCACTGTCGTCGCGGCGATGCCCTGGGAGATCCCCTCCACGAGGTCACCGAGCAGGCGCGGTGCGACGAGCCCGGCGCCCGCGGCGAGCGCGTGCAGGCCGAGCGCGGCGGCCAGGCCCCGCGGGTGGCGGCGGACCAGCTCCCGCGCGTACCGGCGGACCTGGGCGCCGTCGGCGACGGGCAGCGCGTTGCTCATCGCTCCTCCTCCCGGCTCACCGTGGCGGCGTAGCGCGGCTCACCGGCGAGCAGTTCCTCGTGCCGGCCCTCGGCGACGACCTTGCCGTCCTCCACGAAGACCACGTGGTCGGCGTGGCCGAGCACCAGCGGGCTCGTGGTGCAGACGAGCGTGGTGCGGCCCCGGCGGGCCGGGCCGAGCCGTTCGGCGATGCGCGCCTCGGTGTGCGCGTCCACCGCGCTGGTCGGCTCGAGCAGGATCAACGTCTCCGGGTCGGCGACGAGCGCGCGGGCCAGCCGCAGCCGTTGCCGCTGCCCGCCGGAGAACTCCCGGCCGCGTTCGGCGACCTCGCCGTCCAGGCCGCCGGGCAGCGCCTCGACGATGTCGGTGGCGCTCGCCGCGGCCAGCGCCGCCTCCACGGCGCCGGGCCCGGCCCGGTCGTGCGGGTCCAGCTCCGTGCGCAGCACGCCGCTGAACAGCTGCGCGTCGTTGTCGGCCACCAGGATCCGCTCCCGCACCGTCGCCAGCGCCACGTCCCGCAGCGGTACGCCGTGCAGCGTGACGTCCCCGTCGGCGTACCGGCCCAGCCGGTCGGCGATCTCGACGGCGTCCTGCGGGGTGGCTACGGCCAGCGCGGTGAGCCGGCCGGGTCGCAGCACGAGTCCGGAACGCACGTCCGCCAGTTCGCCCGGGCCGGCCTGCACCGGCACCGGGGTGGCCGGGTCGGTGAACTCCGGCGCGAGCCGCAGCAGCCGGACCACCCGGCGGGCCGCGACGTGTCCCCGGGTCAGCTTGTCGGCCGCCTCGGTGAGGTTGCGTAGCGGGCTGACCAGGAACACGGTGTAGCCGTAGAACGAGACCAGCTCACCGGCGTTGATCTCGCCACGCAGCGCGAACCGGGCGCCCAGCCAGGTCACCAGCACCACGAAGACACCGGGCAGCAGGATCTGCGCGGCCTGCAGCAGCGACTCGACCCGGGCCACCCGCAGCCCGTCCGCGCGCAACGCCTGCGACCGTTGCCGGTAGCGCTCGGACAGCATCGGCTCACCGCCGACTCCGCGCAGCACGCGCAGGCCGGAGACGATGTCGGCAGCCCGGGCGGTGAGCCGGCCGGTCGACTCCCGGTACGCGGCCTGCTGCCGGTGCAGCGGGCGGATCAGCAACGCGACGAGCCCCATCAGCAGCGGCACCCCGAACACCACCACGAGGCCGAGCGGCTGGGAGGCGCCGAGCAGGATCACCGCGACGGTGACGATGCCGACCACCGAGCCGACGCCCCGGGCGGTGATGTCGATGGAGCTGCCGATGTGCTCGATGTCGGCGGTGCCGATGCTCACCACCTCGCCGGCCGCGACGCGCCGGGGCAGCGCGGCACCGAGCCGGTTGGTGGCGTCCACGGTGACCTGCACGGTGCGGTAGGCGGCGCCGAGCCAGTTGTGCACCGCGCAGCGGTGACGCAGGATCCCGGCGACGGCCTGCACCAGACCCAGCCCGAGCAGGGCCAGACTCCAGCGCACCAGCGCGTCCGGGTCGCGTTGCGCCAGGCCGGCTTCCACGGCGCGGCCGAGCACAGCCGGCACCAGCGCCTGGGCCAGCATCCAGATCACGCCGAGCGCGAGACCGGCGCCGAAGATGAAGGGGTGCCGCCCGGCGAGCCACACCAGGTACCGGGTGGCCGACCGCGCGTCGGGGGTGCCGGGGTCGCCGGCCGGTGAGAAGCGCATGACCCACCGACGCTAGGTGCCGGGACGACTTGGACGCCAGCCAATTCCGGCCGTCGTGACGGGCCTCGCGTCAGCGGTCGACCTGGGCGAAGTCCCAGCTGTGCGGCGGGCGGGCGATCAGGCGCGCCGGCGGCTCGGGCAGCTCCCGGGGGTTGTTCCGCCACTTGGAGATGACCACCAGCCGGTGGTCGGTGGAGGAGAACACCTCGCTGGAGACGTGCATCGGGTCGTGCTCGAACTCGGGCAGCGCGGTCTCGCAGACCCAGGTGATCAGGTCGGCGAAGCCGTAGGACTCGGCCTTGGCCTCCCACATCCGGACGATCATGTCGGTTCCCTCCCCGCTCACACACTGACCACTGTCAGCGGCATCGCCGAGTCGGCCGGCAGGTCCAGCCGGCTCGGCGCGACGCCCGCGGCGACCAGGTGCGAGCCGAGCGCGGCCACCATCGCGCCGTTGTCCGTGCAGAGCTTCGGCCGCGGCGTACGCACCCGGATGCCGTGCTTGCCGGCCCGCTGCTCGGCCATCGCCCGCAGCCGGGAGTTGGCGGCCACTCCGCCGCCGATCACCAGCGCGTCGATGCCGCTGGTGCGGCAGGCGTCGATCGCCTTGCCGACCAGCACGTCGCAGACCGCCTCCTGGAAGGACGCGGCCACGTCGGCGACCGGGACCGGCTCACCGGCCCGCTGCCGCGCCTCCACCCAACGGGCCACCGCCGTCTTCAGGCCCGAGAACGAGAAGTCGTAGCGGTGCCCGACCAGGTCCTTCGCGGCGGTCAGCCCGCGCGGGAAGGCGATCGCCGCCGGGTCACCGGCACGCGCCTCGCGGTCGATGTACGGTCCGCCGGGGAACGGCAGCCCGAGCAGCCGCGCCACCTTGTCGAACGCCTCCCCGGCCGCGTCGTCGATGGTGGCGCCGAGCGGTACGACGTCGCGGGCCAGGTCGTCGACGCGCAGCAGTGAGGAGTGGCCGCCGGAGACCAGCAGCGCGATAGCGGGCTCGGGCAGCGGGCCGTGTTCGAGCGTGTCCACGGCCACGTGCGCGGCGAGGTGGTTCACCCCGTACACCGGTTTCTCCGCCGCCACCGCGTACCCCTTGGCGGCGGCGACCCCGACGAGCAGCGCGCCCGCGAGCCCCGGCCCGGCGGTCACCGCGATCGCGTCGATGTCGGCGATGGTGACGCCCGCCTCGCGCAGCGCCCGGTCCATGGTCGGCACGATCGCCTCCAGGTGGGCGCGGCTGGCCACCTCGGGCACCACGCCGCCGAACCGGGCGTGCTCCTCGACGCTGGAGGCCAGCGCGTCGGCGAGCAGCGTGTGCCCGCGCACGATGCCCACACCGGTCTCGTCGCAGGAGGTCTCGATGCCGAGGACCAGGGGTTCGTCAGCCATGCTCGTCAGTCCTCGTTGCGCTGCATGACCAGCGCGTCGGTGTTGCTCGGTTGGTAGTAGCCGCGTCGTACGCCGATCGGCTCGAAGCCGTAGCCGGCGTAGAGCCGCTGCGCCGGGGCGTTGTCCGCGGCGACCTCCAGCAGCGTGCTGCGGACGCCGCGCCGGGCCGCCTCGGCGAGCAGCGCCTCCAGCAGCAGCCGGCCGACGCCCCGGCGCTGGGCGTCGCGGCGGACCGCGACGTTCTGCACCCACGCCTCGTCGGGCGGGTAGACGGCCAGTCCGGCGTAGCCGAGCACGGCGCCGTCGTCGTCGGTGGCGGCCAGGTAGAAGTGGCCGTTGGCGAGTTCGTTCCAGAACATCCCCGCCGACCACTGCTCGGCGCCGAACAGGTCCGCCTCGATGGGCAGCACCTCCTCGACGTGCCACCAGCGGAACCGGCCCAGCCTCATGGCAGGACCGGCTTGTGGCCGGTGGCCGCGACCGCGTCGGGGCGACGCAGGTAGAGCGGGGTGAGCGTCTCGCCGGGCGCGCCCGCGCGGATCCGGGGCGCGGCGAGACGCGCCAGCGCCAGCGGGTCCGGGTAGCGCGGCTCGTCCCGCACCGGCAGGCCGAGCACGTCGGCGTACCGGTGCGCGCCGTCGCCGACCGCGACGGTGACCGCCAGGTCGCGTGCCCGCTGCGCGACCACCGCCGGGGCGGCGACCTCCGGCCCGGCCAGACGCTGGCCGGCGCCGTCGTAGACGGCCCAGTAGATTTCCCGCCGCCGCGCGTCGCTCGCGGCCAGCACCGGCTCGCCGGTGGCCGCCGGGTGGCCGAGCCCGTCCAGCGAGCAGACACCGTACGTGGGGACGCCCAGCACCTGACCCATGGTGGCGGCGGTGACCAGCCCGACCCGCAGCCCGGTGAACGGGCCCGGGCCGAGGCCGGCGACGATCGCGGCCAGGTCGGCGGGCCGCGCGCCGACGTCCGCGAGCACGGCGTCGACCTGCGGCGCGAGCAGCTCGCCGTGGGCGCGGGCGTCGACTGTGCATCGGGACGCACGAATCGCGACGCCGTCCGCCGAGACCTCGGCCAGCGCCGCGGTCACCGCGGGCGTCGAGGAGTCCACCACGAGTACGAGCACGGTAAGCCAGCCTAGCCGTCCGCTCCGCCCATCCCTGGCACGCCCTCGCCGCTCGCACGGTCACGTTGGGTAGCGTCCCCGACGGAAGAGATGACCTGAGAGCGATATACCTCTCGGTCATAAATATGACTCACAGGTATATCGCTCGACGGCGGGTTGTCATCCTCCGGAGATGACGGAGAGTCGCCTGGTCCAGGAGATCGCCCGCACCCTGCGCCACGAACGGGAAATGGCCGGGCTCACCCAGCAGGCGCTGGCCGTCCGGGCCGGGCTCAGCCAGGCCGCCGTCGCCCGGATCGAGCGCGGCGACCGGCTGCCCAGCCTGACGACTGCGGAACGCCTGCTCGCCGCGCTCGGTCGGCAACTGCGGATCGAGGTCGAGCCGCTGGACAGTCACCTGGACGCAGGGCTTGACGAAATGGCCGGGACCGCGCTGGCCGAGCGGATCGATCATCTCCGGCTGGATCCGATCATGGACGCCCTCGGCGACCTGCCGTACGTGCTGGCGGGCGGCACGGCGGCCCTGTTGCAGGGCGCGCCGCTGCCGGTGGACGCGGTCGAGATCGCGGTGCGGTGGCGGGACTCCCCGCGGTTCACCGCGTTCCTGGAGCGGGGCCGCGCGCAGCGCTGGGATGCCCGATGGCAGGAGTGGGGCGGGGGCCACCCGGAGCCCGAGGAACCGGGCGAGCACCGCTGGCGGACCCGCTTCGGCGAGCTGCGGGCCCGGGTGTGCGATGAACTGCCCGAGCCGATCGAGATCAGACTCGGCGAGCGCACGTACCCGGTCGAGCCGCTGGTCGAGGTGGAGGTGACCGACCGGCGCACCGCCGAGCTGCTGCGCCGGCACCGTCGGCGCCTCGCCGCGGCGGGCGAGGCGCCGGACGGGTCAACCGGCTGAGCGCTCCCAGTCGACGGGGGGCAGCCCTGCGTCGGCCAGGGCCTTGTTCGCCGCGCTGAAAGGGCGGCTGCCGAGGAAGCCGCGCGGGTTCATCGGGCTCGGGTGGCCGGCCTCCAGCACCACGTGCTGCGGATTGGTCACGAGCGCCGCCTTCTTGCGCGCGTAGCCGCCCCAGAGCAGGAAGACCACACGCTGGTCGAGCGCGTCGAGCGCCCGGATGGTGGCGTCGGTGAACTCCTCCCAACCCCGGTTGGCGTGCGAGCCGGGGGTGGCCTGCCGGACGGTCAGCACCGAGTTGAGCAGCAGGACGCCCTGCGCGGCCCAGCCGTCGAGGTTGCCGCTGCGCGGCTTCGGCACGCCCAGGTCCTCGCTCATCTCCTTGAAGACGTTGCGCAGCGACGGCGGGACCGCCACCCCCTCGCGCACGCTGAAGCTCAGCCCGTGCGCCTGGCCCGCCTTGTGGTACGGGTCCTGCCCGAGGATGAGCACCCTCGTGTCGGCGGGACCGCACTGCCGGTAGGCGGAGAACAGGTCCTCCAGCGGCGGGAAGACAGTGGCGGTCGCGTACTCCCCGGTGACGAACTCGGCCAGCGCGGCGGTGCGGGCCGGGTCGAGGTGGGGGGTGAGGGCGGCACGCCAGGCTTCCGGCAGCAGCGCCGGCAGGTCCAGGGTGGGGGCGTCGGGCATCGGCAACCTCTCCTCGTCGGGTCGCCACCTTCATACCAGCCGCAACCGACACTCCCGTGCTGCGGCAGCGCTGAGCACTGGACGGGAAAAGTTACCGGAGCGTAACCTACTGGCAAGTTACTTACGCCACACCGCCGCTGCTAGCTTGCATCCACCACCATCGATGCTCGCTAGGAGTGCACGTGAGCAGGAGAAACACCCGTCCCCGCACGCCCTCCACCGCCCTCTTCCCCCGCCGCACGTCAGGCCTCCGGATGCTGGCCGTCGCCGCGGCGGCAGCCGTCTACCTGGCCGGATCCGGCACAGCCGCGTCCGCCGACGGCGCCGCGCCCGTGGTCTCCCGCGGCGTGACCATTCCCGCCTTCTACCACCCGCCCGCCGACCTGCCCGCCGCCAACGGCACGCTGATCCGCACCGAGCCCCTGCCGCTCGGCCTGAGCATTCCCGGGCTCGACGGCCGCCCGATGCCCGGCACCGCCACCCGGCTCATGTACCGGTCCACCGACTCCAACGGCGGGCCCGTCGCGGTGACCGGCGCCTACATCGAACCGTGGACGACGTGGCGGGGCGCCGGTCCGCGCCCCCTGGTGGCCGTCGCCTCGGGGACCATGGGGCAGGGCGACCAGTGCGCGCCGTCGTTCGCCCTGCAACATCCGCTGACGCTCACCGGCGACACGGTGTCGGTCGGCTACGAGGCCCTCGCCGTCTACCGCCTCCTCGCCACCGGCGCGGCGGTCGTCGTCACCGACTACGTCGGCCTGGGCGCGACCGACCGGCTGCACACCTACGTCAACCGCCTCGACGGGGGACGCGCCCTGCTGGACGCGGCCCGCGCCGCCCGCGCCGTACCCGGAGCGTCGGTCACGGCGGCGTCCCGCGTCGGCCTGTACGGATACAGCCAGGGTGGGGGCGCCAGCGCTGCTGCCGCCGAACTCCAGTCCACCTACGCGCCCGACGTGCCGGTCGCCGGAACCTACGTCGGCGCGCCGCCCGCCGACCTGACCGCGGTCATCGGCGGCATCGACGGCAGCGCGCTGGTGGGGGCGCTCGGGTGGTCGCTGAACGGCTTCGCCCAGTCCGACCCGGCCCTGCGGGACGTCATCGAGGCCGCCCTCAACGACACCGGCCGGGCCGCGCTGAAGGACACCTCGACCATGTGCGTCGGCGACGCGATCTTCCGGTACGGGTTCACGAAGAGCACCAGGTGGTTCACCGGCGGCCGGTCCCTCACCGCCGTCATCGCCGCCTCGCCCGAGGCCCGGGCCGTCCTCGACCGGCAGCGCATCGGCACGCTCAAGCCCACCGGCCCGGTACGTGTGGCGACCGGCATCCAGGACGACATCGTGCCCCACCGGCAGGCCCGCCAACTGGCTGTCGACTGGTGCCGCACGGGCGGCAACGTGACCTACCAGGCGATCAGCCTGCCCAACCTCGGGGACAAGATCCTCACCAACCATCTGGTGCCGCTCATCACCGACCAGGGCGACGCGGTGGCCTGGCTGACCGACCGGCTCGCCGGGCGGACGGCCTACTCCAACTGCTGGACGATGCCCCTTCAGCCCTGACTCAGGACAGTTCGGCGACCCGGGCGGCCCAGTCCCCGCCCACCGGCTCCAGCGTGACCGCCCGGGTGTCGTCGTCGCGGCGGTCGATGCGTACCCGCAGGTGCGCGTCGACCAGTTGCTCGACCATTCCCTCGCCCCACTCCACCACGGTGACCGCATCGTCCACCGAGGCGTCCAGGTCGAGGTCGTCGATCTCCGCCCGCGGGTCGGCGGCCTCACCCAGGCGGTACGCGTCGGCGTGCACGAGCGTCACCCGGCCGCCCCGATCCGGGTCGGGCCGGTGCACCCGGGCGATGACGAAGGTGGGTGAGGTGATGTCGCCGCGTACGCCCAGGCCGGCGCCGATGCCCTGGGTCAGCGCGGTCTTGCCGGCCCCGAGCGGGCCGCTGAGCAGCAGCAGGTCACCGGCGCGCAGCACCCCGGCCAGCCGCCGCCCGAACTCGTGGGTGTCGTCGACGGTCTTCAGCTCCACGATCACCGTCACAGCGACTCCAGGAACCTCTCCAGCGCCGCGTTCACGTCGTCGGCGTGCTCCAGCATCACCACGTGCCCGCTGTCGTGGATCTTCACGAACTCCGCGTGCGGCAGCCGCCGGACGATCTCCTCGGAGTGCGTCACCGGCGTGATCATGTCCTTGTCCCCCACGATCACCAGCACCGGCGAGCCGGCCAGCGCGGCCAGCGCCGGGAAGCGGGAGTGGGTGGCGATCGTGCGCAGGTAGCGGGTGACCGTGTCGGCCGAGGTGCGCGAGTTCATCATCTCGACGTACGACACCAGGGCCGGGCTCGGCGTCGAGGTGCCGAAGCCGTACCGCCGGGTGAGCAGCCAGGCCACGTTCGAGGTCGACCGGCGTGCCCTGTCGATCACGGTGCCGCCGTACCGGGTGGCGTTGCTCATCATGTAGAGCACCGGCGCGCCGACCCGGCCGAGCAGCGCGGGCGCCACCAGCTTCGTCTCCGCCGCGAGGCCCCCGGAGGTGGCCATCAGCACGGTGCCGACCACGCGGTCACCGAACATCTCCGGGTACAGCTCGGCCAGCGCCATGATCGTCATGCCGCCCATCGAGTGCCCGACCAGCACCAGCGGACCGTCCGGGGCCACCTCGTCCAGCACCCGGCGCAGCGTGTGGCCCAGCGCGGTCAGGTCGTACTCGCCGCTCTCCAGCCGGCCGGACCGGCCGTGCCCCGGCTGGTCGTACGCGACCACCCGGTAGTCGCCGCGCTCGACGAGCCGCTTGCGCTGGAAGTGGAACGTGCCCATGTCCAGGCAGAAGCCGTGCACAAGCACCACCGTCGGGTGCCCGGCGACCGGCCGCGTCGGCTCGACCACCTCCACGTGGATGTCGGTGCCGTCCGGCATCTCCAGCTGGTACGCCTGGTCGTAGCGCTGGTCGCCGAAGACCTCGTCGGCGTAGCGGTCGGTGGGGTCGTTCTTGAGCCGGCGGACCAGCACCCGCTCGCTGACCACGCCCGCCGCGAGCCCGGCGGCGGCCACCCCGACGGCCGCGCCGACCAGGCCGGCGACCTTTCCGGCGGCGGTACGCGGTCGCGGCAACCGGACGCTCATGCGCGCTCGCCGTCGTAGACGCGGGGCACCCGCACGCCGCCGAAACGGGTCACGATCTCGTAGTTGATGGTGCCGACCGCCTCGGCCCAGTCGTCGGCCGTGGGCCCGCCGTCCGCGCCGTCGCCGAACAGCGTCACCACGTCACCGGCGGCCACCTCGTCGTCGCCGCAGTCGACCACGAACTGGTCCATGCAGACCCGGCCGGAGATGTTCCGGCGCTTGCCGGCGAGATGCACCGGGCCGGTGTTGGAGGCGTGCCGGGGCACCCCGTCGGCGTAGCCGAGCGGCACCACCGCGAGGTTGGCCTCCTGCTCGGTGAGGTAGGTGTGCCCGTAGGAGACGCCCGTCCCGGCCGCGACCCGCTTGGTCAGCATCACCCGGGCGCGGGCGGTCATCGCCGGGCGCAGGCCGAACCGTTCGCCCGCGACCGGCGACAGACCGTAGACGGCGATGCCGGGCCGGACCAGATCGAAATGAGTGTCCGGCCGGGTGAGCGTGGCGGCGGAGTTGGCCAGGTGGCGGTAGCGGGGGCGCAGACCGGCGCGCGTCACCATCTCCAGCCCTTCGTGGAAGACGGCGAGCTGCCGATCTGTGGTGGGGTGGCCGGGCGAGTCCGCGTACACGAAGTGGCTCCACACGCCGACCACCTCGACCAGACCGTCGGCCTGGGCCTTCGCGGCGGCCTCCAGCAGCGCCGGCCAGTCGGCGACGGTGGCGCCACCCCGGGCCAGCCCGGTGTCGATCTTGAGGTGCAGCCGGGCCGGGCGGTCCGCCCGGCGGCTCGCCTCGATCATCTCGTCGAGCTGGGTGAGACCGGCGCAGCCGAGGTCGACCCCGACGGTGATCCCGTCGTGCAACGGCAGGCCAGGGCTGAGCAGCCAGGCCAGCACCGGCGCGGTGATGCCCTCCTCGCGCAGCCGCAGCGCCTCGTCCAGCGTGCAGACGCCGAGCTGGTCCGCACCGGCGTCGAGCGCCGCGCGGGCCGCCGGCACCATGCCGTGCCCGTACCCGTCGCCCTTGACCACCGCCATCAGCTCGGCGCTGGTGCCGGCCTTGAGCCGGGCCACGTTCTCCCGGATCGCGTCCAGGTCGACGCGCACCTCCGACTGCCACATGCTCCCCAGCCTACTTCCGTCAGTGATCATCAGCGCCGTGAGTCGTGCGGGCGGTGCCCGTCGCCACCGGTCGTCGCGGCCCGGATCAGCCCAGCCGGGCCAGCACCGGACGCAACGCCGTGGCCACGTCGGGCGCGGTCACCGGACCGCCGCGCGCCGCCTCCCGGCCGGCCAGCCCATGCAGGTACGCCGCGGCGCCGGCCGCCCGCTCCGGGGCCAGCCCGGCGGCGAGCAGCGAGCCGAGCAACCCGGCCAGCACGTCGCCGGTGCCGCCGGTGGCCAACGCCGGAGTGCCGGTCGGATTCGAGTACGCGCGGCCGTCGGGCGTGCCGATGACCGTCCGGGCGCCCTTGAGCAGCACCACCGCGTTCATCCAGGCGGCCAGCCGCAGCGCGGCGGCGACCCGGTCCTCCCCCGGCATCTCGCCGCAGAGCCGGGCGTACTCACGGTCGTGCGGCGTCACCACGATCGGGGCGTCCCGGCCACGCAGCCGGCCGGCCAGCTTGCCGTCCACGAGCAGCGTCAGCGCGTCCGCGTCGAGCACCACCGGCACCGGCGCGGCGAGCACCGCGCGCAGCTCGGCGGCGGAGTCCTCGCCGGTGCCGAGCCCGGAGCCGCAGACCCACGCCTGCACCCGGCCCGCGTCGGCGACCCGGCCGGTGGCGATCACCGACGGGTGCTGGTGCAGCACCTCGCCCTTGGCGCTCCCGGCGTAGCGGACCAGGCCGGTGGGGCCGGCGAGCGCCCCGGCGACAGAGAGCACCGCGGCGCCGGGGTAGGTGGCCGAGCCGGTGGCCACGCCGACCACACCCCGGCTGTACTTCTCCGACGACGCGCCCAGCACCGGCCACCAGTCGACCACGTCCGTCAGCTCGATCACCTGGAGCGCCGGCGTGCCGCGCAGCCACGGCGTCAGCCCGATGTCGACCAGCTCGACCTCTCCGGCCAGCTCGGCGGCCGGCCCGACGGCCAGCGCCGGCTTGAGCGCGCCGAAGGCCACTGTCACGTCGGCGCGGACCGCGCGGGGCCGCCCGGCGTCGGTCAGCGGGACGTGGCCGGTGTCGACCTCGACACCGCTGGGCACGTCGACAGCCACCACGGTGGCGCGCCTGCCGTCCCTGCCGAGGTGCCCGGTCAGGCTCGCGGCGAGCTGCTCGGCCGTGTCCCGCAACCCGCCCGTGCCGCCGATGCCCACGATGCCGTCGACCACCAGGTCGGCTCCGGCGGGTGGCCGGTCGACGACGCTCCCGCCGGCGGCACGCAGAGCGGCCAGACCCTCCGCGTGCGCCCGCCCGGGGCTCAACAGCAGCGCGGCCACCGCCACGCCCCGGCGGGCCAGGTGCGCGCCCGCGAAGAGCGCGTCGCCTCCGTTGTCGCCGGAGCCGACCAGCAGCAGCACCCGGGCGCCGTAGACCCCGCCCCGGTCACCGAGCAGCAGCGCGCAGCGGCGGGCCAGCCCTGCCGCGGCCCGGTGCATCAACGCCCCAGGCGGGAGGGTGGCCATCAGGCCCGCTTCCGCCGCGCGAACGTCCGCGACGCGCCATACCGGTCTCATGCCACCCCGTCCCGTTCGTCGCGCCGGCCCAGCCGGCTTCAGCTTCCGCCCGCGGCTGTCCCGATCACGGCCTCACCCTACCGACGGTACGAGCCCGGGACCGGCTGGCGGAAGCGCCCTGTGGAAAACCCCGGCCGTTGTCCACAGGGGTCCGCGGTGGGACCGCCGGGCGGCCTAGCGTCCCGGTGTCCGGGCCGGTGGGTGGCGTCGGGCGACCTGGGGAGGTCACGTGGTGGAGAAACCGTTCGACGTCGACCCGGAGCTGCTGCGCGCGGTCGCGCGGGAGTTGGCCGACGACGCGTACCGGCTGGCCCGGGGCCCGGGGGCGGCGGCGGAGTCGCTGCTGGTGGCGGCGGCGGCGGACGGCTGGCGGGCCGGGGCGGCGCTAGCCGACCTGGAGTCGGCGGTGCGGCGCTGGTCCGGCACGCTCGGCGCCCGGGTGGCCGACACCGCCGGAGCGTTGCGCCGCGGGGCGGACGGCTACGAGGCGGTGGACGAGCGCGCCGCGCGCCGCCTCACCGGGGTGCTCCGGTGAGCGGCGGCGCTCCCGGGCGGTCCGCGCCGGGCTCCGGAGGGCCCGCCGGGCGGTCCGGCGGCCTTGCAGACGTCCCGGTCGGTTACGCGCAGCTCTGGCGGGCCGATCCGGGCGCCTGGTCCGCCGCCGGGGTGGCCTGGCGAGGGCTCGCCGGGCCGGTGCGCCGTCGCGCCGACGCGCTGACCGCCCGGATCGGCGCGCTCCGGCCCGGCTGGTCGGGCGCGGCCTCGGCCGCGGCACAGCGGCGGATCGGCGACCTGCGCACCGACCTCACCGACGTGCTGCCCGCCCTGTTCGAGGCCGACCAGGTGCTGGCCGAGTTCGGCGCCCGGCTGGGCGCGGCAAAGGCCCGGCTCGGCGCCGAGGTGGCCCGCGCCGAGTCCGGCGGCCTGCTCGTGGACCGCTCCGGCGCGGTGCGGCCCGATCCGGCCCGGCCGGTGTCCCAGGCCGGTCCGGCGGTGGTCGACGCGCGGGCCGGGATCCGGGGCGCGCTGACGCTCGCCGGCGCCGCCGACCGGGAGGCGGTTCGCCGCCTGGCGGAGCTGACCACCGCCACGGTGACCGGCTGGGTCAGCGTCCCGCCCGCGTGGCGGCCGGGCCCCGGCGCCGGGCCGGCCGAGGTGAGCCGCTGGTGGGCCGGGCTGAGCGCGGCCGAGCGGCGCTGGCTGGTCGGGCGGGAACCGGATCGGATCGGCCGCCTCGACGGCGTGCCGGCCGCCGCCCGGGACCAGGCCAACCGGCTGCTGCTCGGCGACCGGCGGACGGAACTGCTCGCGCGCCGCAACGCGCTGCTGCACCCGCTGCCGGCCGGACCGCTGGAGGCGTCCCGGCGGATCCGGCTGGCCGGCGTCGAAGCGGCGCTGCGCGGGCTGGACCGGCTCAGCGAGCGGCTCGCCGCGCCGGGGCTGCCGCGGGCGTACCTGCTGGGGCTGGACCCGGGCGGCGACGGGCGCGCGGTGGTGGCGCTCGGCAACCCGGACCGGTCCGCCGCGGTGCTGACCTACGTCCCGGGCATGACCTCGGACCTTGCCGACGCGCCGGACGAGCTGGGCCGGGCCGCCCGGGTGCTGCGGCGGTGCGCGGCGCTGGGGCCGGGCGAGGAGGCGGCGGCGGTGCTCTGGCTGGACTACGACGCGCCCGACTTCCTCACCGAGGCGGCCGGCACCAGGCAGGCCGAGGACGCCGGGCCGGCCCTGCACCGCTTCCAGGAAGGGCTGCGCGCCGCGCACGAGGGTTCGCCGGCCCGGCAGACGGTGCTCGGGCACAGCTACGGCTCACTGGTGGTCGGCGCCGCCGCCCGGGACCACGGGCTGAGCGCGGACGCGCTGGTCTTCGTCGGCTCGCCCGGCGTCGGCGTCGACCACGCCACCGAGCTGCGGATGCCCGCCGGTGAGGTCTGGTCGTCGACCGCGCCGGACGACGTGATCCGGCTGGCGCGTCCGCCGGACGAACTGGCCCGCCGCGCACTGCTCGCCGGCACGCCCCTCGGCCCGGCGCTCGCCGTGCTCGACCCGCACGGCGAGCGGCTCTGGTTCGGCGCCGATCCGAGCGCGCCGGGTTTCGGCGGGCGGCGGTTCCCGAGCGCCCCGCACGGCCACACCGGCTACTGGGACCCGGACAACCCGGCGCTGGACGGCATGGCCCGGATCGTGCTGGGCCGATGACCCGCCCGAGGTCGTCCGGCGGCCGTCCGGGACGATCCGGCACGACCGTCCGAGGCCGTACCGCAGCCGCCCGCGAGGCGGGCCGGAGACGGCGCGGTCCCTCCGCCCGGGCTACGGGCGGAGGGACCGTGGACGGAAGCGGACTACTCGACAGTGACCGACTTGGCCAGGTTCCGGGGCTGGTCGACGTCGTGCCCCCGGGCGGCGGCGATCTCGGCGGCCAGCACCTGCAACGGCACGGTGGTCACCAGCGGCGCCAGCAGCGTCGGCGTACGCGGCACGTAGATCAGGTGATCGGCGTAGCGGACCACCGCCTGGTCGCCCTCCTCCGCGATCACGATGGTGCGGGCGCCCCGGGCGCGTACCTCCTGGATGTTGGAGACGACCTTGTCGTGCAGCATGCCCCGGCCGACCGGCGACGGCACGATGCAGATCACCGGGGTGCCCTGGTCGATCAGCGAGATCGGGCCGTGCTTCAGCTCACCGGCGGCGAAGCCCTCGGCGTGCATGTACGCCAGCTCCTTGAGCTTCAGCGCGCCCTCCAGCGCCACCGGGTAGCCCACGTGCCGGCCGATGAACAGCACCGTCGGCTCGGACTTCAACTCGCGGCCCAGCGCGCGGACCGGCTCGATCCGGTCCAGCAGCTCCCGCAGCTTGCCCGGCATCTCCTGGAGCTGGGCGACGACCGCGCCCACCTCGTCGGCGAACTTGATGCCGCGCACCTGGGCCAGGTGCAGGCCGATCAGGTAGCAGGCGACGACCTGGGTGAGGAACGCCTTGGTGGAGGCGACGGCGATCTCCGGGCCGCCGTGGGTGTAGAGCACGGCGTCGGACTCGCGCGGGATGGTGGAGCCGTTCGTGTTGCAGATCGCCAGCACGCGGGCCTTCTGCTCCTTGGCGTGCCGCAGCGCCATCAGCGTGTCCATCGTCTCGCCGGACTGCGAGATCACCACGATCAGCGTGGACCGGTCCAGCACCGGGTCGCGGTAGCGGAACTCGCTGGCCAGCTCCACCTCGCAGGGGATGCGGGTCCAGTGCTCGATGGCGTACTTGGCGACCAGGCCGGCGTGGTAGGAGGTGCCGCAGGCGACGATGAAGATCTTGTCGACGTCGCGCAGGTCCTGCTCGCTGAGGCGGACCTCGTCGAGGGCGATCTCGCCGGTCTCGGTGAGCCTGCCCAGCAGCGTGTCGGCGATGGCCTGCGGCTGCTCCTCGATCTCCTTGAGCATGAACCAGTCGTAGCCGCCCTTCTCGGCAGCCGACGAGTCCCAGTCGATGTGGAAGTCCGTGCCGCTGGCCGGCTGACCGTGGAAGTCGGTGATGTCGATGCTGTCCGGCGTGATCAGGACAATCTGGTCCTGCCCCAGCTCGACCGCGTCCCGGGTGTGCTCGATGAACGCGGCGACGTCGCTGGCCAGGTAGTTCTCGCCGTCGCCCCGGCCGACGACCAGCGGCGAGTTGCGCCGGGCGCCGACCACCGCGCCGGGGATGCCGGCGTCGACGGCGAGCAGCGTGAACGCGCCCTCCAGGCGACCGCAGACCACGCGCATGGCGGCGGCGAGGAGCTGCGGGCTGTCGGTCTCGCCGGCCGAGCGCAGGTCGGCCAGCGCGCGGGCGATCAGGTGCGCAGCGCACTCGGTGTCGGTGTCGCTGGCGAACTCGACGCCCTCGTCCTCCAGCTCGGCGCGGAGCTTCGCGAAGTTCTCGATGATGCCGTTGTGGATCACGGCCACCCGGCCGTCCGGGGAGAGGTGCGGATGGGCGTTGCGGTCGGTCGGGCCGCCGTGCGTGGCCCACCGGGTGTGGCCGATGCCGGTGGTGCCGTCGCCGATGCCGATCGGGCTGGCCGCGCAGTCCTCGGGGTTGTCCGCCGCCCGCTCGGAGAGGACCTTCTCCAGGTTCGCGAGCTTGCCGGCCTTCTTCTCGGTCAGCAGCTCGTCCTCGCAGACCACGGCGACACCGGCCGAGTCGTAGCCGCGGTATTCGAGCCGCCGCAGTCCGTCAAGCACGATGCCGAGCGCCGGACGCGCACCGGCGTAACCCACGATTCCACACATGGTCCGCAGCCTAACCGAGTTTCGCTCATCGCGCGTGCTCGGAAAGCCGGTTAACGATCATTGAATTTGAGCGAACCGAACGCCAGGGCTGCTATGTCGGACAACACACGAGCCGGGCTCATCTGCCGCGTGCGTACCGGTTCGGGACGCGGCGCGCCCGGACGGACCGGGTCCACGCGGCTGGCCGGCACGGCCTACATTGGGGCCGGGCTCCGCCCCCCGGGCCCATCGTTCCGCGGGCGTCCGCGCCGTACCCCCTGTGAGCTGAGCCGATGTCCGAGACGACCCCCGCCCCCGAGCCGGCCCCCGGACCGGTCGACCCGACCGCCGCGCCGGTGACCCCCCAGCCGTCCACCTGGACGCCGCCGGACCCGTTGGCCGCTCCGCAGCCGTGGACGCCACCCGAGCCCTGGTCGCCGTCGTCGTCGGCCCCCTTGAGCGCCCCCGGCGGCGAGGGCCGTCACCCCGATCCTGCGGGCGGCGCCGAGGGGCGACCCGCGGGTGACCCGGGCCGGGCCGCTCCGGCCGACACGCCGGGCGCCGGCAATCAGGGACAGCCCGGGGCGCCGGGCGGGTGGCCGTCCCAGCCCGCGGGTCCGGGGACACCGCAGTGGCCGGGCCAGCCGGGAGCACCGGGCTGGCCGGCGCAGCCGGGCAACCCCGGCTCGTCGCCACAGCCGGGTGCCTACCCGCCCGGCGCTTACCCGCCCGGGCCGTACCCGCCCGGCGCCTACCCGCCCGGCGCCTACCCGCCCGGGCCCTACCCGCCGCCGTACGCGTACCCGGGGATGCCGCCACGCCGCAGCGGCGGCGGCTGGGTGGTCGGTGTGGTGGTCGGCATCGTCACCGTCCTGGCGCTGATCGTCTGCGGTTGCGTCGGGCTGGCCTTCCTCGGCAGCACCATGGACGACGGGACGGCAGTCGGCGAACGGTACGAGGAGCCGATCTACGGCGAACCCGGCGACTGGACCGACGAGCCGACAGCGCCCCCGGTGAGGCCGGCGACCACCCCGTCCGGCGGGCCCGGCAAGTTCACCGTCCTGTACGAGGTGACCGCCTCCAACGGCGAGGCGGAGGTGCAGTTCTACGACGCGGACGCGAACTTCCACCAGCCCGGCGCCGTGGACGCGCCCTGGCGGCTGAGCTTCACCGCGAACGACCGCGAGCGGGTGCAGGTCATCGCCACCTCGGTCGCCGGCGGTGAGGTGACCTGCCGGATCACCGTCAACGGCAAGGTCGTCTCCCGGAACTCGGGGAGGTTCAACATCGCCTGCTTCGGCTGGTGAGTGCGCCGCGGCGGGCCGTAGGCTGGCCGCCGTGACGACGACCGATCCCCTGGTGGCCCGGATGCGGCCGTTCGGCACCACCGTCTTCGCCGAGATGTCCGCGCTCGCCGTGCGTACCGGCGCGGTCAACCTCGGGCAGGGCTTCCCGGACACCGACGGCCCGCCGGAGATGCTCGCCGCCGCCGCCGAGGCGCTGCGGACCGGCCACAACCAGTACCCGCCGGGGCCGGGGATCCCCGCGCTGCGCGCTGCCGTCGCCGAGCACCAGCGCCGGTTCTGGGGCCTGGAGTACGACCCGGACGGCGAGATCGTGGTGACCGCCGGAGCGACCGAGGCGATCGCGGCGAGCATCCTCGCGCTCTGCGAGCCGGGTGACGAGGTGATCTGTTTCGAGCCGTACTACGACTCGTACGCCGCCTCGATCGCGCTGGCCGGAGCGGTGCGCCGCCCGGTGACGCTGCGGCCCGGCCCGGACGGCAGGTACGGGTTCGACCCGGACGAGCTGCGCGCCGCGTTCGGGCCGCGTACCCGGCTGGTGCTGCTGAACTCGCCGCACAACCCGACCGGCAAGGTCTTCACCGCCGACGAGCTGACGACGGTCGCCGAGCTGTGCCGGGAACACGACGTGTACGCGGTCACCGACGAGGTGTACGAGCACCTGGTCTTCACCGACGCCGCCGCGCCGCACGTGCCGCTGGCCACGCTGCCGGGCATGCGGGAGCGGACGCTGCGCATCTCGTCAGCCGGCAAGACGTTCTCCTGCACCGGCTGGAAGGTCGGCTGGGTGAGCGGCCCCGCGCCGCTGGTGGCGGCGGTGCTGCGGGTGAAGCAGTTCCTGACGTTCGTCAACGCCGGGCCGCTGCAACCAGCGGTGGCGGTGGCTCTCGGGCTGCCGGACGCCTACTTCACCGGGTTCCGGGACGACATGCAACGCCGCCGGGACCAGCTCGTCGCCGGGCTCGCCGACGCCGGGTTCGGCGTGCTCGCGCCGGAGGGGACCTACTTCGTCACCGCCGACGTCACGCCGCTCGGCGGCCGGGACGGGGTGGAGTTCTGCCGGGCGCTGCCGGAGCGCTGCGGCGTGGTGGCGGTGCCCACGCAGGTCTTCTACGACGACGTGGAGGCCGGCCGCCGGCTGGTCCGGTTCGCGTTCTGCAAGCGACCGGAGGTGCTGGCCGAGGCGGTGACCCGGCTGCGCCGCCTGCGCGCGGACGTCTGAGAGGCGACGCGTCCCACGCGGGAGCGGCTGAGGGCGAGCCCGCTACCGCTCCGCGCCGCCGTGCGAACCGGCGGTGGACGCCGCCGGCCACTCAGCTCGCGGCCCGCGCCGCGCCGTCGTCCGGCCGGTCCGCGGCCGACCGCCCCGGTCTGCCCTCGCCCGCCGCGGCGGCGAGACCGGCGAGCGTGACGCCGCCGTCGGCGAGCAGTGCGGCCTCCGCGTCGTCCACGAAGGCCAGGTCGGCCTCGACGTGCCGGATGGCGGCCGAGAGCAGCAGCCGGACCACCGGATCGTCGGCGTGCCGGCGCGAGCCGTCGAGGTTGCGCAGCTCCCGCATGAGATGACCGCGTTGGTTGGCCAGCACGAGGCGGACGGTCTCCGGCGAGCCGGAGCGGGCGGCGGAGGTAACCTTGAGGAAGAAGTCGTCCCGGAAGCCGCCGCTGCGCGGGCTCGGCTCGGACAGCCAGCGGTCGAGTTCGGCCCGACCGCCCTCGGTGATCTCGTAGACCACCCGGTCGGGCTTGACCGGCTGGGGCTGCCGCTCGGCCAGCACGAGTCCGTCCCGGGAGAGACGGTCGAGGATCTGGTAGAGGTGCCCGATGTTGAGCGGCCCCCACTGCGGTCCGACCGCCGCCTCGAAGGCGCCCTTCAGCTCGTAACCGTGGCTGCGCCCCCGGGCGAGCAGGGCCAAGACGGCGTGCTGGATCGCCACAGTCGTCTCCGATCCGGTTCAGGTAGGCACCACGGGCGGGGCCTTGCATTGTCACAATGTATCGCGCACAGTGGGCTCAGCACACGGGAGGCGCGATGATCAGGTTCATCTGGGGTCAGCTTCGCGGCCGGGCCGGACGGTCGGTCGCGCTGTTGGTCGGCGTGCTGGTGGCCACCACCGGTTTCGTGGTCCTCACCGGCGCCACGACCACCTCCCGCCTCGCCGTCACCGGCGCGGTGGAACGCCAGACCCGCGCCGCCTACGACATCCTGGTCCGGCCGAAGGGCACCCGCACCCCGTTGGAGTCCGAACGCGGGCTGGTCCGGCCCAACTACCTGTCCGGCGCCTACGGCGGAATCACCACCGCACAGTACGACCAGGTCAGAGCCATCGAGGGAGTGGACGTCGCGGCCCCGATCGCCATGCTCGGCTACTCCACCACCTCCATCGCGATGCCACTGGACGTGACCGCGGCAGTGGATCCGTCACTCGACCGGCAACTCATCAGGATCGACCGCGAGTTCCTCGCCGAACGCGGCCTCAGCCACGCCGCCGCCGAACCGACCTACGTGTACGTCACCACCCACCCGCTGGCCTACCCGGTCATCGGCGACCAGTACTACCTGGACGCGGTCCGGTACACCGACGGGCGGACGTACGACACGAACGACTGCGGGCTGCTGCCCCGCGAGGTCCTGCCGGGTGGGCGTACCGCACCCGTCTGTGACCCGCGGGTCGAGCAGGGCGACCTGCTGCACGACCTCAGCGAGCGGCGGATCTGGCAGGTCGAGGCGTTCCGGATGCTGCCCGGCGGCCGTTTCGAACGGCCGGACGTGCGATCGCCCGCCACCGCCGGTGAGGCGCTCGCGCCGCTGTCCCGCCTGACCGTGACCGTGCGCCTCACCGTGCCATTCCTGCTCGCCGCCGTCGACCCCGCCGCCGAACAGGAACTGGTGGGCCTGGACGACGCGGTGGTCGACGGCCGGCCGCTCACCGCCGCCGAGACAACTGTGGTGGCCAGGTCGGGCGGTGGGCTGTCCAGCCGGACCGTGCCGGTGCTCGCCACCAGCCGGCCGTTCCTCGACGGCGCGGTCCGGGCCACGTTCACCCGCACCCGGCTCGACGCGAGCATCGCCGGCGTCCCCCCTCGGGAACTGGCACAACGGCTGCGCGGTCTGCCGTCCACCGCGGCCGGTGGCGCGGAACGCGACGCGGTGAGCGCGTACCGGTCGCAGCTCGCCGCCGGGCTCGGACCGGACGCCTGCTGCCACGGCCAACTCCAGGTCGTCGTGCAGCCGGGGCAGGCGACGTACGACCGGATGCCCGACGGCAGCCTGCGGGTCCGCCCGGTCGCCGCCGACCCCGCCGTGTACGGCACCTCAGGGGACCTGGTCACCATGCCCCGCCCCTGGCTCAGCGAGGACACCGGCCACCGCCCGTTGAACTCGTTGCGGCTCGGCAGTGGCAGACAGGACGCCCGGCAGTGGCAGGCCGTCGGGCTGTTCGACCCGGAAAAGCTCACCGGCTTCAGCGACGTGGGCCGGGTGCCGCTGGAGACGTACGAGCCGCCGCGTGCAAAGGGGGCGGACGCGCGCAGCCGGGCGGCGCTCGGCGGACGGCCACTGGAACCCAGCGGCAACCCGTCCGGTTACCTGTCCGCGCCCCCACTGCTGCTCACCAACCTGGCCAGCCTGCCCGGGCTGCTCGCGGCCGGCAACAGCCCGCAACGCGCCGCCCCGATCAGCGCGATCCGGGTCCGGGTGGACGACGTGGACGGCTACAGCGAGCGTGCCGCCGAACGGGTTCGGCTGACCGCCGAGCGGATCGCCGTGGCCACCGGTCTCGACGTGGACATCACCCTCGGCTCCTCACTCGCCCCGCAGACAGTCGACCTGCCCGCCGGCGACTTCGGCCGCCCCGGCCTGCGACTGGCCGAGAACTGGTCGGCCCTCGGCGTCGCCTCGGTCATCACCAGGGCGGTCGACCGCAAGAGCGCCGTGCTGTTCGCCCTGGTGCTGGTGGTCTGCGCGCTGTTCCTCGGCAACGCGGTCACCGCGGCGGTCCGGGACCGCCGTTCCGAGCTCGCCGTCCTCGCCTGTCTCGGCTGGTCGGCCCGTCGCATCGGGGCGCTCGTCCTCGGTGAGGTCGCCGCGCTCGGCCTGGTCGCCGGGCTGCTCGCCGTCGGTCTCGCGGCACCCCTCGGCCGCGCCCTCGGCATCGACGTCGACTGGCGGCACGCGCTGCTCGCCGTACCGGTGGCCCTGCTGCTGGCGCTGACGGCGGGCCTGCCGCCGGCGCTGCGGGCCGCGCGCACCCACCCCGTCGCGGCCCTGCGGCCACAGGTGGCCGGCGTCTTCCGAGCCCGGCGGACCCGGACCGTGGCCGGGATGGCCCTTGTCAACCTGGCCCGCACTCCGGGGCGCACCCTGCTGGGCGCCGCCGCGCTGGCAATCGGCGTGGCCGCCCTCACCGTGGTCGCAGCAGTCAACTACGCCTTCCGCGGCGCGGTCGTCGGCAGCCTGCTCGGCGACACCGTGTCGCTGAGCGTCCGCGGCGCCGACACGCTCGCCGCGTCGGCCACCGTCCTGCTCGGCGCCGCCGCCGTCACCGACGTCCTCTACCTGCACATCCGGGATCGCGCCGCCGAGCTGGCCACGCTGCGCGCCACCGGCTGGACCGACGGCGCCCTCGCCCGCCTCATCGGCTTCCAGGCCCTGTTCCTCGGTGGGCTCGGCGCGCTCACCGGGGCCGGCCTCGGGCTCGGCGGAGCGGCCTGGCTGGTGGGTGAGGTGCCCTCCGCCCTGGTCACCGTCGCGGTGGTGGTGGCCGGGGCCGGGGTGGCGGTCACCTGCCTCGCGGCGCTCGTTCCCGCCGCGCTGCTGCACCGCCTGCCCACCGCACGCCTACTGGCAGAGGAGTGACAATGGACCCGACCCCCGGAAGCACGGTGCGCACGGACCGGCTGGTCCGCGAGTTCCGCACCGGCGCCGAGCGACTCACCGCCGTCGACGAGGTGTCGCTGGAGATCGCCGGCGGCTCGGTGGTGGCGCTGACCGGGCCGAGCGGCTCGGGCAAGTCGACGCTTCTGCACCTGATCGGCGCGATCGAGCGGGCCGACCGGGGCAGCCTGACTGTCGACGACGTGGAGGTCACCGCGCTGCGCCGGGGCGCTCTGGCTCGCTACCGGCAGCGGGTCGGGTTCGTGTTCCAGCGATACCACCTGCTGCCGGCGCTGACCGTGCTCGACAACGTGATCGCACCGGTGCTGCCGCTGCCGGGCCGGGCCGACCACGCCGCCCGGGCCCGGGAGCTGCTCGCGGCCGTCGGCCTGGAGGGACGGGAACGGGCACTGCCGGCGCAGCTCTCCGGCGGTCAGCAGCAGCGGGTCGCCATCGCCCGGGCGCTGATGGGCAGACCACGGCTGCTGCTGGCCGACGAACCCACCGGCAATCTCGACTCCGCCACCGGTGCGCAGATCCTGGACCTCCTCCTCGACCTGCGCGAGCGGCACGGCATGACGATCCTGCTGGCCACGCACGAGCGGGCCATCGCCGCCCGGTGCGACCGCCTGATCCGGCTCGGCGACGGCCGACTGGTCGAGGACATCGACCTCACCGACGGTGAAGACCCGGCCGAGACGTTCGACCGGGCCTCCCGCCTGCGGCTCTGAAGCGGCGCCCCGCGCCCGGTCAGGCGACCGGGCTGGCGGTGCGTACCTGCTCGGCGATGCGCTCGGCGACCTCGCGCGCGGTGTCCTCGGTGGCCGCCTCGACCATGACCCGCACCAGCGGCTCGGTGCCGGAGGGTCGCAGCAGCACCCGGCCGGTCTCACCCAGCTCGACCTCGGCGCGCTCCACCTCGGCGCGGACGGCGGGCGCGGCGGCGCCGACGGTACGGTCGCCGACCGGCACGTTGATCAGCACCTGGGGCAGCTTGGTGACCACGGCGGCCAGCTCGGCCAGCGAGGTGCCGGTGGCGGCCATCCGCGCCATCAGGTGCAGGCCGGTCAGGACGCCGTCGCCGGTGGTGGCGTACGCGGGCAGCACGATGTGCCCGCTCTGCTCGCCGCCGAGCGCCAGGCCGGAGGCGCGCAGCTCCTCCAGCACGTACCGGTCGCCGACCTTGGTCTCGACCAGCCGGATGCCGTGCTCGGACATGGCCAGCCGGAGACCGAGGTTGCTCATCACGGTGGCGACCAGGGTGTCCTGGGTCAGCTCGCCGGCATCCCGCATGGCCAGCGCGAGGATCGCCATGACCTGGTCGCCGTCGACCTCGTCGCCGTCGGCGGTGACCGCGACGCAGCGGTCGGCGTCGCCGTCGTGGGCGATGCCGAGGTGGGCGCCGTGCTCGACCACTGCGGCGCGCAGCGCGTCGATGTGGTTGGAGCCGCACTCGTCGTTGATGTTGAGCCCGTCCGGCTCGGCGTGGATGGCGATCACCTCGGCGCCGGCCTCCCGGTAGGCGACCGGGGCGACGTCGGCCGCCGCGCCGTTGGCGCAGTCGACGACGACCTTGATCCCGTCGAGGCGGTGCGGCACGGTGCCGACCAGGTGCTGTACGTAGTGGTCGGCGCCGTCGAGCAGGTCGTTGACCCGGCCCACGCCGGCGCCGATCGGGCGCTTCCAGGCGGTGGTGGCGTTGGCCTTCACCGCCTCCTCGATCCGCATCTCGATCTCGTCGGGCAGCTTGTGCCCACCGGCGGCGAAGAGCTTGATGCCGTTGTCCGGCATCGGGTTGTGCGAGGCGGAGAGCATCACGCCCAGGTCGGCCTTGATCTCGGCGGTGAGGAACGCCACCGCCGGGGTGGGCAGCACGCCGACCCGGACCACGTTGGCGCCGGCGCTGGTGAGCCCGGCGACCACCGCCGCCTCCAGCATCTCGCCGCTGGCCCGGGTGTCCCGGCCGACCACCGCGAGCGGCGGATGGCTCTTGTCGGTCTCGGCCAGCGTGTGGGCCGCGGCCACCGCGACCGCCAACGCCAACTCCGGGGTGAGATCCACGTTCGCCCGCCCGCGTACGCCGTCCGTGCCGAACAACCGGCCCATACCCGCCAACCTCCGTGGAACTGCCGATGAGAGGAGAAACGCGAAACGGCCGGTCCGCCTCCCGGGAAGGGGAAGCGGACCGGCCGTCCGTCAGAAGTACAAGGCGCTTGTGGTGATCAGCGCTTCGAGTACTGAGGAGCCTTGCGGGCCTTCTTGAGGCCGTACTTCTTGCTCTCCTTGACCCGGGCGTCACGGGTCAGGAAGCCGGCCTTCTTCAGGGCCGGGCGGTCGTCGGGCTCGCTGACGATCAGCGCCCGGGCGATGGCGAGCCGCAGCGCGCCGGCCTGGCCGGTGGTGCCGCCGCCACGCAGGTTGGCGATCACGTCGAACGCCTCGGGCTTCTCGGCGGTGACCAGCGGGTCCTTGATGAGCTGCTGGTGCACCTTGCTCGGGAAGTAGGCCTCGAGGTCACGGCCGTTGCAGGTGATCTTGCCGGTGCCCGGGACGATCCGGACCCGGACGATGGCTTCCTTGCGCCGACCCACGGTCTGGATCGGGCGGTCACCACGGGGCGCGCGCGCGACGGGCGCCGGCGCCTCGGTGGCCTCGGGGGCGACCTCGGTGGCGGTGATGTCGGTCATGCTGCTTCCTTCGCCCGCGCTCACTGCGCGATCTGCTTGATCTCGAACGGCACCGGCTGCTGCGCGGTGTGCGGGTGCTCGGCACCGGCGTAGACCTTCAGCTTCTTGAGGAGCTGACGGCCCAGCTTGTTGTGCGGGAGCATGCCCTTCACGGCCAGCTCGATGGCCCGCTCGGGCCGCTTGGTGAGCAGCTCGTCGTAGCCGACCCGCTTCAGACCACCCGGGTAACCGGAGTGGCGGTAAGCAACCTTGGTCTGGCGCTTGTTGCCGGTCAGCGCGACCTTGCCCGCGTTCACGATGACGACGAAGTCGCCCGTGTCGACGTGCGGCGCGAAAGTCGGCTTGTGCTTGCCACGCAGGAGCGTGGCGGCGTGGGTCGCCAGGCGGCCCAGCACGACATCAGAGGCGTCGATGACGTGCCACTGACGCTCGATCTCACCCGGCTTCGGGCTGTACGTACGCACAGGTCTACCTTGTCTCGTCGTCGGTCTGGGGTCGCGCGCCGAGGTGACCAGGAGTACCCAGCCGGACCAGCGCGCACGAACGACCAAGCGTACCTGAGGCGGCACGCCTAAGAATGTCGTACAACAGCAGGCAACGATACCCGGCCGCCCTGCGGCAGGTCAAAACGGGGTCGTACCGAGCGTGGCCTGCGCGTTCGCCATGGCGCAGCTCACACGCCGACCAGCGTACGCGACCCGGGACGCAGGTAGACCACCCAGGTCACCAGGAAGCAGAGCGCGTACCAGGCGATGAATGCCAGGTAGGCGGCGTCCGCCGTGCCGGAGGCCAGGAACGACTGCCGGAACGCCACGTTCACCAGCACCCCGCCCGAGGCCCCGACCGCGCCGGCGATCCCGATCACCGCCCCGGCCAGGCGCCGGGCCCGCCGCTGCGCCGCCTCCGGGTCGCCGGTCAGCTCGCTCTCCGCGACGGCCCGGGCCCGGAAGATCGCCGGGATCATCTTGTACGTCGAGCCGTTGCCGATGCCGGAGAAGACGAACAGCGCCAGGAACCCGGCCAGGTAGAGCGGGAACGACCGGTCCCGGGCGGCGTACAGCACCAGCCCGGCCCCGGCGGCCATCGCCACGAAGTTCCAGAACGTCACGCGGGACCCGCCCAGCCGGTCGGCGAGCTGACCGCCCACCGGCCGGATCAGCGAGCCGATCAGCGGGCCGAGGAAGGTCAGCCAGGCGGCGTCGACGGGCGTCGGGAAGCGGTCGTGGAACTGGAGCTGGAGCACCTGGCCGAAAGCGAAGCCGAAGCCGATGAACGAGCCGAACGTGCCCACGTAGAGCAGCGACATCACCCAGGTGTGCGGGTCGCGGGCCGCCGCGCGCAGCGCGCCCGGCTCGTTGCGCGCCCCCGGGACGTTGTCCAGCCAGCGGGCCGCGGCCAGCGCGGCCAGCACGATCAGCGGCAGGTAGACCGCCGGCACCAGCCGGGGGTACGCGGCGCCGGCGGTCGCCAGCACCGCCAGGCCGACCAGTTGCACAGCCGGTACGCCGAGGTTGCCGCCACCGGCGTTGAGCCCCAGCGCCCGGCCCTTGAGCCGCTCGGGGAAGAACAGGTTGATGTTCGCCATCGAGGAGGCGAAGTTGCCGCCGCCGACGCCGGACAGGCAGGCCAGGACCATCAGCGTGGTGTACGACACCCCGGGTTCGATCAGCACTGCCATCGGCACCGCCGGCACCAGCAGCAGCAACGCGCTGACGATGGTCCAGTTCCGGCCGCCGAAGCGGGCCACCGCCAGCGTGTACGGCAGCCGCAGCACCGCGCCCAGCGCCGCCGGCACGGCGGTGAGCAGGAACTTCCCGGCCGGGTCGATGCCGTACTCGGGGCCCAGGAACAGCACTGTCACCGACCAGAGGCTCCACACCGAGAAGCCGACGTGCTCGGCGAAGATCGAGACGTACAGGTTGCGCCGGGCGACCCGGGCACCCCCGGCGGCCCAGAACGCAGGGTCCTCCGGCCGCCATTCGGTGAGCCGGCCGGCGGTGGTGGCCGGCGGCGTGGTCGGTGCGGAAACGAGCGTGCTCACGGGCGACTCCTCCTCGTCGATGACGAGGCGACGCTCTCAGCCGGCGGTTTCCCCGGCGTGCCCCGCGCGCGTCGGCGCGGCAACGGAGATCGCACGTCCGCCGGACGGCGCCGGTGAGGCGGTCACAGCTCCTGGAGAATCCGCAGGGCCCGGCCGACCCGCTGCATGGTCTCGGTGTCGGCCACGTCCACGCACTCGGCGAACCACTTCTTCATCGGCGAGGAGATCCGGTCGGGCATCACCACGTACGCGCCCATCGGCACGGCGAGCGGCGAGTCGCGCAGCAGCGACTCCTCGACCACCTCGGCCACGATCACGATCGGCACCGCCGTGGCGTTGTAGACGTCGGAGCTGATCACCAGACCGAACCGTTCCCGGGCGCCGGAGATGCGCCAGACCTCACCCCTACGCAGCACGCGGACGTCCGCCGAACAGGGCGTCGTCGACGAGCGCGGCCTCCTGGGCGTCGGCCAGGGCGGCGGCTTCCAGGTCGAGACCGGCACGGCCCACCGCGTCGGCGTGCGCGGTGAAGACCTCGCGCAGCGCCTTCTCCCGGGCGGCCTGGTCCATCCAGGCGGAGAGGGAGAGCCCTTCCCGCTTGGCGAACCGGCGCGCCTCCTCGATCGTCTCGTCGGAGAACGACAGTGTCACCTTGGCGGTCATGCCACGAAGACTACCCATCGGTATGACCACCAGTCATCCTCGTCCCCACCGATCGGGGATTAGGACATCACCAAGTGAAACAACCGAATCTAGTTGCGGATATTGCACCTGGAAGCGACGATGATGTGATTCCGAACGGTTAGGACGCGGCCACATCTGCCCACAGGGAGCCGTCATGAGCCTCAGCACCGGCATGGCCGCCTCGGTAATGCCCACCGAGGGAGCGGAGCGCCAGAAGGCAGCCGCCATGGAGGAGTTCCTCGCGCGGCACCCCCTCGCCGCAGGCGGGGGCGTGGCCCGCCTCGTCTCGGCGGACGGCGAGGAGGTCGAGGTTCCCGCCCAGATGTTCGACGTCCTCCATCAGATCTCGGCGATGCTCGCCCGCGGCGACGGCGTCGCGATCAGCGCCATCTCCCGCGAACTGACGACGACCGAGGCGGCGAAGCTGCTCGGCATGTCCCGCCCCACACTCGTCCGCCTTCTGGAGAACGGGTCGATCGCGTCCCACCGGGTCGGGAGCCACCGGCGCCTCTTTCTCCGCGACGTCCTCGCATTCCGGCAACGACAGATGGAAGAGCGACGGAAGTCGTACGAGGCCCTGATGTGGGAGTCCGACGCGCTGGGCTTCACCGACGACGTGTAGTTCCCGGACCGGCCAGGGGGCGCTGGGTAGGGTGTCCACTGTGATCCCCAGCGCCCCACTGGTGTTCCTGGACGCGAACGTTCTCTATTCCAGGACCCTTCGCGACTGGATCAGCCTTCTCGCACTCGAAGGCGACTGCGCCGTCTTCGATCTGCGGTACAGCGAGGACGTCCTGGCGGAATGGATGTATCGCCTGCGGCGCAAGCGGCCCGAGCATTCCGAGCAGGCGATCGGTGGGCAGCGGCGTCGTTTCGTCCAGGCATTTCCGTACGGCTTCGTCACCGGCTATTCGCCGAACGACGTGCCGTGCCCGCCGGACCCGGAGGACCGGCATGTCCTGGCCGCCGCCGTCCATGGCCGCGCCGACATCCTGGTGACCGACGACCGGCGCGGCTTTCCTCCGGAATGCGTGCGGGAATTGCTGTCGGTCCTCACCGGTGACGAGTTCCTCAACTGGGTGGCCGACCGTTCGATGCCCCTGGTTCTGCGGGCATTGGCGCGGCAGATCGACTACTACCGGCGCAGCCTCGTCTCAGAGGACAAGGACGCGGTCGAGTTGATCGCCCACCTACGGAAGGCCGGCGCACCCGTTTCGCCGAGCGGCTCGAGAATCACCTCGCCGGCCGCTGACCGCCGAAGACCGCGAAACGCCATTCCTTGAAGAAGCAGTCCACGTCCACCAGTCCCGCCTCGGCCAGCCACCGGCACTGCTCGGCCACCGTGGCCGGCCGGTCGTGCCGCATCCGCTCCCGGGCGCCGGCGATCTCCTCGGCGTCGGAGCCCAGCTCGGTGATCCGCGCCGTCCACACCTCGTCGTAGCGGCGGTCCAGCTCCGGGGTCGGCCCGGCCACCTGCTCGGCGTTGACGAACACGCCGCCCGGCGCCAGCGCGTCCGCCGCCCGCCGGTACAGCGCCCGCTTGCCGGAGTCGTCGAGGTGGTGGATGGCCAGCGCGGAGACCACCGCGTCGTACCGGCCGGCGGGCAGCGGGCAGCAGGTCGGTTACGTCCTAATATATGAGATTTTTGTCCCACATTTTAAACCCCACGGACGGCTCCGTCACGTGCGTGCGGTGTGAAGCGCTCGTGACAGGACCGAAACAGAGCAGACCCGGACCGGAAACCGCCCGACGGCACGCTTTTCCGACATGACAGACGGTGCACGCACGGCGACGCGAAGGGGTTCACGCCCCGAACAGGTCGCCACGCACTGCCCGTACTGCGCACTGCAGTGCGGCATGGTGCTGAGCGCCACCGGCGACGGCGTCGAGGTCGGCGCCCGGGACTTCCCCACCAACCGGGGCGGGCTGTGCCAGAAGGGGTGGACCGCCGCCGACCTGCTCGACCACCCGGACCGGCTCACCACCCCGCTGCTGCGCGACCGGCCCGGCGGCGAGCTGCGCCTGGCGACCTGGGACGAGGCGCTCGACCGCGTCGCCGCCGGCGTGCAGGACGTGCAGCACCGCCACGGGCCGGACGCCGTGGCCGTCTTCGGCGGCGGCGGGCTGACGAACGAGAAGGCGTACGCGCTGGGCCGCTTCGCCCGGGTGACGCTGCGGACCCGGCACATCGACTACAACGGGCGCTGGTGCATGTCCTCGGCCGCCGCGGCCGGCAACCGGGCGTTCGGGATCGACAGAGGGCTGCCCTTCCCGCTGGCCGACCTCGGCCGCGCGGACACGCTGCTGCTGGTCGGCGCGAACCCGGCCGAGACCATGCCGCCGCTGATGCGGCACGTCACCGACCTGCGGGAACGCGGTGGCCGGCTGATCGTCGTGGACCCCCGGGCCACAGCCACCGCCCGCCAGGCCGACCTGCACCTGCAGCCGCTGCCCGGCACCGATCTCGCGGTGGCGAACGCGCTGCTGCACATCGCGCTCACCGAGGGCTGGCTGGACCGGGCGTACGTCGCGGAGCGGACCACCGGCTTCGACGAGGTCCGGCGGACGGTCGCCGGCTACTGGCCGGCGGAGGTGGAACGGCTCTCCGGCGTGCCGGTGGCCGACCTGTACGCGACCGCACGCGCGCTCGCCACTGTGGACCGGGCGGTCATTCTCACCGCGCGGGGCGCCGAGCAGCACGCCAAGGGCGTGGACACGGTCACCGCCTTCATCAACCTGGCGCTCGCCCTGGGCCTGCCCGGTCGCCCCGGCTCCGGCTACGGGTGCCTGACCGGGCAGGGCAACGGGCAGGGCGGCCGGGAACACGGGCAGAAGGCCGACCAGCTGCCCGGCTACCGGCGTATCGACGACCCGGCGGCCCGCGAGCACGTGGCCGGAGTGTGGGGCGTCGACCCGGACGCGCTGCCCGGGCCGGGGGTGCCGGCGTACCAGCTCCTGGACGCGCTGGGCACGCCGTCGGGCGCCCGGGCGCTGCTGGTGTTCGGCTCCAACCCGGTCGTGTCCGCGCCCCGCGCGGCGCGGGTCGAGTCCCGGCTGCGCGCCCTGGACCTGCTCGTGGTCGCGGACTTCGTCCGCTCCGAGACCGCCGAGCTGGCCGACGTGGTGCTGCCGGTCGCCCAGTGGGCCGAGGAGGACGGCACGATGACCAACCTGGAGGGCCGCGTGCTGCGCCGCCGGGCGCTGCGTGAGCCACCGGCCGGGGTCCGTACCGAGCTGGAGATCCTCGCCGCGCTCGCCGGGCGGCTGACCGACGGCGCGCCACTGCCGACCGACCCGCGTGAGGTGTTCGCGGAGCTGGGCCGGGCCTCGGCCGGCGGGCCGGCCGACTACGCCGGGATCACCTGGGACCGGATCGACGCCGACACCGGCGTCTTCTGGCCCTGCCCGGACCGGGACGGCCCGGACACCCCCCGGCTGTTCGCCGACCGCTTCCCCACCCCGGACGGCCGGGCCCGGTTCCACGCCGTGACCCACCGGCCGGCCGCCGAGCCGGTGTGCGCCGACTACCCGCTGCACTTCACCACCGGCCGGGTGCTGGCTCAATACCAGTCCGGCGCGCAGACCCGGCGGGTGGCCGCGTTGCGCCGGGCCGCACCGGGCGGGTTCGTCGAGCTGCACCCGGACCTGGCGGCCCGTCTCGGCGTGACCGAGGGAGCGCCGGTACGTGTGGTCTCCCGCCGGGGTGAGCTGCGGGCGCCGGCCCGGCTCAGCACGGCGATCCGGCCGGACACCGTCTTCGCGCCGTTCCACTGGCCGGGCGCGCAACGCGCCAACTCGGTCACCAACGACGCCCTCGACCCGGTCTCCGGGATGCCCGAGTTCAAGATCTGCGCGGTCCGGGTGGAGCCGGCATGAACGAACGCATAGTCGTCGTCGGCTACGGCATGGCCGGCGCCCGGCTCGCCGCCGAGCTGCACGCACGCGGCGGGGACCGGCGGATCACCGTGCTCGGGGCGGAGCCGCACCGCGCGTACAACCGGATCATGCTCTCCACGCTGCTCGCCGGGCGCATCGGCGAGCCGGACGTGGAGCTGGTCGAAGCCGTCGGGCCGGGCGTCGAGGTGCACACCGGCGCGGCGGTCACCGCCGTGGACCGGGCCGCCCGGGAGGTGGTCACCGCCGACGGCGGCCGGCACGGGTACGACCACCTGGTGCTCGCCACCGGCAGCCTGGCCGTCGTGCCGCCGCTGCCGGGCCTCGCGCCGCTGCCCGAGCGGGTCGTCCCGTTCCGCACGCTCGGGGACTGCCGGCGGATCCTCGCCGCCGCCGAGGGCGCGCGACGCGTGACAGTGCTCGGCGGCGGGCTGCTGGGCCTGGAGGCGGCCCGAGGGCTCGCCGCGCGGGGTCTCGACGTGACTGTGGTCCACCCGGTCGGGCACCTGATGGAACGCCAGCTCGACCCGTCCGCCGGCGCGGTCCTCGCCGGCACGCTCGCCGGCCTGGGCGTCCGGTCCCGGCTCGGGGCGCCGGCCACCGCCGTGACCGCCGACGCCGACGGCGTCCGCCTGCACCTGGGCGACGCCGAACCGCTCGACGCCGACCTGCTGGTGCTCTGCTGCGGGGTACGCCCCGACACCGCGCTCGCCGCCTCCGCCGGTCTCGCCGTCGAGCGGGGCGTGGTGGTGGACGACCGGATGCGGACGAGCGACCGGCGGATCTCCGCCATCGGCGACTGCGCGCAGCACGACGGGGCGCTGACCGGGCTTGTCGCGCCGGCCTGGGCGCAGGCCCGGGTGGTGGCCGACGTGCTGACCGGAGCGGATCCGCTGGCCCGCTACCGCCCTCGGCCCGCGGTGACCCGGCTCAAGGCGGCCGGCATCGACCTGGCCGCGATGGGTGACGTGGCCGGGACCGGCGACCCGGGCGGCCCGGTCGAGGAGCTGACCTTCGCCGACCCGGCCCGGGGCACCTACGCCCGGCTGCGCATCCGGGACGAGCGGCTGACCGGCGCGATCCTGCTCGGCGACAACCCGGCGGTCGGCACGGTGGTGCAGCTGTTCGACAGGGGCGCGCCGGTGCCGACGGACCGGCGCTCGCTGCTGCTCGGCCGGGCGTTCGGCGAGACGCAGTCCGGGCCGGCCGCGTCCCCGGCGCTGATGCCGGACGCCGCGACCGTGTGCCGGTGCAACGACGTGACCAAGGGCGCGCTGGTGGCGTGCTGGCGGGCGGGCGCCCGGACGGCGGCGGCGCTGTCCGCGGGGACCCGGGCCGCCACCGGCTGCGGCGGCTGCCGGGACGCGGTCGCCGGCATCGCCGGCTGGCTCGCCGAGGCCGACCCGCAGGCAGCCGACGAGGTACGCGAGACGGTGGAGGTGGCGTCATGAGCGAGCGAATCAGCAGGCTCAGCGCGGAGGTGCCTCGTGGCGCCACGCAGCGAAGCGGAGTGGCGTCATGAGCGAGCGGCTGGTCGTGATCGGGAACGGCATGGTCGGGCAGCGCTTCGTCGAGGCGCTGCGGGCCCGGGACACCGGTGGGCGGTGGCGGGTCACGGTGCTGGCCGAGGAGCGGCGTCCGGCGTACGACCGGGTGCGCCTCTCGGCCGTCTTCGACGGGGTGGACGCCGACGAGCTGACGGTGCACACCCCCGACGACGGAGTGGACCTGCGGCTGGGCGAGCCGGCCACCGGGGTCGACCGGGCGCGTCGGGTGGTGACCACGGCGGCCGGGGAGTACCCGTACGACGCGCTGGTGCTGGCCACCGGCTCGTACGCGTTCGTGCCGCCGGTCGACGGCACGGAGCTGCCCGGCGTCTTCGTCTACCGGACGCTGGACGACCTGGCCGCGATCCGGGAGCACGCCCGGGGGCGGCGCACCGGCGCGGTCATCGGCGGCGGACTGCTCGGGCTGGAGGCGGCGAACGCGCTGCGGCTGCTCGGGCTCGACACCAGCGTGGTCGAGTTCGCGCCCCGGCTGATGCCGGTGCAGGTGGACGAGGCGGGCGGCGCGATGCTCCGCCGCTACGTCGAGGAGCTGGGCGTCACGCCGTACCTCGGGGTGGCCACCACAGCGCTGCGCCCCGGGCCGGACGGCACTGTCGCCGCGCTCGACCTGGCCGACGGCCGCACTGTCGACGCGGAGCTGGTGGTGGTGGCCGCCGGGATCCGGCCGCGCGACGAGCCGGCCCGGACGGCCGGGCTGCCGCTCGGCCCGCGCGGCGGCGTGCTGGTGGACGCTTCCTGCCGTACGACCGACGAGCGGATCTGGGCGGTCGGCGAGTGCGCTGCCGTGGACGGGGTCTGCCACGGGCTGGTCGCGCCCGGGTACGCCACCGCCGAGGTGGTCGCGGACCGGCTGCTCGGCGGCGCGGCCACGTTCCCCGGCGCGGACACCGCGACGAAGCTCAAGCTGCTCGGCGTCGACGTGGCCTCGTTCGGCGACGCGCACGGCGTCACCCCCGGCTGCCTGGACGTGACGTTCACCGACCCGGCCACCCGCGCGTACGCGAAGCTGGTCCTCTCCGACGACGCGCGGACGCTGCTCGGCGGCGTGCTGGTCGGGGACGCGAGCGCGTACCCGGCGTTGCGGGCCAGTGTCGGCGGGCCGCTGCCCGCTCCCCCGCTGGCGTTGCTGGCGCCGGCCGGCGGCCCGGGCGCCGGCGCGGGCGCGTTGCCGGCCGCCGCGCAGGTCTGCTCCTGCAACGCGGTGACCCGGGCCGACCTGGACGCGGCGATCGCCGGCGGGGCGACCGACGTGCCGGCGTTGAAAGCGTGCACCCGGGCCGGTACGAGCTGCGGCTCCTGCCTGCCGATGCTCAAGCAGCTGCTGGACGCCGCCGGGGTGCGCCAGTCGAAAGCGCTGTGCGAGCACTTCGACAGCAGCCGGCAGGAGCTGTTCGACCTGATCCGGGTGCGGGGCATCGGCACGTTCTCCCGGCTCGTCGCCGAGCACGGGCGCGGGAGCGGCTGCGACATCTGCAAGCCGGTGGTGGCCTCCATCCTGGCCTCGCTCGGCGCCGGGCACGTGCTCGACGGCGAACAGGCGTCGCTGCAGGACACGAACGACCACTTCCTGGCCAACCTGCAACGCGACGGCAGCTACTCGGTGGTGCCCCGGATTCCCGGCGGGGAGATCACCCCCGAGAAGCTGATCGCGATCGGCGAGGTGGCCCGCGACTTCCAGCTCTACACGAAGATCACCGGCGGGCAGCGGATCGACCTGTTCGGCGCGCGGGTCGACCAGTTGCCGCAGATCTGGCGCCGGCTCGTCGACGCGGGCTTCGAGTCGGGCCACGCCTACGGCAAGGCGCTGCGCACCGTGAAGTCCTGCGTCGGCGACACCTGGTGCCGCTACGGCGTCCAGGACTCGGTTGGGCTGGCGATCGCGCTGGAGCTGCGCTACCGAGGGCTGCGCGCGCCGCACAAGCTCAAGTCGGCGGTCTCCGGCTGCGCCCGGGAGTGCGCCGAGGCCCGGAGCAAGGACTTCGGCGTCATCGCCACCGAGGGCGGCTGGAACCTGTACGTCGGCGGCAACGGCGGCTTCCGGCCCCGGCACGCCGACCTGTTCGCCACCGATCTGAGCACCGCCGAGCTGGTCACGCTGATCGACAGGTTCCTCATGTACTACATCCGCACCGCCGACCGGTTGCAGCGCACCGCCGCCTGGATCGAGGCGATGGACGGCGGCCTGGACCACCTCCGGTCGGTGCTCGTGGACGACTCGCTCGGCCTCTGCGCCGACCTCGACGCGGCCATGGCCCGGCACGTCACGAGCTACTCCGACGAGTGGCGCGACGTGCTGGAGGACCCGGAGCGGCTGCGCCGCTTCGCCTCGTTCGTCAACGCGCCCGGCGTGCCCGACCCGTCCATCACGTTCACCCGGGAGCGGGGCCAGCCGGTGCCCGCCCGGGACGCCGGGCACCGCCGTCAACCCGTTGTGCTCGGACTGCCGGAGGTACGCCGATGAGCCCTGTCGTCACGCTGGACTGGATGCCGGTCTGCCCGCTGGACCGGCTCGACCTCGACCGGGGCGTGGCCGCGCTCGTCGACGGCGTGCAGGTAGCTGTCTTCCGCACCGCGAGCGGGCTGTACGCGGTGGACAACCTCGACCCGGTCGGCGGCGCGTACGTCATGTCCCGCGGTCTCGTGGGCAGCCGGGGCGGCGTGCCGACGCTCTCCTCGCCGCTGCACAAGCAGGTCTACGACCTCACCACCGGGCGGTGCCTGGACCTGCCCGGCGTGACGCTGACGCGGCACCGGGTGCGCTGCCGGGACGGCCAGGTCGAGGTGCGGTTACGGCAGGAGCAGTGATGCGGGACGAGCTGGCCGGTTTCACCATCGGGGTCACCGCGGACCGGCGGCGCGACGAACTGGCCGCCCTGCTCCAGCGGCGCGGTGCGCGGGTGGTGCTCGCCCCGGCGCTGCGGATCGTCCCGCTCGCCGACGACACCGACCTGCGTGAGGCCACCCGGGCCTGCCTGGAACATCCGCCGGACGTGCTGATGGCCAACACCGGCATCGGCATGCGGGGCTGGCTGGAGGCGGCCGAGGGCTGGGGGCTGGCCGAGCCGCTGCGCGCCACGCTCGCCCGCGCGTACGTGGTGTCCCGGGGCCCCAAGGCGACCGGGGCGATCCGCGCCGCCGGGCTGCGCGAGCACTGGTCGCCGGGGTCGGAGAGCTGCGACGAGGTGGTGGAGCACCTGGTCTCGCGCGGCGTGGCAGGCAAGGTGGTGGCGATGCAACTGCACGGCGAGCGGCAACCCGAGTGCACCGACGCCCTGGTGGCGGCCGGGGCCACGGTGATCGAGGTGCCGGTCTACCGGTGGGCGCCGCCGGCCGACCCGGCGCCGCTGCACCGGCTCATCGACCTGGTCGCCGGGCGGCTCGTCGACGCGGTCACGTTCACCTCGGCCCCGGCGGCCGAGGCCCTGCTGCGGGCGGCCGGGGACCGTACCGAGACGGTGCTGGAGGCGCTGCGCGGCGACGTGCTGGCCGGGTGCGTGGGCACCGTGACCGCCGAGCCGCTGGTCCGGCGCGGCGTGCCGGTGAGCGCGCCCAGCCGGGCGCGGCTGGGCGCGCTGGTCCGCACCATCGTCGAGGAGCTGCCCCGGCGCACGGTCTCGGTGAAGGCGGCCGGGCACGTGCTGACGCTGCGCGGCCACGCCGCGGTGGTGGACGGGGAGCTGCGCCAGCTCGCGCCGGCCCCGATGGCCGTGCTGCGCGCGCTCGCCGCGTCACCCGGCAAGGTGCTCTCCCGCACCGCGCTGCTGCGTACGCTGCCGCGCGGCGCGGACGAGCACGCGGTGGAGATGGCTGTCGCCCGGCTGCGGGTCGGGCTGAAGGCGCCCCGCGTGGTGCAGACAGTGGTCAAGCGGGGCTACCGCCTGCGGGTCGACTGACCCGCAGGCGGTCAGCCGACCGAGGCCGGGTAGCCGTGCTCGGCCTGGAGGCGGAGCATCGCGTGCTCGACCACGGTCACCAGCACCTGCTTGACCGAGTCCCGCCGGCGGGCGTCGCACAGGACCATCGGCACGTCCGGGGAGATGGCGAGCGCCTCCCGGACCTCCTCCAGCTCGTAGTGCGGCGCGTCTTCGAAGCGGTTCAACGCCACGACGTACGGCAGCTTGCGGTTCTCGAAGTAGTCCAGCGGCGCGAACGCGTCGGTGATCCGGCGGGTGTCCACCAGCACCGCCGCGCCCACCGCGCCCCGGATGATCTCGTCCCACATGAACCAGAAGCGGGTCTGGCCGGGCGTGCCGAACAGGTAGAGGATCAGGTCCTCCGCCATGGTGATACGGCCGAAGTCCATGGCGACCGTGGTGGTCTCCTTGCCCGGCACCTTCGACGCGTCGTCGATGCCCACGCCCGCCGCGGTCATCAGCGCCTCGGTGGTCAGCGGCTGGATCTCGGAGATCGCACCGACCAGGGTGGTCTTGCCCACGCCGAAGCCGCCCGCGATCACGATCTTCGCGGAGATGATCTCCCGGCCGCGGTTCACCCCGTCGGGGTCATAGTTCGCGAAGTCCACTTAGCACCCTTCCAAGCAGGTTCATGCGCGCCGCGAAACCCGTCGCGGGAGCGGCAGTGTGTAGCGTCAGCAGGCCCTCGGCCACCATGTCGGCGACCAGCACCCGGGTGACGCCCAGCGGCATCCGGGTGTAAGCGGCGATTTCCGCCAGCGACTGTGCCCGGCCTTCACAGACCGAGGAGATGCGGTACTTGTCGTGCCCGGCGAAACGCGCCTCGGCCGACTGCGTGGCCGTGCTCGACAGCACGGCTTCGAGCGCGATGTTCTGCAACGGCTCGGTGCGGCCCCGGGTGACCGCGTACGGTCGCACCAGCGCGCCACGCGGATCACGTCGCGGGTCCATCTCGCGATCACCTCCCCTCATACGGAGCGCAGCGGCTCCGGCTCATGTCGGCGGCCCGGTCAGGACCGGACGGCGTCCCTCGGCAGCGGGACCAGCGCCTGGCCGACCCGTTCCACGAGCAACGCCATCTCGTAGCCGACCTGGCCCACGTCGCAGCTGCGCGCCGCGAGCACGGCCATCGAGGAGCCGTCGCTGATGGACATCAGGAACAGGTAACCGCTGTCCATCTCGATCACGGTCTGCAGCACCCCGCCGGCGCTGAACATGCGCGCCGCGCCCTCGGTCAGGCTCACCACGCCGGAGGTGATCGCGGCGAGCTGGTCGGCCCGGTCCCCGGGCAGGTCCCGGGAGGAGGCGAGCAGCAGCCCGTCCGCGGAGACCGCCACCACGTGGGCGATGCCCGCCACGCTGTCGGCGAAGTTGGTGAGAAGCCAACCCATGTCCTGCATGGCCGCCGGCCTGTTCATCGGTTCGTCTCCTTGGTCGAGGTGCTGTTCGGGTCGGCGCCGGCCGTACGGCCCCGCTGGACGCCACGGTGGTAGGCGGAGAGCAGCCCCCGTACCTCGTCCGGCGTGCGCCGGCTGCGGTCCCGGCCGCTCTTCGGCTCGATCCCGCCGGGCACGAGCTGGGCCTGCGGCACCCGCTTGGGCAGGCCCGAACGGGTGGTGCCGCCGGTGGTGGGCTCCGCGGCCCGGCTGGCCCGCGTCCAGCCCTCGTCGGCCGCGGTACGCCAGGCGCTCGGGTCGATGCCGGGCGCGGGCTCGGCGGCGGGTGGTGGCGCCGGGGCGGCCGGTGGCGGCGACGCGGCCGCCGGGGCGGCCGCCGCGGGTGGCGCGGACGGCACGGCCGGTGCGTTGTACGCGGCCGGCGTGCTCAGCCCCGACGCCTGCGCGCCCGGGGTACGGGTGGGCAGCGGCGGACGCGCCGACGCCGCGGGCGGCGGCACGGCCGGCTGGGCCGGCGCGGGCGGCTCGTCGAAGGTGGGCCGGGTGAAGATGGTGGTCTCGTCCTCTCCGTGCGAGCGGAACCAGACCGCCTCCATCTCCCGGAATATCGGGGCCTCGGCCCGCTGCTCGGGACGAGCCACCACGGGCTTTGCCGGGGTGGTCTCCACCGTCGGCGCCGCGGCGAGCGGCTGGTAGGCCGGAGGCGCCGCCTCGGTGCTGGGCGACCGCTTGGGCAGCGGGTCGAGCGCGGGGTACGCCACCGTCGGCCCGCCGGCCGACCAGCCCGCCCCGGAGACCGGGGCCGGCGTGGCAGGGGCCGCCGGCAGCGTGCCGGGCGCCCCGCCGAGCTGCACGGCGGGAGTGGTGTCACGCACCTCGGCGGGCGTCTGCCACCTGGCGGGCGGGGCGGTGGTGGCCCCGCGCCATCCGTCGGCGAGCGTCGCGGTGGCGGCGCCCCGGCCGGCGCCGGC